>CAZNOB010000037.1:8503-33736 GCA_964574535.1 uncultured Granulosicoccaceae bacterium | reverse complement strand
TGGAGCTGCTTGCAACCGCAAGCGGATCGCTGCCGTCGCGCAAAGCGGTGATATCGACGACTGGAATGGTATCGGTGTCGACGTGTTTCGCGGCGGCATAAGCCATAGCTGTTTCCCCGGATCAGCGAATCGCTTAGTTCTGCGCCAATCGTATCACTATGCGATAATGCAGACTAATTGATTAGACATGGGACGGATGCCCTTCAGACTGGCTGCCCGTCCTTTCAACACCCAAGACGGCGGTTCAGGTTAGTTCCACAGCATGAAAATTCCCAAGAGAATTCAGCCTCTCATTGAAGACGGGCTGGTCGACGAAGTTTTGCGCCAGCTGATGAGTGGCAAGGAAGCCAAGGTGTATATGGTGCGGTGCGGTCGTGAAATACGTTGTGCCAAGGTGTATAAAGAAGCCGATAAACGAAGTTTTAAGCAAGCGGTCCAGTATCAGGAAGGTCGTAAGGGTCGCAATAGCCGTCGTGCCAGAGCTATCGAAAAAGGTTCTCGATATGGCCGGGATCAACAAGAGCAGGAATGGCATAACGCCGAAGTCGATGCGCTTTACAAGTTAAAGGAGGCTGGCGTTCGGGTGCCCACGCCCTACGGGTGTTTTGACGGGGTGCTGCTGATGGAATTGATCACCGAAGCCAATGGTGAAGTCGCCCCCAGATTGAATGATGTAACGTTGTCCGCGGAGCAGGCTGTAGAGGACCATGCTCTGGTGATGACTTATGTGATGCGTATGCTGTGTGCGGGCGTGGTGCACGGGGATTTGTCCGAGTTTAACGTGCTGGTTAACGAAGAGGGACCGGTCATTATTGATTTGCCTCAGGCGGTTGATGCTGCGGGCAACAATCACGCAAAGAGCATGTTGGCCCGTGATGTTAGAAATATGACAAATTACTACGGCCAGTTTGCACCGCAATTGCTGGCCAGTCGCTACGATGAAGAAATGTGGGCCTACTATGAAAAGGGTGAACTTACCCCGGATCTGAAATTAACCGGTCACTTTTCACGCATTGAAAAGAAGGCCAACGTAGGGGCTGTCATGTCACAAATTAAAGCGGCCTACGCTGAAAAACAGGAACGCGATGCAAGAATGCGGGATGATCAGGAAAACTGAAACCGGTTTTCTAACGGCGGTAACACCATAGATCAAATTTCGGTAGCGATGGTCTGGGAATCTGGGGGCTCATGGTCGCCTTTTGGGGCCAGAATTGGCCTCAGATTGTTATGGAAGACGGCAACCAGCCCGATTCCATGGCTGATTTACGGGAGTTCGGTCGAAGCTACGTCGATCGAACACTCAGCAGTCTATATTGGCAACCTTAAATGCTGCGTTTTCCTATCGAAGCCCGTATGAAAAACGCGTCTTTTCTGATATCGTTGCACTAGTTCACATTTTGGTTAATGGGACGGGAACGTCTCAAATCGCGAATGCAGTTGATTTTGTGCGTTTCTCCAAAGTAAAGGCTGTATTTTAACTTTCAATTTCATTCTTAAGTCGGTATGAAACTAGAATTGGTGCGCCTTCGTTTATAGATGGCAAATCAGCAATGGTGAAAAATACAGAACACGCTATGCTGCTCACCAAATAAAACCGAGAGTTTTCAACCGAGTTCTATGAGTCTTTTAAGCGAAATACGCGAAGACGTGCGATTGGCGCGCCTGAACAACCCAGGTTACAGTGCGCTTTTTCGGCTAATGGACGTCGCGATTGGACTGTTTAAGTTGCTGGTGCTTGCTGTGGTGGGGCTGGGGCTCTGGCATCTCATCTACGATATCAGCGTGGCTGACAGTAAAAAGAATCTCAGGCAGCTGGCGGACGCATTGAAAACTCCCGCCGATGCCATTGTGGAGAGTACACCAGACTATACCGAGCTTACTCCTGAGCGCATTGAGATGTTGCGGCAGTTTGCCAAAAATAATCGCAATTCTGATGCTAGTGTTTTTGAAGGATCAGTGACTGCTGCAGCCTCAGGTGATGCAGCAATCGTTAATCCAGTTCCAAGGCCGGACGCCATTGTTGATCAAGGCAATGACGTGGTGGAGCAAACGGCGTCAATTCAAGGTAAACCCGCTCTTGAAATCAAGAGTGACGGGCTGTTTGAAGCTCTTGAAAAGAAGCTGCTTCCGGCAGTGTCGCTTGGTGACAGTGCTACCACGTCCTCTGCGCAAGAGCTCGGGGGTGATGCCGAACCTCTAACTACTGATCAAATTCAGGGTGCTTCACTAGCGAATGCCAAATCGACTGAGATAGAAGCACCATTGGTCGAAGCACCGGCTGCAACGCCGGATTCTGCCGAGGTGGCGGCAGCTCCGGCGGGAGAGCTTAATGGAGAAAAGTGGCTGTTGGCGCAAAACCCTGATTACTATGTGATTCAGATCGGTTCAACCACAAATCGGCCTTTTTTAGTGAGATTTGCGGGCCTGTTGCCTGAAGATCAGCCGAAGGCGGTCTACCAGTACATATTTAGAAAAAGTCCTGAATATGGTTTGAGCTTCGGTTTATATGAAACTAAGGCTCAGGCCAATGCTGCGTTGGAGCAACTGTCTCAAAAGGCGCGTCGCTATGGAGCGTTTGCTCGCAAGATTAGTATTCTTCACAAACAGATCGCGGAACTGGCGGACAAAGTCGCGTTTGTGCAGAAGTAATAACGAGTCTGTTGTGTCCAGCGGCCTGTTCGACAAGCGCCCACCTTTTTCAGCACAGTGCAGGTAACCGGGAGCTGGAAAAAAATTCGGCCGGCTGTGGTACAGAATGGCCATTGCTGCCAGCGCGCTCCGACTATGCGTTTTTGACTCCGAGGGTCAAATCCTCAAGAATAACCCGCTTAAAAACCAGCGCGATAAAAAACTGAATTGCCCTCGCCATGGCACATTCTTGAATGGCTGCACAGGCTGCCGGACAGTCGCTGATGGTGCGTTCACTTTTCGAATGGGACTATTGCATGTATCTGGGAATTGATCTTGGCACATCCGGTGTCAAGCTGTTGCTTGTTGATTCGGATCAACAAATCGTCGCCAGCGCCTCTGTTGCACTTAGCGTCTCTAATCCAGATCATGGCTGGAGTGAGCAAGCTCCGGCAGACTGGATTAGCGCGACCGAAAATGCTGTGGCACTGCTACTTAAATCAAACGCTAAAGAAGTTGCTGCCATCAGGGGGATCGGTTTATCCGGTCACATGCACGGCGCAACGTTACTCGATGCCAGTGATCAGGTATTACGCCCGTGTATCTTGTGGAACGATGTTAGAAGTCACGAAGAAGCGTCAGCGATGAACCAAAACGCTGACTTTCCGGCGTTGAGCGGTAATATCGTATTTCCTGGTTTTACAGCACCTAAATTGAGCTGGTGTAAAAATCATGAGCCGGAAATTTTTGATCAGGTACGCAAGGTGCTGCTGCCAAAAGATTATCTGAGACTATGGCTTACTGGTGAACATATCTCAGAGATGTCCGATGCATCGGGTACCGCCTGGCTGGATGTTGGTAAACGTCAGTGGTCGGATTCGTTGTTGCAGGCGACTGGTCTTTCACAAGATCAAATGCCCTCATTGGTTGAGGGCACTGAGCCCGGTGGTCAACTCAGAGTGGATCTTGCGACGCGCTGGGGTATCAGCGGCAGTGTTGTAGTGGCGGGTGGCGCTGGTGATAATGCCGCTTCCGCCTGCGGTCTTGGCACTGTTGAGCCGGGAAGTGCCTTTGCTTCGTTAGGAACATCCGGTGTTTTGTTTGTCAGTAATGAGAGCTTTAAACCCAATACAGAAAGTGCGGTACATGCGTTTTGTCACGCATTGCCCGGTCGTTGGCATCAAATGGGTGTGATTCTTTCTGCGACAGATTCTTTGAACTGGTTTTCCAGTGTGGTTGGCGAATCTGCACCGGAACTGACCGCCAGTCTGGGCAATGAATTAAAAACGCCCGTCGGTGAGACTTTTCTGCCCTACCTGTCTGGAGAGCGTACGCCGCATAACGATGCTCACATCAGAGGGGTATTTGCAGGGCTGACTACATCGACCAGTCGCCAGAATCTGACTCAGGCTGTACTCGATGGAGTCAGTTTTGCGTTCCACGATAACCTTACTGCCCTGCAAATGGCAGGTACCGAGATCGATCGAGTTACTGCTGTTGGTGGTGGTTCGCAATCCGAATACTGGCTAAAAAGCCTGGCGACAGTAATTGATCGGCCGGTAGATGTCTTGCAAGACGGGGAGTTTGGTGCGGCCTTCGGGGCTGCCCGGCTAGGTTTAATCGCTGCGGAGAAAGAAGATCCTGTTGCTATATGTAAGTCAGCACCTGTTGCACGAACCATTGAGCCGGTTCGTAATCTGGTCGATCGCTATAAAGACGCCTACCAGTGCTATAAAAATTTGTATCCGGCATTGCAAGCTTTGAGTGTCTAGTCTGTTTGTTGGACCATCTCGGACAAAAACCGTTATGCAAACTATAAAAATTATCACTCTCGTCTTGTTGTGTTTTGGTGGTTTGCCTGTGGCGATGAGTGCGGATTGTGTGGTTTTGTTGCATGGATTGGCGCGGACTGCATCGGCGATGAAACCGATGGTGAAACCGTTTGAGCGGGCAGGGTATCGGGTGGTTAACGTGAACTACCCGTCGCGTAAAAAAACAGTCGAAGAGCTTGCGCCACTAGCGGTTAAGCAGATGGGAATCGATCAGTGCGGTACGCTGGGGGTAGAGGACAAGGTGCATTTTGTCACCCATTCGATGGGGGGAATACTGGTGCGCTATTATCTTGAGCATAATTCGTTCGATGCGATTGGTAACGTAGTGATGACTGCGCCGCCAAATCAGGGGAGCGAGGTAGTCGACAGTCTGAAAGGTGTGCCGGGCTTCCGTTTGTTGAATGGTCCTGCGGGGCTTCAGCTAGGCACTGATGAGGACAGCATTCCCAGTCAGTTGGGGCCTGTTGAATTTAGTCTGGGGGTTATCGCAGGCAATAGAACGGTCAATCTTATTTTGTCACGGTATTTACCTGATCCTGATGACGGGAAAGTATCAGTTGCAAGCACAAAGGTAGACGGAATGAAAGACTTCCTTGAAGTTCCTCGCACCCACCCGTTTATTATGCGTGGCAAAGACGTCATAAAGCAGGCCATGCATTTTGTAAAATATGGAAAGTTTGCTCAAGGTATGTGACGACTGCTTTTTAGTCTTTGTCTTTGTGGGTTTTAGTGAGATCTTTCCTGCTGTAGTCGGGGTCAATGGCTCTGACTGTTTGTTCGATTACGGCAGTCAGCAATTCCATTTCTCGTTCTGTCGGGCTTGCCTTCATAATCAATTGCCGCAATGCATAATACGCGTTCCAGTTTTTGGTCGATAGATCAAATTGCAGTTTCTCCAGCCATTCTCTAAGAATTAAATCAGGGGTTTTAATTTCAACCAGAGTGTCTGGTTCAGGGATGTCGCGCGGTAGCTGTGACAGTGCCAGCAATACGGCGTGTGACAAATTAAGACTCTTTAACGGGCCTGGAATATCGAGTGTCGCTGTGCGATGAGCCCACAAAAGATCTTCACGTGCTAAACCGTGATCTTCTGCACCGAACATTAGCGATACCGGTCGGCCATCTGCGAGAGCATCCCATTTTAAGACTTCTGCAAAGGGCACGGACGGACGCCGTTTGCCAGAACGACGACTAAAAGCGATGCGTGTGCCATCAGGCTCTGCGGCGGAGTAAGATTCCCAGTCCGGGTAGGTCACACTATTGTGCAGCGGGCGCTGGCCCTGAGCTGCCCCTTGTCTGGCGTCAACATCCAGGTCACATTGTGGATCAATAAGGATTAAGCGCTCATGCCCGAAATTATCCATTGCACGTGCAACCATTCCAATATTGCGTGGATAAATAGGGCGCACAAGTATCACTGTGAACTGCATGTTATTGATGCTGTTGGCAGTTTTAGTGGACAGTGATTCCTCTGCGCTTTGTTGCTCAGAACTCTTTGGGTCTGAGTTCGGCGCAGGCTCTTGAGTGCTCAGGGGTTGTAACTCCGGTAAGGGGTTGTGCGGTGATTGAATCGCCTGGGTGTTGGAGAAAGTTATATCCAACGACAATGTATCAGAGGAATTAAAGCGTACTTTTTGGTGCGTCTCAAGCAGTGAATCAGTAATGAGGCCATTCGGGGGCAGATGAATCGCTTTAATCTGTTTGGGGCGACAGGTGGTTTGATATCGCGGTGTACTAACGCTTTAAGGTATAGTGGCCCGCGACTGACTCAATGCAACCCTATTGTATTCGCTATCCGGGCAACAGCAACTATGTTCCGACCCTCAGACCTGACGTTACTACTGTTGTTGTTTGCGCTGTTCGTTTTTCACTCACCGTTTACTCGCTGGTGGACTGGCCTGGGGTTGCCGTGGCATAGCGTTTTCATTTTGTGGTTTGTGGTGATTTTATTGATCGCGATAAATAGTTTTTCCGGTGGATCGCGCGGTGGGGATTGAGCTTTGGGTTCTTTTTTTCGTCGCACTGGCGTACCTCGGGCTGCTGTTTCTGATAGCCTATGCCGCCGATAATGGCTATCTGCCCAAAGCGCTCGTCGAACATCCAGCGGTATATGCGCTGTCTTTGGGAGTGTATGCCACATCATGGACTTTTTACGGCAGTGTAGGTCTGGCCAATAGTAGCGGTCTGGCGTTTGTTACTATTTACCTTGGGGTCACCGCGGCGTTTTTACTGGGGCCGTACCTGCTAAAACCGATCTTGCGGCTGTGCCGCGATTACCAGCTTTCGTCGGTGGCAGATTTGCTGGCGTTTAGATACGGCGGCAGGGCCACGGGGTTTGTTGTTACTGTGTTTATGCTGATCGGCATACTGCCGTATATCTCATTGCAAATTAACGCCGTGACGCAATCCATTCAGGTGCTTACTAAAGAGGCTGCACCCAACCTGCTGGCACTGGCGTTTTGCTTAACCATTGTTGGTTTCGCTATTTTGTTTGGAGCACGGCATTTGACACCGCGTGAAAAACACAGCGGACTGGTGGTGGCGATTGCTTTTGAGTCTGCGATAAAACTGGTGGCGCTATTGGTGGCGGGACTCTTCGCAGTGACCCAGGTGTTTGGTGGCTTTGATAACATGCAGCACTGGCTGGATAGCAATCCTCAAGAGCTGCAATCGATGTACGAACCCGTAAGCACGTCGTTGTGGAGTACACTGTTGTTATTGGCTTTTGGTGCCGCATTTCTATTGCCGCGCCAGTACCATATGACATTTGTAGAAAACCATAAGCCCGGTTCCCTGAATACCGCCTATTGGCTTTTTCCGCTTTATCTATTACTTCTAAATCTGCCAATCTTTCCGATATTGTGGGCGGGTAAACAACTATCCCTGTCTACTTCTGCAGACTTTTATGTGTTAGGCATGGCTATGACGGTTGGGGACCGCTGGCTGGGGTTACTGGTCTATATCGGTGGTTTATCAGCAGCAAGTGCGATGATGATTGTCACCACTTTGGCATTGTCTTACATGTGTTTGAATCAGTTGTTGTTGCCAGTCAGTATTGCGACCAATAACCCGGATACCAATCTATACAAAAGGTTGTTGTGGAGTAAACGCGTAATCATTGCGGCGATAATAGCGGCGGGTTATGGCTTTTATATTGTCATTGAATTAAACGAAGGTCTGGCGAGCCTCGGGCTGATTTCTTTTGTTGCTGCTATACAGCTATTGCCCGGAGTTGTGGGGTTGCTGTTCTGGACTCGCGCCACCCAGGCGGGATTCCTATCCGGTTTGCTCGGTGGTGCCAGCGTCTGGTTTATACTGTTGGTGTGGCCGCTGTTAACCGATTCTGCATCGATAAGCAGTGTGGAAAAACTGACAGTTAGTATGGGTTTTGAAGGGGTCGATGTGTGGAGCCTCTCTACCTTTTGTTCCTTAACGGTAAATTGTTTCCTCTATGTGATTGGCTCGTTACTCACTAAGCCCAGTGCAGAAGAGAAAGAAGCCGCCCTGGCTTGTGTGTCGGATGCCCTTAGGCCGCTTTCTGGTTTAGTGAATGCTCGATCGGCTGCCGAGTACACAGCGCAGTTAAAGTTTTTGTTAGGCAGTGAAGCGGCAGAGCAGGAAGTAAAACGTGCTTTGGCCGAGCTCGACATGGATGATGCGCACGCAGATGCTGCAGATTTACGGTTGTTGCATGAGCGGCTGGAGCGAAACCTTTCTGGTTTGCTGGGGCCAACCGTTGCCAGATTAAGTCTGCGTGGTAGCCTTGAACTCACTCAGCCAGCCAATGTTGCTCTGACTGAAAGTTTACGTGCCATGGAGGCGCGTCTTGAAACATCTCGTTTACAAATGCGGGGTATGACCAAAGAACTGGATGATCTTCGTCTTTACCTTAGAGGAGTGTTGCATGAACTCCCTCTGGGGGTGTGTTCAATTGGTCCTGAAAATGAAGTGGTTATCTGGAACCATGCCATGCAGACTATTTCGGGCATCGATGAAAAGCTCGCACGTCAAAGCAATTTGCAGGATTTGCCCGCGCCATGGAATGAATTGCTGGCCAGTTTTTCAGCATCGACCGAGCAACATCGTTTTAAGCTTCATACAGAAATGGCGGGTCGCAAGAAAACATTTAATTTTCATAAATCACACGTCAGTGCGCCCGGCGGTGCGACAGGATTGTCAACGGGGCAGGTGATACTGGTAGAGGATCGCACCAATGTTGAGTTATTAGAATCAGAACTTGCACACAGCGAACGGCTGGCTTCTATTGGACGGCTGGCCGCTGGTGTCGCACACGAAATTGGCAACCCGCTAACCGGTATTGCGAGCATTGCTCAGAATCTGGAATACTATTGCGAGGGTAACGTAATTAGCGAGAACTCTGCAGACATACTTACCCAGGTGAGTCGAATAAATGCGATTGTTAAATCCCTGCTGACGTTTGCCCGTAATGAACCATCGCTGGGTGATGACAGAGATAATATTAGCCTGCTTGAATGTGTGAAACAGGCCATACAGTTGGTGACTCTTGCTGAGCAAGCGAAAAAAATAGTATTCGATGTGGATTTTAAAACACATCTTGTCGTTCATGCCAATGAACGACAGATGGTACAAGTGTTTGTTAATCTGTTGAACAACGCATGTGATGTTTCCCGGTCCGGGGATAAGATAGTTATCACCGGTGAGAGAATTCAGGACAGTATAGTGATCAGAATCAGAGATTTCGGGCCTGGTATATCCGCATTAGATCAACAAAGTGTGTTTGAACCGTTCTATACAACTAAAGCTGTCGGGCAGGGCACCGGATTGGGGTTGGCATTGGTCTATAGTTTGATCAATGAACATGGTGGTCGGATATCGATCGATAATCAGGTCAACCCGGGTACTTGTTTTGAAATTGTATTGCCTGCATTTGAAAGTGAAGATTTGACTCATGAGTAGAATCCTGGTCATCGAAGATGAAGAAATAATCCGCAAGCAAATTCTATTGTTACTCGAGCGTAACGGCTACGAGGTCAACGGTGTCGGAACCATCGAAGGAGCTTTGCAGTGCAAACCGGAAACCTTTGATCTGATACTTGCAGATATTCGATTACCGGGTGCTGCGGGAACGGAAATCATTGAGCATAGTGGTCAGGTGCCAGTGATTGTTATGACCAGTTTTGCCAGTGTACGCTCGGCGGTAGATTCGATGAAACTCGGTGCGGTGAACTACATCAGCAAACCGTTTGACCACGATGAGCTTCTGTTGGTAATAGCACGCTCACTGCACGATAACCGCGTGTCCGCACAACATGCGGCAATGAAAAAAGATCTGGAACGCGCTTTCCCGATCGATGAAATATCGGTGCAAAATGCATGGATGAAACAGCTGGTAGAAAAGTTGGGACAGCTTGATAGTACTGATTTGTTTGTCTATTTAGATGGGGAGCGTGGCTCTGGCAAGGAGCTTCTTGCTCGCTATTGTCATGATGCAGGTGATCGACAGGCGGGGCCACTGGTGTTTGCAGATTTACCCAGTTACCAGCCGTCCGAAATGGAAGCTTTACTTTTTGGTGAGCAGCAGCCCGGGGATGACGAAAACATTCAGATCAGGCATGGGCTACTGCAATCTGCGCATGCCGGTACGCTGGTGTTACGGAATGTGGCGGCGATGCCAGTTGAAGCACAACGAAAAATCGCAAGCTTGTCGTCCGGTAAAGTGACCAAGGGAAATCGAGCGCTCAATGTGCGAATCATTGCGCTGGAATCTGATTCGCTGGACAGCAGTGTGAAAAATGCGCTTCTCGATCCACAGTTCGCCGCATTATTTGGGCGGCATGTGTACAATGTGCTTCCGTTGCGTAAGCGTCGCGAAGATCTGCAGCCACTGGCCACCCACTACCTGAATTTATTTGTAAAAAGGTATCGGAAAAGGAAGATTGTTCTTAGCAACGAGGCCTTCAACGCGCTGCAGGCCTATCAATGGCCAGGTAATATCACTGAACTTAAAAGTGTTATTGAGCGTGCAGTGCTGATGGTCGAAACCGATGAGTTGAAACCGGCACACCTCGGGATTGGTGTTATTGGCGATGTTGCTCATCAAACTCCGTTTGATCTAAGTCTGGACTCGTATTTTCGCTATTTTGTGCTTAACTTTCAGGATCAGCTTTCCGAGACTGAGCTGGCAAGCAAACTTGGAATTAGCCGAAAAGCGCTTTGGGAGCGCCGGCAAAAAATGGAATTGCCTCGGTCGTCGTAGATTCTGCGAAATACAGTATCAGCGGCTTTTGTCCAGGATTGAGCACTTGTGAAATTATTTCCTGTTACTTTTCGTAACAATCATGTGTTTTGGTCTCATTTTTCAACTTAAAACGAAACGGTATGCTTTTTAACTAATTGAAAAATAAAGTAATAACGATTTTGGACAGGCTGCTCTGGAGGCACTAACATTGAGCAGTCGAAAAATCAGGCAATTGTGCCGGAAATAGACAACTGCAGGTATCCAACCTGAGTCTTTAGTTTACTACTGGGGATTACGCTCCGAGGAGACCACACATATGAGTTCCGATAAGAAAACGCTTCATACGCCGTTTACGCGGCGGACTATGCTGAAAGCCGGCGCAGCGTCTGCTGCATTTGGTTCAGCTCCACTTATTTTTTCAAGCAAAGCTCACGCATATCAGAATGAGCCAAAGGGCAGCAGTGTCACACTGGGCTTCAATGTGCCGCAGACAGGAGCCTACGCTGATGAGGGTGCCGATGAATTGCGCGCTTATGAGCTGGCTGTTGAACACCTGAACGGCGATGGCGATGGCGGCATGATGAACACGTTTTCGTCTAAAGCACTCAAAGGTAACGGTATTCTGGGGCGTAAAGTAGAGTACGTGACTGGTGATACACAAACTAAACCTGATGCCGCACGTGCATCTGCCAGATCAATGATTGAAAAAGATGGCGCTATCATGATCACTGGTGGTTCTTCATCCGGTGTAGCGGTTGCGGTACAGGCGCTATGTCAGGAAGCCGGTGTTATTTTCATGGCTGGTTTAACTCACTCCAACGACACCACTGGTAAAGACAAGAAAGCGAATGGCTTCCGTCATTTCTTCAACTCTTACATGTCTGGTGCAGCGCTGGCCCCTATCCTGGGTGAGAACTACGGTAAAGATCGCCGTGCTTATCACCTGACTGCTGACTACAACTGGGGTTATACCACTGAAGAAGCAGTTCGAACCTCCACAGAGGAGATGGGTTGGGAAACAGTTGCAGCGGTTAAAACACCTCTGTCACAAACTGATTTTTCTTCGTATGTTGCCCCGGTGCAGGCTTCTGGCGCTGACGTTCTGATTTTGAACCACTACGGCGCTAACATGGTTAACTCGCTGACTTCTGCGGTTCAGTTTGGTCTTCGTAACGCGGAAGCCAACGGTAAGAACTTTGAAATCATCGTTCCTCTGTACTCTCGTCTAATGGCGAAAGGTGCGGGTGAAAACGTTAAAGGTATTTTCGGTTCTACTAACTGGCACTGGTCGCTGGAAGACGAAGCTTCAAAAACTTTCGTTAAGTCTTTCGGTGAAAAGTACGGTTTCCCTCCAAGTCAGGCGGCACATACTTGTTACGTGCAAACGCTGCTATATGCAGATGCCTGTGAGCGTGCTGGTACTCATGATCCATGTGGTGTTGCCTCTTCGCTTGAAGGATTTGAGTTTGATGGTCTGGGTAATGGCAAGACTCTTTACCGTGCCGAAGATCACCAGTGCTTCAAAGATGTATTGGTTGTGAAGGGTAAGGAAAATCCGTCTTCTGAATTCGATTTACTTGAAATCGTAGAAGTCACCCCAGCGTCAAAAGTTACCTATGATGCCTCTATTTTTGGTGGCGAACTGGGCACTTGTAACGCAGGTTAAGCTGCAACCCTTTTTTGCGCCCGCACATACAGCGGGCGCAAAAGTTCTGAATTCTTGAAGCGTACGACCTTCCCGCACGCAACCAACTTCGAATAGACTGCAATGGAACTCTCTGCTTTTTTACTGCAGGTCCTTAATGGGCTGGATAAAGGCAGTGCTTACGCGTTGATCGCGTTGGGACTGACTTTAATTTTTGGCACCCTCGGCGTGGTGAATTTTGCGCATGGCGCGTTGTTCATGATCGGGGCTTTCTGCGCGGTGACGCTGCAAAAGATGCTGTCTCTGTCTGTCATTACGATCGATGAGACCAAAACAGACTTTTTGGGCAAGCCTCTCCAGGTGAAAACCCCCTATGTGGAACAGTGGTTTGGACAGGCTACCGGAGAATTGATAATCGACTGGGCGGTACCGCTCGCGATTATCCTTGCAATCCCTGTGATGATGCTGCTGGGCTTCATTATGGAACGCGGATTGATTAAACATTTTTACAAGCGCCCGCATGCCGATCAGATTCTGGTGACTTTCGGTCTGGCGATTGTACTTCAGGAAATTATTAAAGCTTACTTTGGTGCCAACCAGATACCTGTGCCAGCGCCGGAGATGTTTATCGGTTCATTTGATTTCGGTCAGCTTATCGGCTTTGATCCGGGGCAATTGATTTACCCGTATTGGCGGATTGTCTATTTTATCTTTGCAATGATTATTATCATTGCGGTGTTTGCTTTTTTGCAGTTCACTACTTTTGGTATGGTGGTGCGGGCTGGCATGGCAGACCGGGAAACAGTGGGTCTGCTGGGTATTAATATTGATAAACGATTTACCATCATGTTCGGAATTGCTGCAGCGGTAGCAGGTCTTGCCGGTGTGATGTATACCCCTATTAATTCGCCCAATTATCATATGGGCATGGACTTTTTGGTGATCTCCTTTGTGGTGGTCGTTGTTGGTGGTATGGGGTCTCTGGGTGGTGCAGTGCTGGCTGGCTTTATTCTTGGCATACTGGAAAGTTTTGCGTCGATGCGTGAAGTTATCGAAGCGATACCGGGAATTAATCAGGTAGTGATCTATCTCGCTGCTATCGTCATTTTACTTGCTCGGCCACGTGGGTTGCTGGGTCGCAAAGGCGTAATGGAGAGCTGATCATGTTGGGATTATCCGGAAGAGATTTTGCCTTGTGGCTATTTGTGCTGGTGTTAGTCGCGGCCGCCCCCGTTCTGTTGAACCCGTTTCCTGAAGGGTCTAACTTCGCGCAGTTTAATGCGGGTTACCCTGATCTAATGCAGCGTTTCATGATCTTCGGCATCTTCGCTGTTGGTTTTAATATTCTATTTGGCCTGACCGGCTACCTCAGTTTTGGCCATGCGGCCTTCCTTGGGGCGGGCTCTTACGCCGGTGTCTGGATGTTAAAGCTGCTAACGATCAATGTGATTCCGGCAATTGTGGTATCGACACTGGTGGCAGGCTTGTTCTCGTTGATTATTGGCTACATCTCTTTGCGACGGTCCGGTATTTATTTTTCCATTTTGACGCTGGCTTTTGCGCAGATGTCGTTTGCACTGGCGGCGTCGGTCCTGACACCAATAACCGGTGGTGAAACCGGCTTGCAAACCGGACTCAACGATCCTCGTATTCTGGATGGCGGTGCCAGCGGTACCGGTAATATTCCGGCACCCAGTTTGTTTGGTCTGGAGATGGGACACAGCTGGCAGGTAAGCGTGGGGGACTGGTTATGGACCTTCAATGCCGGATACTACTTGTGTGGAGTCTTTTTGCTGCTTGCCTTTTATATTTCTATTCGAATATTTCGGTCACCATTTGGCATGATGCTGAAGGCAATTAAGTCCAATAGTCAGCGCCTGGGCTATACAGGCATTAGCGCACGCCCATACACACTGGCGGCATTTGTGATCTCCGGTATGTATGCGGGGTTAGCCGGCGGCTTGATGGTATCGATGGATCCACTGGCTGGTGCTGAAAGAATGCAGTGGACGGCTTCGGGCGAAGTGGTACTGATGACTATTCTCGGCGGTGTCGGCACCTTAATAGGACCAGTATTGGGTGCGGGCGTGATCAAGTATTTCGAAAATATCTTTTCCAAAATAAACGACAACCTGCTCCATCAGTGGTTTGCGTTTATGCCTGATGGTCTGGAAAACATTATGGTGACCGTTGTACATCCGTTTGTCGGCAAGGGCTGGCACCTGACACTTGGCTTAATGTTTATGCTGATTGTGATCTTTATGCCAGGTGGGTTGATTGGTGGTATTAGCGACCTTTACAAGCGGGTGTTTGGTCGACGCTCGAAGGCACAAGGAGACGTGACATGAGTGCTCTCGAAGTCAGAGGAGTGAACAAGCGTTTCGGCGGTTTGCAAGCGCTTGACGATGTCAACCTAACGGTTGATGAAGGCCGTATACACGCGATCATAGGGCCTAACGGGGCGGGGAAGTCTACCTTGCTAAATTGCTTTGTTGGTAGGCTGACACCAGACAGTGGCAGCGTGTTGTTTTATGGAAAAAGTCTACTGGGTATACAGCCTCATCAGATAAATCAGGCGGGTGTATCACGTGTTTTCCAGACCCCTGAAATATTTTCAGACCTGACGGTGCTTGAAAACGTGATGATACCGGCGCTGGCACATCGAGATGGTATTTTCGAATTTAATGCCATGCGATCAATGCGTCGCGAAACTGATATTCATAAGCGGGCCGTTGATGTTCTTGAAGATCTTGGTATGGCTGACAAACAGGAAATGATCGCCTCATCGATGTCACGCGGTGATAAACGCCGACTTGAAATGGCAATGGGGCTGGTGCAGGAACCCAAGCTATTGCTACTCGACGAACCCACCGCAGGCATGAGCCGTGCGGATACGAACAATACTATCGACGTGCTGCGCCATATTGGTGAAAGCCGCGGGATTACCATGATAATTATCGAGCATGATATGCACGTAGTCTTCAGCCTTGCCGATCGCATTAGTGTTTTGGCACAGGGAACGGTGATTGTTGAAGATGCACCAGAAAATATTAAAGGAAATGCGAAAGTTCAGGAAGCCTACCTGGGAGGTGCCCATTGAGCGCCGCAGCTAATAGCATCAACGATACCTCCAAAGCCTATTTTTCCTGTAACGGTATACATTCCTACTACGGAGAGAGTTATATCGTTCAGGGTGTCTCTTTCGATGTAAAAGAAGGCGAAATTCTGGCTCTGTTGGGTAGGAACGGGGCAGGGAAAACATCAACACTTCGTACCATAGCGCGTATGGAAGACCCGCAACTAACGCAAGGCGAGATCTGGCTGGCGGGCAATCCGCTGCACGAGATGAAAAGTTATCAGGCATCGGTTTGCGGAGTTGGCCTGGTGCCGGAAGATCGGCGCATTATTCCCGGATTAACCGTCGAAGATAATATTAAATTGGCGCAGATAGTTGAACCTGTCGGATGGTCACTAGAGCAGATCTACGAGTTGTTTCCACGTCTGGGTGAGCGTCGTAAGCAGGAAGGTGTCACCTTGTCGGGTGGCGAGCAACAGATGCTGGCTATTGGCAGGGCGCTGTCTCGTGATATTAAACTGTTGTTGCTTGACGAACCTTTCGAGGGACTTGCTCCCGTGATAGTGCAAGAGATCGAAAAAACGCTGCGTTATATTCGTGAACAAGGCATGACCACAATTATCGTCGAACAGAATGCGGTTGCGGCCCTTAAACTGGCAGATCGTGCGGTGATCCTTGATACCGGTGAACTGGTTTATGAAGGCAATGCGCAGGAAGTACTCGATAACGAGAGCTTGCGCCACGAATATTTAGCGATATAGTCAGCACTTCAAAAATTGGTGTTTCATCCGCCGTCGGTGAAACACTGATTGTTAAGAAGCAATGAAATCAAGCGTCGATAATACGACCTCTGTTTAATATTCCCGCCGGGTCCATGGCATTTTTTAACAGCTTCATCAGTGCGATTTCCTCAGCTGATCGTGAAAGTGGCAGATAAGCAGCTTTTAGCTTACCAATTCCGTGTTCTGCCGAAACTGATCCGGAAAACTCACCAGTGAGGTCGTGCACTAAGTCTTTTAGATCCTTAAATTCAGGAGCCAGGTAGTCGCCGATGACCACATGCAGGTTGCTGTCACCGATATGACCAAACAACAACGTGGTGATATGTGGAAAACGAGCATTTAACTGCTGCATGAGCTCCCTAGTGAATGCATCCATTTCACCAATGGGGATACTGACATCATAATTGATAACCGGCGTACTTGATCCGAAGTCGCCAATGCCGTGGCGAACGCTCCATAGATTATTGGCCTGGGTTTCATTTTGAGCGATGACCACATCCTGTATCAGGCCGGTCTCCAGTTGTTTGCCCAGAAAGGACTCCAGTAACAGGGTGTCTTGCTCCTGATCGTTACCGCACAATTCGATAATGGCGTAGGCGCCAAACTTTTCATCAAACGGGTTAGTGAATTCTTTAACGGTGGGCGCGACGTTTTCAAAATACAGATCCCACATCACCTCGTAGGAGTTCACCAGCCCGGTCAGGCTCCCCTGAATTTCTTTGAGCAATGTGACGGTATCTGAAAATTTATCGAAAGCAACCATTGCCGTGCAACGGGATTTTGGTTGCGGGAACAATCGCAATACCACACGAGTGACTACACCTAAGGTACCTTCGCTGCCGATGAATAGATGCTTTAAATCGAATCCGGCATTGTTTTTCAGCATTTTATTCAGGGAAGTGATCACCGTACCATCAGGTAGCACGACTTCAAGTCCCATCACCAGTGCTCTGGTCATACCGTATCTGATGACCTGAACGCCGCCGGCGTTGGTGGAAACATTACCGCCAATAGTGGCTGTACCGCGTGCGCCCAGATCCATGGGAAAGATCAGTCCCTTGTCCAGCGCTGCCTGTTGAATGACCTCCAGCGGTGTACCGGACTTAACGGTCATCGTCATCGCTTGTTCATCAATCTCTTCAATGCCGGTCAAGTTCTCAAGGGATAGTGCGACTTCGCCATTGGAGGGTGTTGCGCCGCCTGCCAGGCCTGTCATTCCGCCTTGCACTACGACTGCTTGTTTGTTTTTCTGGCAGTGTGCAAGGATAGCGGCGATCTGCTCAGTGCTTGACGGGCGCAATACAGCTTCCGGTCGGCAATGTTCAACGAAGGTCCAGTCGACACAATATCGTTCTGTAATGTTGTCCCCGGTCAGTACAGATATATTGCTATCAAGTTGGTTGAGCAGTTCAGCAGCGTTTGTCACAAGCCTGGTACCTGGTTCCTGGAGGCTCAAGTATAGCGGTCTGTGCCTGGCCAGGCACCATTATCCCTTAGTCGTCTGCAATTCCTGTTGTAACCCGCTAGTCATCCGCTGGACCTGCCATGTGCCATTGAACACGCCGCAATATTTTGCAGTAAACTGTTACCCGACGAATAAGGTAAGCAGGAGCTGCAATGACGATCTACGCCCTTGGTGAAGACACGATTCCTCAGATCGCCGATGATTGCTGGGTAGCGCCAGGCGCGATTGTCATAGGCAAAGTTACTTTACAACCGCGCAGCAGTGTTTGGTTTGGTGCGGTAATCCGGGCCGAGAACGACACTATTACCGTAGGCGAGGGTAGCAATATTCAGGAATCCAGTGTATTGCATGTGGACCCGGGCTATCCAATCACCTTGGAACGCAACGTCACCATCGGTCATAAAGTCATGCTGCACGGCTGTACTGTGAGAGAGCAATCATTGATCGGGATTGGCAGTATTTTATTAAACGGTTGTATCATCGGTAAGAATTCAATTGTTGGCGCTAATACACTTATACCGGAAGGCAAAGAGTATCCCGATGGTGTGTTGATTCTGGGTTCTCCGGGTAAGGTGGTCAGGGAGCTCACTCAGGAACAGCAGGACGGTTTATTACGACCTGCTGAGCAATACGTGGCGAATGCAAAACGTTTTCGTGATCATTTACGTGAAATTTAAACGGACTTTATCAATTGCCATTGTCAGAGTGTTGTTGCTACTGAAACATCGGTGCAAATCCTCCGGAGGATTGCCGGGCAAGCGCGCTATACAGCCTTGAAAAAACATCAGGAAACCGATTTTACCCTGTCCGATTTTGGATCATACATTGGACGCAGGCTGGCCGTGGCCGATACTCTGGACCCTGCGACTTCGATTTCGTAGCTGGACGCCAGTACATCCTCAACTGATTGTCCTTCGCAGGGCACATACCCTAATCCGATTGCTCCACCGAGTGTGTGACCGTAGTTACCGGATGTCAGATAAGAAACTATTTTGCCATCACGTAAAATCGGTTCGTTGTGATAGAGCAGGGGTTCCGGATCCCGCAATAAAAACTGTACTAATCTATTTTCGAGGCCAGCGTCCTTTTTTCGTAGTACTGCATCGCGTCCATTGAAGTTGGCTTTATCGGTTTTAACAGCAAAGCCCAGACCCGCTTCCAGTACATGGTCTTCGTCAGTAATATCGTGGCCAAAGTGGCGATAGGCTTTCTCAATGCGACAGGAATCCATCATGTGCATGCCGCATAACTTTAGATCCAGGTCCTGCCCGGTGTCTAACAATGTTTCGAACACATGTCCGGTCTGATCAGCAGACGTGTAGATTTCAAAGCCCAGTTCACCGACGTAGGTGACCCGATGGGCGCGTGCCAGACCCATACCGATTTCAATATCATGTGCGGTGCCGAAAGGATGGTTTTGATTTGACCAGTCGTGAGGGCTTACGCGTTCAAGCAGTTTTAATGTATTGGGTCCCATCACCGCGATCACGCCTTCTGCAGCAGTGACATCGACGGTGACCACGTTATATTTACCTTTGTATTTTGCCAGCCAAGCCATGTCTCTTACCACAGTCGCCGCCGGAGTTACCATCAGGTAGGCTGTTTCATGTAATCGTGTGACAGTGACATCAGCCTCAATACCACCACGATCATTAAGCATTTGTGTATAAACAATTTTGCCAGCAGGTACCGACATATTGTTGCCGCAGACTTCATTTAAAAATACTTCGGCGTCCGCACCTTCGATACGGATTTTTCCGAAAGAAGACATATCGTACATGCCGATGTTATCTCTGACTGCCTTATGCTCAGCCTTTGAGTTTTCAAACCAATTCTGGCGTTTCCAGGTGTACTCGTATTCCGCCTTCTGGCCTTCATTGGCAAACCAGTTGGCGCGTTCCCAGCCTGCTACCTCACCAAACACAGCGCCCTGTTGTTTAAGATGCTCGTGCAGGGGTGTGCGCCTGATGCCACGTGCGGTGGCCATTTGTCGATACGGATAGTGATCGGCGTATAGTAAACCCAGTGTTTCGGTTACGCGGTTGACCAAATAAGTTTTGTTGCCCATAAACGGTTGCATACGACGAATATCAACATCGCTTAGATCAAACGGCGGGTGACCGTGCTCCATCCAGTAGGCCAGTGCCATACCGGCACCACCGGATGACTGAATGCCAACAGAGTTGAAGCCGGCACAGACAAAGAAATTGCGTAACTCTGGCGCTTCACCCAGATGATAAGCATCGTCAGGTGTGAAACTTTCCGGACCATTAAAGAATGTGTGAATGCCTGCTTCACCGAGTAATGGCATGCGGTTAACAGCTTGTTCAAGAATGGGTTCGAAGTGATCGAAATCTTCGGGTAACTGATCAAAGCAAAAGTCGGCGGCAATGCCGTTCATTCCCCAGGGTTTTGATACCGGTTCGAATGCACCCAGTAACATTTTACCGGCATCTTCTTTGTAGTAGGCACATTCATCAGGTACGCGAAGTACCGGTAGTTGAGTCAGCCCTTCGATGTGTTCAGAGACAATGTAGAAATGCTCACACGCTTGCAACGGCAGGTTAACGCCAGCCATGCGGCCCACGGTGTGTCCCCACATACCGGCACAGTTCACGACATAATCGGCCATGATCGTGCCGCTTTCATCGCTGCCGTCACGTTGCCATGATACGCCGGTGACAGTACCCTCTTTTTGATGAATGTCTGTGACCAGTACGCCTTCAATAACTTTGGCACCGTTTTGCCGTGCCCCTTTGGCAAGTGCCAGTGCGATGTTGGCTGGATCTCCCTGGCCATCTTTCTCAAGATAGACAGCTCCCGTGACATCTTCAATATTCAGATGCGGATAGCGATGCTTAACCTCGGTGGGAGAGATTTCTTCAACCAAAACATCAAAGGCTCGAGCCATCGATGCCTGGCGATAGATTTCTTCCTTGCGTTCCCCGGTGAGTGCAACAGTGATTGAGCCAACTCGCTTGAAACCAGTGGCGACTCCGGTTTCTGCTTCAAGTTCGCCATAGAGTTCCTGACTGTATTTGGCCAGACGAGTCATGTTTTTGGTCGCACGTAACTGGGCAATTAACCCTGCTGCATGCCAGGTAGTGCCGCAGGTCAGTTGCTTGCGTTCAAGCAGGACAATATCTTTCCATCCCTGCCTGGCTAAGTGATAGGCAACAGAGCATCCGGCAACACCGCCACCAATAATGACAGCCCGTGCGTGATCGGGAATCTCGGTTTTACTCATCGTTTTTGACTCGTTAATTTAGCAGCATTTACCGGGGGTGATTTATCACTCGTTTGAAAGTGGTTAAGCTCTGATGCGCTCGTTTGTTGGATCCCACAGAGGTTCATCTTTTTGCACGACGGCAGAGACTCTTTCGCCGAAGATTTCAACCATTATCCGGGTGCCTTCTACGGCCAGGTCTGATCGCAACATACCAAGCGCTATGGATTTGTCGATCCGATATCCCCATCCGCCTGATGTGGTTTCGCCGACCACTTCATTGTTATGCCATAAGGTTGCCATGTAAGGGGCGTCGCAATCACCGGCATTGACCAGCAAGGTGACAAAACGTTTGCTCACGCCTTTAGCTTTCTCGGCCTCGATAGCGGCTTTACCCTTAAAGACGGGCTTATCGAATTTAACAAATCGTTCCATGCCGCCCTGCATAATGGTGTAGTCGGTGGAGAGGTCGCCTTTCCAGGTACGATAGCCTTTTTCAAGTCGCAGTGAATCCAGTGCGTACATACCAAATGGTTTTAAACCCAGTGGAGTGCCTGCAGCCATCACTGCATCAAATACGTTGGCGGTGTCTTCAATTTTTGTGTGAATTTCCCAGCCCAGTTCTCCGGCAAAGGACACTCTAACCAGCTGGCACCAGATATTGGCGATTTGACCGCTCTGATGGGTAAGCCAGGGTGTAGTCAGATCAGCGTCGGTGAGTGATGCCAATATCTCACGGGATTTTGGACCACTTAGAATCTGGCAGGTAAACGCTTCAGTCACATTGGTGATTGAAATCGATGAATCTTCGGGAAGATGTTTTACCAGCCACTCATAGTCATGCCATTCTGCACTCGCTGCGGTGATTAAAAAGAAAGTGTTTTCATCGAGTGCCATAATGGACATTTCAGTCACAATACGGCCTTTATCGTCGGCGAAATAAGCCAGACCAATGCGACCGGCTTTGGGTACATTACCCGTAATCATTTCAAGCAGCCACTGGCGAGCACCATCACCCTCCAGTTTGTAGCGTGAGAAGCCCGGCAGATCAAGAATGCCTGCCGCGTCACGTACTGCCAGACATTCTTCTTTGATACGTGCAGACCATGGCCCTTCACGTCGCCATGTTTGTGTGGCTTCGTGGCTGGTATCGTCGCCTTCCTGTGCATACCAGTTAGCGCGTTCCCAGCCGTTGTATGCGCCAGTTTGTGCACCCAGGGCGACGATTTTATCGTGCAGCGGTGAATGTTTTTTATCTCTTGCGGCGGGCCACTCATGATGTGGAAAATGCATGGCGTATTCGTGGCCATATACTTCCATGCCCTTTTTATTGCAGTAGTCCTGATCACAGAAGCCGGTAAAACGCCGTGGGTCACAGGACCACATATCCCACTCGGTGGCTCCTTCTGTAATCCATTCTGCCAGTACTTTGCCTGCGCCACCCGACTGCGCAATGCCAAAAGTAAATACGCAGGCTTCAAACGCATTCGGTACCCCGGGCATCGGCCCGATTAGCGGGTTACCGTCTGGTGTATAGGGAATAGGGCCGTTGATACATTTGTTGATTCCCGCTTCACCCAGAATCGGTACACGCGCCATGGCGTCTTCGATATGCCATTCAATCCGTTCCAGGTCATCCGGATATAACTGGAAGGAGAAGTCTTCCGGCATTGGATCGTCAGGGGTCATCCAATGACCTTTACAGTTACTTTCATACGGGCCCAGGTTAAGTCCAAATTTTTCCTGACGCAGGTAATAGGAGCTGTCGACATCGCGCAGCAGTGGCAGCTTTTTGTTTTCTGCTTCACACCAATTTTGTAGTTCAGGTATTTCTTCCGTTAGCAAGTATTGATGACTCATGGTCATCATGGGGACTTCTCTGCCGCCGTGCGGGATAAACCATCGTCCCACTTCCTGTGCACGATAACCGGCAGCGTTAACTACGTATTCGCAGCGAATCTCGCCTTTTTCAGTTTCTACGATCCATTCATTATTTTCACGGCGTACGCCGGTAGCGGGGCAGAATCGAATAATGGTAGCGCCCAGATCTCTTGCCCCTTTGGCCAGAGCTTGTGTCAGTTGTGCGGGATCGATATCACCGTCAAATGGATCGTATAATCCCCCGGTCAGATCGTGAGTTTCGAGGAACGGGTAGCGATCTTTAAGATCTTTAACGGAACACATTTCGATGTCCATCCCCTGATATCGACCCATGCCTTTGACACGCTCAAATTCACGCATGCGTTCATCGGAATGTGCAAGCCTTACAGAGCCCGTCACGTGATAGTTCATTGGATAGTCCACTGCTTCCGCCAGGCCACGATACAGCTCCGTGGAGTAGCGCTGCATGTTCATCACCGACCACGAGGCAGAGAAGGTAGGGACGTTACCAGCAGCATGCCATGTCGAACCGGATGTCAGTTCGTTTTTTTCAAGCAGTACGCAATCGGTCCAGCCAGATTTTGCCAGGTGAAATAAAGATGAGGCGCCAACAGCCCCGCCGCCGATAATGACGACCCGTGCGTAGCCGGGAATATCTGCCATAGTGGTTTCTCTTCTTAAATATTGTAAAAGCCGGAATGGTCGCGGCCCGCGCAGGCTTGGTCAAGTGTTAAAGTAGTGGCTACAGAAGTGCCACTGTGTTTTGTCGTATTAGGCCATGTTTGGGGTATTATCCGTGATCCAAATCAGTACAAAATAAGGGACCAGATTGGCCACATACACGCGAGTCAGTTGATGGCTGGCACTCTTGCCGGGCAAGTCAAATATTGCGTTTTGTAGAATACGTGCACCATCCGGATACCGAATGACGAGATCTCTACCCCGGATTCAATACACAGATTACAGACGTCAATGATGTAGGCATATTTAAGCCACGACCGTGGCGCACGGCTCAGGTATCGTTTAGCGCCTGATCACCCGACAGGTAGAGAAGCCCGCCGCAGCTGGCTTGTCACATCGGTGCTCTAAAGGTCTTCAGAAAGCTTTCGTAGTCGCTGATCACGCTGCTGAGTGCGACGTGGTTGTGCGTTCGCTGCCAGTAGTGCAGAACCTTGAAACCGGCGAGGCAGGTGCCTTTGCGCGGACCGGGGCGAGTCCAGATGGATCGTGCCGTGAAATGTATTTCGTCGTCACCGTATACTTCTGCCGGAAGATGGAATGACAGCTCATAGGTGTCCTGGCGCTTGATCTGCTGGTCACAGATAACCCGGATGCCCTCCAGGGAAACATCAACTATTTGTCCGAATTTACGCCCTGTTAGCTGTGAATCCACATTCAGCAGGTATTCCAGATCGTGTCGCGGAAAGCTTCTCCGATCATAGCTAACACTGTTTTTCATAGAACGCTCCGTGGGAGAACCGCATTGGCAAGTATTGTTCTCGACTTTGACTCTGGCCGCATCCGGCGGTGGTATCACCGTATAGGTATAGTACAAGCGGTCGAAATCACAAGCGATTAAGCCACTGGCAGGCCCGACACTGGTGACAGCTGTGCAGGCCTTGTGGAAAACACAAGCGCCACCCATAATTGTCCGTTATGGCTCTTCCGATTGTTCCCGTCCTTAAACTGCTTGCCCTTGGGTCACTCAAGATTATTGTGCTTGGTGTCGGGGCCTTATTTGTGCCCGTACTCACCGTCAAACTGGTGGTCGGCGGCATGGGGGAATCGGTTAAGCTGGCTGCCAGCTGGCTACGCTCTCAGGAGAAGCTTTCATCCAGTGAAACCGATGATCTGATTCGGCTGTTGCAAAAAGTTCAGGACGTCGAGCTGGAGCGGGCACAAGCGCGAGCACTGTTGTTCGAGTTAGTTAAAAAAACCATCTCATCTATGAGCAGCACCTGCCGAAGCGGGTTTTTGGCAATGGCCGGGTTTCTAAGGCTCCGATAGCCGACTCCGGCTGGCGTACGAATATCACTGATTTAAGTATCAGTCCGCATTCTTCACAAAGCGACACGCAAGTTTTAGAACATGTCTCGTTATATAGATAGAAACTGTCTATTTTCCATCAGAGGAAAAGCTCGTCGCGGATCCCGTCTGATCAAGCTCGGCAGGTGGCGGGCCACGTTTTTCATTCGATCTGAAGACCTGCTTTGTGCTCTTTCCGCTGAATGGCAAATCCTTACGAATAATGCGGGTTAGTCTCAACACGTCCATGCTTCCACTTGTGTGGGTGATGATCATTGCCTCTGTGTTTGGCAGTCTCTGGGTGGTGCTCTTTGACGGAGCACAGGTAATACAGAACGCCTTGATGCATATCGCTACGTTAGCTGAAAAAGGGCGCCATCAGAATCAAGGCACGCTGTTGCTGCTGTATGCCGGGATTTGCCTGGTCACGCAACTGATTGTGATTCCCAGTGG
>CAZNOB010000037.1:0-8403 GCA_964574535.1 uncultured Granulosicoccaceae bacterium | reverse complement strand
ATTATACCGAGTGCTGCCGCCTCCTGTCTGGCGGCCGGACTGAGTATTCCATTGCGAGCCTTTTTTATCGCAACCCTGCTGGTGTGTTGGGTGCGTCCGCTGTTTTTTGCGAGCATCGGGGGAGCACTGCAAGAGGTCAGCTCCTTACAAAGTACACTTGGAGGCCAATCATCATTTTCTGTCTGGCCGATTGTGTTGGTCTTTGTTGCCGCAGTTATCGTGTTGGTTACACGTCTTTGGCTGGCCCGGCAGCAACGTTATTAACATCTGTTTCGATTCATCGGTCGTCATCGCAGCTTGACATGATTTATACTGAGACAACCTGGAAGCGAATCGCTGCGCACCAACCATTCTCGTCGGAAAAACATGAACAGTATTCAGAAACAAACACTGATCGAACTAATGATGGGGTACAACCATCTGGATACCAGTCGGGAGGATAAACGACTCATTGCAGTGACAGCAGCGCTCGAGCTAATAAAATCGGACGCGCAGGGTGGTAACGTTGATATGAGTGCAGAGATGAAAAACCTGTCAAAGTATGCGGATAGTATTCAGAAAGCCCTGAAGCCCGAGAAATAATCGCTGCTATGGCTCAATGTGATGGATCACGGGTCTTGCAAAACACGACCACGCTAAAGGAGCTGCACTAGTTCATGCGATTGTGTGGGTTGTATCGATGAACCGAACTGTCTGTGTCTTGTTTACCCTGGTATTGGCAGTACTCACGATGTTTGCGGTTGCCAGTCTGCCTGGCTTACAGCTAAGTGATGATCACCAACTGATGCTGAAAAGCAGTGTAAAAGAGTATTCTGAGTACCTGCAGTTCAAAAAATCTTTTCCTCACGAGCAACAAGATCTCATTGTTGTTCTGGAAGGGGAGTTGTGGAATACAGCAGGGATTGGCCGCCTGCAGTCTGCGGTACAGGCACTACAGGCTTTGGATACGGTACAGGGGGTTGCCACTGTGCTGGATGTTCCCTGGGTTGATCAAACGGTTCGGGCATTTAAGGCCGGTGACCAGCAGGCAATGCCCGCTATTAAGACCAAGCTTTCTAATTCGGCGTATTTACCCTCCCGTTTTGTTGCAGATGATTTTAATGTTAATACATTTACCATTGCGCTAACCACGCCAGCGGTAGAGTCGCGACGGCTTTTACTGCTGGCCAACAAAGACATTCGTGAAGTACTGGATAATGCCTTTGAAAATGAGTTGCAGTGGAAAATAGCAGGATATCCTGCGCTGCGTATCGCACTGATAGAGCAAATAAGGAGCGATAGTTTAATCTACGGCGGACTCGCATTTCTATTTGCGGCTGTTGTGGCATTTTTATTTTTAAGATCATTAAAGCTGGTGGTCGTGTCATTGCTTGCGCCAGTGCTCGCTGTAGTCTGGACACTGGCTTTGCTGGCTGTTTTCGGTGTCAGCATAAACCCACTGAATCAAATGGTGGTGGTGATGGTGCTGGTGGTCTCCTATTCCGATGCAATGCATTTATTAATTTATCTGCGTCAGCCGCCGCAGGCAACGCTGACCACTATGCAATCCATGCATAGTGCAGTAAAGGTTGTGCTTCCCGCGTGTTTAATGACATCACTGACCACAGGTGTCGGTTTCGCTTCATTGGGGCTCTCGGAATCCTTTCTAATCCGCCAGTTCGGCCTGGCTTGCGCCACCGGGGCGGTGGTTGGTTTTATCGTTATCGCCTTGAGTACACCAGTGTTGGCGTGGACCGTAAGAAACATTGCCGCTTCTGAGTCTCGCTTAGTCGGGCTGAAATGTTGGGCAGTTTCAAGTTACTCGGACCGGATCATTTTAGTGTCGGGGCTTTTAGTCACTGCGGCACTGGTTGTCACTGCCTTTCAGCTTAGGCCTGGCTACCAGTTGGGTGAAAATCTGCCCTCTGATCATGAGTTCAGTCGTGCGTCACGGCTGGCGGATACGCGATTGGGTGGTGTGTTGCCATTGCATATGATGGTGGAGTGGAAAAACGCTACTGATGTATCCGATACACAGAAACTCAGGGATATCCGGAAAATCAGACGCTTGTTGCAAGAATCCACGCAGCTGCAATGGGTCAGTGCAGTGGACTTATTGCGCTTTTCCAGTGGTTTTAACTCGGCCTCCAGGCTTGAATTATTGCCCGATCAAGTGGTGGCGCGTGTGTTGAATAGAACAGACGGCAGAGCATTGTTAACCACACAGTTAGCTATTGCAGATTCAGGTGAATTTAACGCATTGTTTACGCGATTAAACAGCGTGGCCTTTGACATCGCTGAACAGCTACCGGGTACTTCGATTAAGCTAAATGGCTTATTACCACTGCTTAACGCAACCAGTCAGAGCATGATTGGTGATTTAATGAAAAGCCTTGTCAGTACCTTCATCGTTGTTGGCCTCATGATGTGGATTGTATTTAGATCGTGGCGACTGGCATTGCTGCTTGTTATACCGAATATTGCCCCACTCGCCGGTGTGGCGACTGCTCTTGTTTGTTTTAATCAGCCGCTTCGCTATGCCAGTGTTGTTGTGTTTAGTATTTGCCTTGGAATTGTGATCGATGACTCAATACACATTACTCATCGTTATCTTGTTTATCGTAAGGCTGGTTTGCCTCTTAATCGCGCTGTCGAGCAGGCAATGCATGAAGTGGGGCGAGTATTAGTCCTAACGACGCTAATTCTACTGGGGGGATTTTTGGCGTTGGTGTTTGGATCAAACCCGACGGTTAGTCTCATTGGATTGTTGTTAATCACCGGACTTTGCATCGCATTGATATACGATTTGCTGTTGCTGCCTCCTTTGCTCAGGCGATTCCATCGGTGATGCTGTTCGACGAGTGTAAAATATTTGTACCACTTACCTGCGAGATTGTATGTTGCCGGTTGTTCGCTTGTGTAGCATCATAAGGAGGTTCGCACAGCCCTGGTGCTCTCTACTTAGGCTGCAGAACAGTCGAAGTTATTTTATGGAATAAGTGAAAAACTCAATTTAACAGGAGATTATCAATGAAACTTCCAATAATTATACCTGCCGCCTTTATGGCGCTGGCGATCGCAGGGTGCGGTTCCAGCGACGATGATGATGATGTAACGAGTGGTACCGGCGATACAATCGGTGATACAACTGACGATACTGATGGGGACTCCTCGGGCGGTGGTGATGGCGGGACCGATGAGGGGGATACAGCCGGGAGCGATACAGGTGGGAGCGATACAGGTGGGACCGATACAGGCGGGTCTGGCTCGGTAAGTTTTTTTAATGATCAAAGCACCTTTAGCTTTGCTGAGTCATTGGGGGAGAGACTATCCCGGCTTTTTTCAGTAGGTCTTGGTGCTTTCGATGACGAAGATCCTTCTGGAAAGCGTTTTATACTGGCAACCCAGAATCTTACTGAGGAATGTCCCGGGGGCGGAAGCATCGATCTCAGTCAGACTACTGATGACCTTACCGGTGAGTTGACAGCGGTTGGTATTGAGTTTGATAACTGTGTCGATGGTGGTGAGACCAGTGACGGTAGTATTACGATCTCCGGATCAGCGCTGAGCGATAATGCAGACTCAGGCACTGTGTCTATCAATATTGACAATTTCAGTGTGACGGGTGCTGATCCGGTGGCCATGAACGGAGAGATCAATGCATCAACTACCCTGGTGGGGGATGAAACCACCGCGACTGTAAACGGTAGCGGGTTAACCCTGACCGCAGACGGTGAGACTATCACGTTTTCAAATTATTCAGTGACCGCTGTAAGCAACGATACCACTGGCGCAGCAACGTTAAGTGCATCGTTGACCCTGAACAGCAGTGTCGACGGCACTATAACCATGAATATCAATCCACCGCTGGCTGCACCCGATGATTCAACAGACTTTCCGGTCACTGGTACCATTGTAATGACTCATTCTGATGGAAGTTCACTGTCTATTAATGCAGACACGGGTAACCCGGAAACTTTCTCGTACACCGTTACTGAAAATGGTGCGACTACTTCCGGCACAGCAAACTGGGCTGACACCGATATTGATTTGTAGTAGATCAGGTTGATGGTTAGACTGACAACGGCGCACCTGTGGCGCCGTTGTTGTATCTGTGACCCGGCTACTTGCTATCACTGCGATGATTCGCTGCCAGCTGGCCATACCACAGGCCGCTATTTTTTACCGTTCTTTGTTGTGTCTCGTAGTCCACGTGCACCAGACCAAAGCGCATGTTATAGCCTTCTGCCCATTCAAAGTTATCGAGCAGGCTCCAGGCAAAGTAGCCTTTGACGGGATGGCCCTCGTCCATCACCTGCCGCACTGCTTCAATATGATCTGCAAGGTATTGAGTGCGTTTGTCATCGTTGACACTGCCTGCTACCGGCTGATCGTTATAGCAAGCTCCATTTTCAGTGATATAACACGGTGGTAACTCGTAGTCGCGATAGACGCTAAATAACAGGTCACTGAATGCTTGTGGTGCGATCTCCCAACCGATGTCTGTTACCTCACAGTCTTTGGGTGATCTTTGCTTGCATGCCGGGTAGGGGGCTTTTGAATCATTCTTTACACGAGCTGGCGTGTAGTAATTTAGACCCCAAAAATCCAAAGGCTGCTTAATTTTGTCAAGATCATCCTGCCAGCCAACGGGCAGGTGCGCGGCGAGTGCCTGCAGGTAGGACTCCGGGTAGTACCCGCGAAAAATCGGGTCAAGAAAACTACCGTTGTGAAAATCAAAAAATCGTTGTGCCGCCTGCTGTTCCTGCGGTTGGTCGTTAGCGGCAATGACCGAATGCAGATTCAGCGCAATGCCCAATGCCAGATCAGACTTTTCTGCGCGCATCGCCTGAACCGCCAGGCCGTGCCCGACATGCTGCTGGTGAATGGCAGCGACGGTCGCCTGTATCGATGTTTCACCGGGCGCATGGATGCCGTACAGATAACTGAGAATGGATGAACACCAGGGTTCGTTGAGCGTGGTGACTGTCTCAAGGCGATCGCCGAAGTGTTTGGCAATCACTTGTGCATATTCTGCGAAGGCATGGGCTGTGTATGATTGAGTCCAGCCACCGTGCCCCTGCAGTTGTATGGGTAAATCCCAATGATAAAGGGTGGCGAAAGGGCGTAGTCTGCGTTCCAGCATGCCGTCAATCAGCTTATCGTAGAACGCCAGGCCTTTTGAGTTCACAGCACCCGTTCCGTCGGGAAGTATTCGCGGCCAGGCGAAGGAAAAGCGGTACGCATCCAGATTCATCGCTTGCATCAAGTCCAGATCTTCCTCCCAGCGGTGATAGTGATCGCAGGCAATACTACCGGTATCGCCGTTATGCACTCTGCCGGGAATATGCGAGAACGCATCCCAGATGGATGGCTTTCGCCCGTCTTTGTTGTGAGCACCCTCGATTTGATAGGCCGCGGTCGCTGCGCCGAATATAAACTGTTCTGGAAACGGTCCTGGATGCGCGATGGTTGTCATAAACTTGATGAATCTTTATCTTTCTGTGGCGAGACAGGCTGCTGATCGAGCAAATGCCGTCAGGGCAAAAATGTTCGGCGGGCAACATCGAGTAATTGATCTAATCTTACCGTACAGTAGTGCTATTCACTGACAACTTTCTCAACCATAAGGATTCACTTTGGACCTTCGACTGGCTGATGCCAAAAAAATTATTGAAGTAACACTTGCCACACAAGCTGAGCATAAATTCAAACCGATGGCAGTGGTTGTCGTCGGTGTACGCGGATCTATTATCGCGTGTGAGTGCCAGGACGGCACCAGTTTGCTGCGCCCAAAAGTGGCGCATGGGAAAGCCTACGGTGCGATCGCGCTTGGCGTTGGTTCACGAGTGTTATTTGAACGCGCAAAATCAGAAGCGTTCTTTATTCAGGCGGCTAATTCCTTATGTGATGGTGCGCTGGTGCCTGTCCCAGGTGGTGTGCTGGTAAAAGACAGCGACGGAAATATACTGGGTGCAGTGGGTGTGACCGGTGATATTTCAGACGCCGATGAAATTTGCGCGGTCGCCGGTATTGAAGCCGCCGGGTTTACCGCTGATACAGGAGGTTAGCTCAAAGGATGTAACTACAGTTGCCGTAGTAAATACACCGGACTGGTCCAGGCTTGTGTGCCATCTTCCAGTGTTACTCTGACATAGAACGGGTTGTCACGTTGATTGGCGGGTTTTAATGTTCGGGTAATTTTGCAACTGGTGTGGTTATTTTTTGTTGGCAGTCTGGCCAGCGTAATCTTTCGCGGTAACTGGTCAGAAGCATCGAGTACGGTGTCCTGGTATCCGATATCCTGAATGGCGACTGATTGCTGAATTAACGGAGTGTTCAGGGTTAATTTGCCGCGGTGACTGTTATCCAGAGTGACGATAAAACCAGCGTGGTTACCGGTCGTCACTGATTGCCAGCTTAACTCAGTGGCTGAAGTTTGCTCGAGGGTTTTATCACGGTTGAAAAAATTGACCGGTTCGACTGATTCTATGGTCGCGCCATCAAACTCTGCAGATCCATCCCATTTTACAGCACGGAATCGACCGCGGTATTCAGCACCTTCCCACATGACGGCGAGGCGGTTTCCTATATCATCGGCTTTGAACGGACGATAGCATTCCAGGTGATCGAGACCATTAAACAGATCTATCCTTTTAATGGGGGCCCCGGCATTGACTGAAAAGTTTAATGTTGCATCGCCATCGGGAAGGTGCACGATATCCCCCATCATCGCACTGCTGCAGGAGACACCGCTGGCGTTTTTATAGAGTGCCGGGTCGTCCCTGTAGCAGGTGGCCGGTGAGTCAAACGTAACTGTCAGATCGATAACAGGCCGACCACTGGGGCCACCGCTGGTGGCATAGTGATGGCGGCTGCAAATGCACTCAAGCAGGGTTTCTCGATTCAGTTCAGGCATCAGATAACAGGTCAGGCCACCGATGGCACCAAACCATCCGGCACCCGGATAGCTTGCCCCCGGGCGACCTTTATGACCGTCAGAGTTGGCGACTATGCCAACGCGATAGCCCATTTTAAAAGCGTCCTGAACCAGCCACTCAAATGTTCCCCAGGCTGAATGTACTTCTACTGACTTTTCAAAACGTCCATCGTGCGCCATGGTGATGTCTGCGTAGCGACCACCACAATGTGCCATACAGATAACATCCCACTCTTCGTGCTTTGCAAATGACTCAAACAGTTCAGCTGCTGTGTGGCAATCGGTATCGATGTCAAACTGATCTTCAATCAACGCATGCGATGACCGGCGCATGGTGCGTCCTTCGTTCGGGAAAAATACATTCCGGTCTCCGCCCAATGCCGTATTGCCTGACCACTCGTATCCGGGAAGGGTGATGTATCGGCCAGACTCATTAAAGTGAGCCGTCACTTTATTCAAGTCTTTCCAGAACTGCTCTGTCATCTGGAAGTCGTTACCCTGATGGGCACAGATATCCAGAAAGGCACGGTCGCGTCCGAAAGCAAAGTAATCCGCTGCGCTGTTGGTGCCCAGTGTTTCATCCGACTGACCATGAATATCACCCCAATATTTATACAGCTGCGGTGATTGTGTAATTTGTGTTGGGTTAGTAGCAGCCAGATGATTTCCGTTTTTGTCGCTGATCTTCATTTGCAGGATAGTGTCTTCACTGGCGATAAGACCATTGACTTCAGTCGAAAAAGTACCGGGCTGAACATTCACTGTCTCGGGCAGGCCGGCAATCGGGATGTCACACGATAGTTGTAGCTGTTCACAGGCCTGATTGGAGGGATTGCCCCAGCGATCTTCGGCTTTTATTTTCAGAGTGAACGGCTCACCTGTCTCGCAAGTACTTGGAATTATCGCAGCCCAGTTATGCGGTGGACCAGGGACGATGGCAATGGCAGGTTGCTCTGGCAGTGGTTGAAAATTATACGTGGCAACAGGATCAACCAGCACCCGGAACTCATAGCGGCTTTCGCAAAATGTTTGCAGCCGCATGCCGGGTGAACCCTTGTCGGTTACGCCGAAAGACACTGTGATGGTGTCTCCAGGTTTCATAAATCCTTTCACGACTTTGACCTGCAGGGTGCGATCCCAGGGGCGGATATTGCCTTTGGGATCGAAGCGGCACTGCAACACTGCGTTATTAGATGCGATAACCTGCGTGTAGTTTGGCGCTTCAGGGTTGTCAAACTGGGGATCACTCTGGTCAGTAGCAAACCTGAAAACCACGCGCAGGCTGCCGCTGTCGTCGATACCAAAGCGGCCAGCCGTATAAGTCAGAGTGAAACTTTGATAGCTGCCCGCTTCGAACTCACCGGTTTTATCAAGACAGGCAGTGCCGAGAAGGTCTGCAGGTATGGGCTCACGCAGAGCACCGTTGTTCAATTCCGGAGGGGTCATGGGTGGATGAGTTTCTGACATGGTGGCTATTTTCCTGC
>CAZNOB010000036.1:20074-35788 GCA_964574535.1 uncultured Granulosicoccaceae bacterium | reverse complement strand
AATACCGGCCTGTCACGCCGGGGGTCGCGGGTTCGAGTCCCGTCCGCTCCGCCAAAAAGAAAAAGGGTGTCTTGTGACACCCTTTTTTTTCGTCCACTGCTATAGTTGAAATGAGGTCAATACGACCTATCTCTATCCTTTGTGAACATTAACTTGCTGAAAATAAAATGTTACTTGATCTACGTGACGGTATTAGAAATTCAAAGTGGCTGAAGTACATACTTGTAGGCATTATTTGTATCCCCTTTGCCTTGTTCGGAGTCAATTCGTATTTCAGTGGTGGTGGTCCTGACTATGCCGCGAAGGTGAACGGGGAAAAAATATCGTTTAACACCTTCCAGAACGCTTATCAGCAACAGCGTGCTCAACTGTCGCAAATGTTCGGCGGCAGAATTCCTGAAGGATTTGATGCCGCAACCATGATAGGAAATCAGGCTATGGGTACCGTAGTTACTGGTGAGGTCATTCGGCAATCAACAATAGATAACCAACTGGCTGTCAGCGACGAAGCATTGGCACAGAGTCTCATCGATATTGATGGTTTCGAAGTCGATGGTCGATTTGACAAAGAGCGTTACCAGCTGCAGTTGCAGTCTATGGGGGTCACTGCAGCTGAGTTTGAAAATCAGTTCCGCAGTGATTTAATCAACCGACAATTTTCGGACTCGGTTATCGCAACTGGTTTTGCTTTGGGTTCTGAAAACTCACGAATTGAGGCGCTGCGTAACCAGCAACGATATCTGTCGTCAATCGAATTTGACTTGCAGGCCCGGGCTGATTCGCTTGAAATATCGGATGAAGCAGCCTCCACCTACTATGACGAGAACACGGCGCAGTTTAATAACCCTCAGAAAGTCACCGTTGAATATATAGAAATCAACATCGCCGATTTGAGCGAGTCCATTGAAGTTACAGACGAAAAGCTCATGGACTTCTACGACCAAAATAAAACACGCTGGGTAACACTTGACCGACGGGATGCATCTCACATTCTTTTAGGGGTAGACGGGGATGAGTCTGAAAAGCTCGAGCTTGCCAACTCACTCATTGACCGAATAAATGGTGGTGAGGCGTTTGAAGATTTAGCAAAAGAGTTTTCTGATGACCCGGGCTCTGGCGCTAAAGGAGGGAGTCTCGGCGAGTTTGATCGTGGCGTGATGGTACCTCCTTTCGAAGAGGCGGTATTTTCGATGGAAGAAGGCGCATTAAGCGAGCCTGTACTTTCCGATTTTGGTTATCACATTATCAGGCTCGATAAAATTGTGCCCGAGCGCGGCCAAACTTTTGAAGAGGCCAGGGCTGAGGTAGAAGAGCAATTCCGCATAGAAGCCGCAGAGACTGAGTACTTTAGTATGAGCGAGCTACTGTCTAACGCTGCTTATGAAAACGACGACTCACTTGAGCCTGCCGCAGACGAAACAGGGCTTGAGCTAAAAACTTCTGACTGGATCGATATCAACTCGACAGAAGGAATCGGACAGTACCGTCAAGTTATGGCGGCGGCTTTGTCAGATGAAGTATTAAACCAGGGGCTGAACTCCGAAGTGCTGACGGTTGGTGAGAATCATTCCATTGTGCTCCGTACACTGGACCATGAAGAAGAGCAGCCCAAGCCGTTTGAAGAAGTAAAAGAAGATATCGTTCAAATTCTGCAGCGTGAGGGTGCCTCCGAAGAGCTGACTGTACTGGCTGATGAGGTAATTGAACAGCTTTCAACAGGCGGGGATGCAGCAGCTATCGCAACTACAAACGAGGCGGCTTTCACCGAGCAGAGAGCATTGGGTCGCGATGATCCTGAAGTTGATAGAGAATTATTACAGACGCTTTTTTCTATGCCCAAGCCAACCGAAGGTAATAGCACTTATCAACAGGTGGTTACTGGTACCGGCAATATTACTGTGGCAATTTTTGCTGGAATAGCGCCGTCGCAATCTGAAGAATCAAGCGTTGCTGAAAAAGGAATAGCGGCACCTGCGTCTACGGAGTTTTCAGCAATGGTTGCAGCACTTGAAGCCGCCGCCAAAGTTGAACGAAATGAAGCTGTTCTAAACCCTGCAGGTGCTCAGGGCGGGCATGGTGGATATGGAATGTAACAGGATTATCCTGTTACATTCACATTTGGTCAGTTGGCAGGCAGGTCTTTAACTGTCAGCCATCGGTGGCATTGCGACATCGCTAAAGCCATTGTCGACATAAACGATTTGCCCTGTTATACCGCCTGCCATATCAGAACATAGGAAAGCTGCGGTATCTCCTACTTGCTCGATGGTGACATTTCGCTTCAGTGGAGAGGCAGTCGAGACATAGTTAAGCAGTGTTTTGAAATCCCCGATGCCGGATGCCGCCAGGGTTCGGATTGGTCCTGCGGATATTGCGTTTACTCGCACACCCTGAGCACCCATTGAGTAAGCCATGAACCTGGTGTTGGCCTCCAGGCTCGCTTTTGCCAGGCCCATTACGTTGTAATTTGGCATTGAGCGTATTGCGCCAAGATAGCTCAAGGTGAGCAAAGCACCATTATCGTTAAGCAAAGGGCGCGCAGCCTTGCCGAGGGCTGCAAAGCTATATGAACTGATATCGTGTGCTATTTGAAAGCCCTCGCGAGTGACGCTATCCAGATAGTCACCTTCCAGTTGCTCACGTGGTGCGAAGCCGACTGCATGCACCAGAATATCGAATTTCCCCCACTTTTCAGCCAATCCAGCCATCGCTGCATCAATCTCGGTATCTTCGGCTACATCGCAGGCGAATGTCAGATCACTGTCTAGCTCGGCGGCGTACTGGACAACTCTGTCCTTTAGTCGATCATTTTGATAGGTGAAAGCGAGTTCGGCGCCCTCCCTGTGCATGGACTGCGCTATTCCCCAGGCGATTGAACGCTTGCTGGCAACGCCGATGATTAATGCTTTTTTGCCTGACAGGAATCCCATTTTTACTCCGTAGTTATTGTCATTGGCAAATTATACCCTGAATTCAACGAGGGGAATCTGTCGATATTTTACAGCTGGCAGCCGTTCAATTGGGACGGTGAATCGCCCGGGGCGTGTTGTTATCGATGCTTGGAGTCTCGAGATCTGAAACTAATGCACGGGTTTGCAGCCCAACTATAATAGACAGATAAACGATATTGGCTGGAGCGGAACCATCGAAAGTAAATTCAATGTCAAAGACTGGGTTCTTTTAGGCTGCACAATGACTGTGGGTGCATTGGTACTGCTATCGATGTATATGGTAGACCGCCAGTGGCGATCTTTAGCGACGATGCAGAGCACCTTTCAGGCGCAGGCGGATGATCTTCGAGAGTTACGCCGAAGCATGCGTGGTTTGCGAGCGGATCTGGACTCGGGAAAATTAATACCGCTTGCAGAAGACGGGAAATCCTCCGAAGAGAAAGATTCTGACGAAATTGTTGCATTTGCCCGCGCTGCAGAATCAGCTCGTCGCAGTGATTATGCGCCAGGAGACTGGAGCGTGAATGCCTTTCCGGTGGGGTTAAAAACAATTACACCGTTAGTGTCCGCAGACGTGTACGCAGCACGTGTGCAAAGCTATGTGATTGAAACGCTATTAATTCGAAACCCCGATACCCTCGAGTGGAATGGGCTGCTCGCCAAAAGCTGGAATATCAGTGAAGATGGTTTAACGATCGATTTTACACTGCGCGACAATCCGGTATTTTCAGATGGTGTGCCACTAACTGCTAATGATGTAGCGTTTTCCTATCGCTTTATTATGGATGAGAGAATAGCGGCCCCTCGAACTCGATCCTCGCTGCAAAAAATAGCCTCGGTGGAAGCACTTGATGAACGTCGTGTCAGATTTGTATTTGCGGAACCCTATTTCGAAAGTCTGGGTTTGGCCGGACAAATGGAGATCCTGGCGCAACATTTCTATGAACCCTATTTGCAGGACGCAGAAACTTTCAATCAGTCAAAAGGGCTATTGTTAGGATCCGGTCCTTATCAGCTGCTGGATCCTCGATCATGGACACCCGATACCGGTCGGGTAGAGCTGGTTCGCAATCAGCGTTACTGGGCCGATATCCAGCCATCATATGATCGGTTAATCTGGAACACGATTGAAAACGACTCTGCACGCTTAGCTGCGTTTCGTAACGGCACTATTGATAGCTACAACTCTAAGCCGCGCGAATACCAGAATTTACTCGATGACGATCAATTGCAGAAGTCAGCGAAAAATCTTGAGTACATGAGCCCTACTGCCGGCTACAGCTATATTGGATGGAACCAGGCACGAAATGGAAGCCCGACGCTATTTGCGGATACCCGGGTTCGTCAGGCGATGACTTTACTCACCGACCGGCAGCGTATTGTTGAAGAAATTATGTTGGGCTACGCGGAAATTGCGGTCAGTCCGTTTAACCCTCGTAGCATTCAACACAATCCTTCAGTCGTACCACGAGAGACAAATGTTGAAGAGGCAAAAGCACTTCTAGAGGCAGCGGGCTACCTGGATCGCGATGGCGATGGGCTGCTGGAAGATGAGCAGGGCCTGCCGTTTGAATTTGAGCTGGTTTATTTTCAGGATAGTGACGATACCCGAAGAATTGTATTGTTTCTAAAAGATCTTTACTCGCGCGCTGGTGTCTCGCTTATTCCGAAACCAAGTGAATGGTCCGTGATGATTGATCTGTTGAACTCGCGAAATTTCGACGCCATTACGCTTGGCTGGAGCAGCGGTGTAGAGACCGATATTTTTCAAATGTTCCACGGCTCCCAGATTGATGACGGGGGTGATAATTTCGTCAATTTTAAAAGCAATGAGCTTGATTCGTTGATTGATCAGGCACGTGCCACGGTCTCGGAAGACAAGCGTATGCCGTTATGGTGGCAGGCAGAGCAAATATTACATGAGCAACAACCCTATACGTTTTTGATGCGACGTAAATCTCTGATGTTTCTGGATAGTCGAATTAGCAATGTGGAAGTCACCAGTCTGGGTTTAAATACAGAGCAGGTGCCAGTTGAAACCTATGTACCGCAGGCTTTGCAAAAACATAAGAGACCATAGCTGATCTAATGAACGAAAAAGAAGATCGGTTATGCTGAATTATCTGGCAAGACGAATATTGCTTATCGTTCCAACGTTGTTGGGTATCACGCTGGTTGTATTTATTGTGATGGCATCATCGCCAGGTGGGTTGAGTGCGCAAAGTCTGACTGAAGGTGTCATGCAACCGGAAGCCCGCAAAGCGATTGAAGATTACTACAATCAAAGATACGGGCTTGATCAGCCACCCGCCATTCAGTACCTGCGCTGGTTGAATAATATATCGCCTGTCGGTTTCATACAGGAGGGAGCAAACGCGACTTTCAGTTTTTCCCGCTTTAGTCTGCTTAAAGGTTCTGATTTGGGTGATAGTTTTTTATACGGCAGGTCAGTCACCGAGCTGTTGGCAGAACGTATGCCGATCACCTTGTTACTTAATCTGATTTCAATCCCGATTGTTTATATTGTAGCAATAGCGATTGGTGTCCATGCGGCAACTCAGCGTGGTCAATCATTTGATGTCACCTCGGGTACTGTGTTGCTGGCACTGTGGTCGGCGCCGGTGATGTTAGTTGGCATACTCCTGATTGGATTTTTCGCAAGCCAGCAATACTGGCACTGGTTTCCGGAGTCCGGACTCAATCGCCGCGAGGCAGAGGATATGCCGTTTCTGCCTCACTGGAGTAGTTTGACGGACGTTTTCCTCTTCTTCTTTACTGCCGTCGCGACCATTACACTGACACTGGTTGCCAATGCTCGCTTACCGCAGTGGTGGCGTTGTGTGCTTTTTTCATTGGTGGGTTTTAGCTGTGGCCTGGCGATGGCTGAGTCTGTTGGTCAGACCATAAGCCCGATAGCTCATCTTCTGATCACGCTCTGTGTAGCCGTTTTATTCTGGTGGATCGCCAGCGGAGACTTTCCGGCTGTACGGGTATTGTTTGCAGGATTAATCGGACTGGCGGGGGCTGTTTTACTGGTTCAGGCTCTCTTTGAGGGTGAATTTATTCGCGGGTTTTTATTTGATCGTTTATGGCATCTGGTATTGCCGCTGATCTGTCTTTCTCTGGGCGGGTTTGCGTTTTTAGCGAAACTAGCACGTTCTGCAGTGCTTGAAAATCTCGCTGCAGATTACGCCCGTACTGCACGGGCAAAAGGCGCGACTGAGGATGTCGTTCTATGGCGTCATGTCTTCCGCAACAGCCTTATTCCGTTGATAACCGTAGCGGCGGCCTTGCTTCCGGGGTTACTTGCAGGGTCAGTCATTGTTGAAAGTCTCTTTAGCATTGACGGGATGGGCAAGTTAGCCGTTGAGGCAGTGAAAGGACGCGATCGAGAGTTGGTTTTATCATTAACTCTGGTAAGTGGAGTGCTTACTCTCCTTGGTTATCTGATTGCAGACCTTTGTTATGCGTTGGCTGATCCGCGGGTGGCTTATGAATAGTGCACCGGATTTCTCGTCAGATAATTCCGAAGTGTTGTTGCACAGACGCAGTCCGGGGATTCGTGTTCTGAGTGACACGTTTAAATCCAGAGGGGCTATGTTTGGTGCGGGATGGTTAGCACTGTTAGCGCTGGCAGCTGTGTTTGCACCTTTACTGGCTAACAGTCGGCCCTTGCTGAACAGTGTGAACGGGATGATCAGCAGTCCGGCTTTTATTTACCTGACCCCTCTGGATTTTACGTTATTAGTGATGTTCCTGGCAGCCGTTATTTTGTTTTTCCTGCCGCTAAGCTTTCGAAAAAAAGTGCTGCTGTTTGGAGTGGCGTTCACGGCAACCTGGCTGCTAGCGGTTGAGTTTATTAACCCGCCCAAATTATCTGTGTATGAAACCCACCGTGAATTAAAATCCGAAACCTCAGCCGATTGGGTAGTGCATGCCCCGATTCCTTACTCGCCCAAGGATTATCTCCGTGACTACGGAGACACAGGCTTACAAGCACCCACATACTCTGCGGACCGTATTCATCTGATGGGCACTACTGAAAACGGAGCCGATCTTTTTAGCCGTATGATTCACGCGTCCAGGCTGGCGTTGGGTATTGGTCTGGTTGCCACCGGTATTGCTATCGCTATTGGTGTGATCGTTGGTGGCTTGATGGGCTACTTTGCCGGTATTGTCGATATGCTTGGGATGCGTTTGGTGGAAATATTCGAAGCAGTGCCCACGTTGTTTTTACTACTGACTTTTGTGGCGTTTTTCGATCGTAGTATATACATCATGATGGTGATTATCGGCTTAACAAGCTGGCCGGGCTACGCTCGATATGTTCGAGCAGAATTTCTGCGTTTACGTCAGCAAGATTTTGTGCAAGCTGCTGTGGCATCCGGCATTCCTCTGGTTTCCATCTTTTTCAGGCACATACTGCCTAATGCATTTGCGCCAGTGTTAGTGGCTGCCAGTTTTGGAGTGGCATCTGCGATTCTTGCCGAGGCGACTTTAAGTTTTCTGGGGCTTGGGCTGGTCGATGATCCATCCTGGGGACAAATGCTTAATCAGGCGGTTCGATCGTCGACGTTTAATTGGTGGATGGCGTTGTTTCCGGGTGGTGCAATTTTTCTCACGGTCTTCTCTTATAACCTGATCGGAGAGTCGCTGCGGGATGCGCTTGATCCCTTAACTCACCATAGTGAGTCCCGATAGTGTTATTGCAAATTGAAAATCTGCACACTGTTCTACGTTCAAGGCAGGGAAGCACACATGCAGTTCGCGGGATTGATCTGCATATCGAACAAGGTGAGACCTTGTGCCTTGTGGGTGAGTCCGGTAGTGGTAAATCGGTGACGGCCTTGTCCGTGATGCGTTTGCTACCTGAGGCCGTTGCATCGCACCCGCAGGGAAAAGTCATTTATGAAAACCAAACGGACTTGTTGAAGCTGGATAATGATCTGCTACCACGGTTTCGCGGTCGTGAAATAGCGATGATTTTTCAAGAGCCTATGTTATCGCTGAACCCGGTGTTTACCATTGGTGAGCAGATCGTCGAAGCGATTCAGCTAACTCGACAAGACATGCCTTATTCAAAAGCCAGGAGGACCGCACTGAACGCCATGGCAGATGTGCGATTGGATAATCCGGAAGCGCGGTTTAACGACTACCCTCATCGCCTGTCAGGCGGGCAGAGACAGCGAGTCATGATTGCGATGGCGCTCGCTTGTCGCTCCAGACTACTGATCGCAGATGAGCCAACCACTGCGTTAGATGTCACGGTGCAGGCAGAAATACTGGCACTGATACGCGACCTTCAGCTTTCCTATGGTATGGGGGTTTTATTCATCACGCATGATTTGGGTGTTGTGGCCCAGATTGCAGATAGAGTTGCGGTGATGAAAGACGGAAGGATTGTTGAGCAGGGGGATCGGGATGATGTTTTATATTCACCGCAACACGAATATACCCGCCGCCTGATTGGGGCGTTGCCGCAAAACCTGCACAGGCCCAGGGTAGTGTCCGAAGCTGATGCTCCCGCCAGTGAAGTGTTGCTTGAGACCCGAAATCTGAAGGTTGAATTTCCATTGAGAGGGGGACTGCTTCGTCGAGTGGTGTCTAAAGTGCGTGCTGTGGATGGCGTATCTCTGAAAATCCGACGCGCGGAAATCCTGGCCTTGGTAGGTGAGTCTGGCAGCGGTAAATCCACATTGGGGCGCGCTATCGTTCGCTTGCTTAAGCCTGATGGTGGACAGATATTTTTTGACGGCAAAGATATCGCGCAGATGAGCAGCGGCGCTTTTCGGTCACTGCGAACAGATATACAAATTGTATTTCAGGACCCGTCATCTTCATTGAATCCACGATTAGACATTGCGACTATCCTGACGGAGCCGATGGCTGTGCATGGTATTGGTCGCACCGATTCACATCGTGAGCAACTGGCCCGCGAACTATTAGCTGCGGTAAATTTACCGGAAGAAAGTTTATGGCGTTATCCGCATGAGTTTTCAGGTGGTCAGAGACAAAGAATTGGAATTGCCAGAGCACTTGCAGTTGATCCTCAAATAATTGTTTGTGATGAAATTACCAGTGCGCTTGATGTGTCTATTCAGTCCGAGATACTTGAATTACTGCTAGATCTCCGAAAACGTTATCAGCTGACACTGCTGTTTATCACACATGATATTTCAGTGGTGGAATTTATAAGTGATCACACTGCGGTTATGTATAAGGGTCAGTTGGTAGAAACAGGTCCCACTGATTTGGTATGTAAGCAGCCTCAGCATGAATATACTCAGGCGTTGCTGAATGCGGTCCCACGCTTCAGATCAAATTCGCAGTTAGCCGGGATTGAATAAGTTTTGATAGAAATCGAACGTAAATTCCTGGTGATTCCTGATGCATGGCCTCGCAGCGAAGAAAAAATAACGATGCGTCAGGGGTATCTTTCTGATCAGGATGGTCTTGTCTGCCGTGTGCGGCAGAAGAATGAGGCATTTTATTTATCACTGAAAGCTCGAATCGATTCACTCTCCAGCTACGATTATGAATATCTGATCCCTGCAGAAGATGGTCTTACCATGTTGAACCATATCTGTACGGCCACACCGGTATCAAAGGTTCGTCATATCGTTCGACTGGAAGGGCTGGTGTGGGAAGTAGATGTATTCGATGATTTAAATCAGGGTCTGATAGTTGCCGAGGTAGAGCTGCCATCTGCCAGTCATACATTTGCACTACCGGAATGGATTGACAGCGAAATCACACAGGATTTACGCTACAGAAATTCTGCGTTATATAAAAACCCCTGGACACAGTGGAGTGAAAATAGATAGCGGTGTGCTGTCATGCAGCTAACAGGCATCCCTACCGGGGGCCTTCATTTTTGAAAGACCAAAAACGGAAGCAAAAAGTCTTTTTGCGACAATTCAGCTCTTCAGGTGCCTGCGGCATTTGCTACTGCGAACGCGCCCAGACGGTGCGCCCAAGGCGATAATAATCATCGAACACTTTTGTAGCGTATGAACAACTATGCGCCTCAAATGATCGTAAAAACATCCTCGCATGGCACGTTCTCGCTACGCAGGCTTCTTCTAGGTGATTAATCGCTTCAGAATTTCGTAGTATACTTCTGTCAGCTTTTCCAGGTCCTCACAGAAAACACATTCGTTAGCCTGATGAATGGTGGCATTAACAGGGCCGAGTTCAAGTACTTCTGCGCCTGTGGGTGCAATGAAGCGTCCATCAGAAGTGCCGCCAGTGGTGGATAACTCCGTCGCATAACCGCAGATTTGCTGTATTGATTCTTCGGTTGCTTTTACTAGTGCGCCTCGCCCGGTGATGAACGGCTGGCCGGAAATACGCCATGACAAATTGTATTTCAGATCGTGTTGATCCAGTATTTCTGTCACTCTATTTTGTAGCTGATCGGTTGTAACTTCTGTCGAGAAACGAAAGTTGAACCTGATGGAGAGTTCCCCGGGTATGACATTCTCCACGCCGGTACCAGCGTTGATGTTAGATACCTGAAAAGTGGTGGGAGGAAAGAATTCGTTGCCCATATCCCAAGTGGCTTCAGTGAGGTCCCGAAGTGCTGCGGCAGCCAGGTGGACCGGATTTTCTGCTAGATGTGGATAAGCGACATGTCCCTGTTTTCCCTTAATGGTAAGTAGACCATTCATGGAACCACGCCGTCCGTTTTTTATTATATCCCCGAGCCTTTCAGTGCTGGTGGGTTCACCAACGATGCACCAGTCAATTTTTATTCCTTGTCGGGATAGGTAATCAACAACCTTCACTGTACCATCTGTGGCTGGTCCTTCTTCATCACTGGTAATTAAAAAGCCAATCCGTCCCTTCAGGGATTGGGTTTTTATTAACTTTTCCACGGCTATCATCATTGCAGCAATACTGCTTTTCATATCTGCAGCACCGCGCCCGACTATATAGCCGTCGACAATATCGGCACTAAAAGGTGAGTGCGACCAGTTGTTTTCAGGCCCTGCCGGCACTACGTCTGTGTGACCTGCGAATACAAACAATGGTCCTTTGCCTTCTGTGACAGCCCACAGGTTCGACACATCGCCAAACGGCAGGTTGGTTGTATGAAAGCCCAGCGGTGACAGAAAGTCGGCAATAATTCTCTGGCACTCACCATCTTCGGGAGTGACTGAACGTTGCTGGATTAGAGCTTGCGCCAGATTAATAGTGGCAGTCATAGATTTTAATCATCAACATATTTAAGTAAGGTTTTTCGCAGCGAATCCATAATTTCAATGTCGGTGATTTTGGTTCGGTCTGCTGTCTGGATAAAAAATGCGTCCTCTGCGGTTTCTCCCAGGGTGGCAATATTGGCTGATACAACACGAATATTATTCTGCGCAAAGCTATAGCCAATGGCACTCAACAAACCCGGACGGTCAATGGCTTTGATGAACAAGCTGGTATAGTCATCTGATAGATCATTATCAAAACGAATAATAGGGGTGAAATCAAAATGCTTGAGCCTGCGCGGGGAGGGCAGTGGTGTGGGTCTTTCCAGTTTGTCTGGTGAGGTAATGACCTGTATGAGCGTTCGATAAATATGTTCCAAACGGCTCTTGTCCTGGATGGGATCGCCTTCTCTGTCGAGCACAAAAAAAGTATCCAGTGTTTGACCGCCGATGGAAGTCAGAATCTGTGCGCTTACAATGGTGAGGCTGAGTTGGTCCAGTGCTGTCACAATATCACTGAAGATCTGGTAGTAGTCAGCCACGTGAATAAATATTTCTGTGGATCCACGATCTGTTTCACGGCGCAGTAAAACCAGCGGTTCATCTTTAGATGCCATTGCAATATTTACTGTATGCCAACAAATTTCGTCAGCGGTGTATTGTAGAAAATACCCTTCGCTGCAATCGTTCCAGTAGCTGGTGATTGTGCTGCTGCTCAGGTGGGTTTGCGCAAGCAGGTCTTTGGCGTCGCGCTTTTTCTGATCAATGAGTTCAAGCTTATCTATCGGGTTATCAAGTCCGCGCTTCAACGCTTGCTCGGTGCTGTCATACAGTTGTTGCAGTAGATTGGCTTTCCATGAGTTCCACAGTTCCGGATTAGTGCCACGTATATCTGCGACAGTCAGCAGGTAAAGAAAATTCAAATAACGAATAGAACCAACAAACTGCGCAAATTCATTTATCACTTCAGGATCTGAAATATCTTTTCGCTGTGCTGTGGTGGACATATCCAGGTGGTGTCGAATCGTCCATACCACCAATTTGCTATCGACAGCGTTCAGTCCATGCTGTTTGCAAAAATCTTCAGCATCTTTAGCGCCCAGTATAGAATGATCCCCGCCACGACCTTTTGCTATATCGTGAAAGAGTCCAATGATATAAAGCAATTCCGGGCGTTCGATCTGTTGCATCAGTTCTGAGCAGTGCGGATATTCATCATTGTGAATTGGAATGGCAAATCGACGTAGATTTCTGATCACCATTAATGTGTGTTCGTCGACCGTATAAATATGGAACAAATCGTACTGCATGCGCCCTACTATTTTTTCAAAGTTAGGCAGATAAGTCGCGAGTACTCCATACCGATTCATCATTCGCAATTTTCGAGTGATTTTGTTAGGCTCGCGAAAGAGTTGCAGGAATAAATCTCTTGGTATGAGCTCTGATCTGAATCGATGATCAATCAGGTGCAGGTGACTTCGAAGTAGTCGCAGGGTTTTTGCACCAATGCCTTTTATTTCCTCTCCGGAGGCGAATATCTGAAAGATCTCAAGCATCGCCGGCGGGTACTTTGAAAATACTTCGCTGTGAGCCGCTTCAATATAGTCGTTGACCAGATTGAAGCGTTTGCTCAGAGTCGTTGTTGTTTGTGTGCGATCACTAACAAAGGTGCTTTCAAGTAACTGCAGTAACATTTCATTGAGGCGTTCTATACGAGTTACCGTGCGGTAGTAGCGTTGCATAAATTGCTCAACCGCTTCGTTGCCTTCCTCTTGCAGATAGCCAAAATCCCGTGCCAGATCTCGTTGATAGTCAAACAGTACACGGTCTTCTTTGCGGTTGCTTTTTTCATGCAGCAAGAATCGAATGCGCCAAAGATAGTCGCGACCCTCTGTTAATTCTTCAAGTTCGGTTTCTGTCAGGTAGCCATCATTAACCAGTGACTGAAAATCGGTATGGCCGTAGTGTCTGATAACAAGCCAGGCAATTGTTTGTATGTCTCGCAAGCCGCCGGGGCTCTCTTTGAGATTGGGTTCCAGGCGGTAGGCCGAGCCATGGAATTTGACATGTCGTTCGCGCTGTTCTTCACGCTTGGCGTAAAAGTATTTCGGGGCGGCCCACATTTGAGTCGGTTCGATGGCTTTGTGCAGGTCTTTGAATAGTTTTTCAGCGCCGCACAACAAGCGGCTTTCAAGTAAGTTTGTGATCACAGTGACATCGGATTGGGCTTCGTCAACGCAATGATTAATATCGCGAACACTGTGTCCGACGTCGAGCCCGAGATCCCATAATGAGGTAACAAAGCGACTGATTTCTTCATCGGAGGCCTGATATTCGATCTCGGTCAGAATGAGAATATCGATGTCGGAATTCGGGTGGAGCTCAGCCCGCCCATATCCTCCCACTGCGACCAGCGCCAGGTTGGATGCAGCGCAAGTGGGGATGATTTGATCCCAAAGGTGGATGATCAACGTATCGGTGACCGCTGATTGCCAGGCGATCAGCTCGGCTGCAGGTGCGCCGTCGACAAATAATTCATGCAATGCCTTGCGGGCATCACTGAGTGCATTGCGATAGGCGCTTATGGTGCATCCCTGCGATTCAACTTTCTGAATCACTGAACCGAGATGCAGTAACTCCGGTGCACCAGATAGATCGGGGCGTGTGCCGGTTAGTCTGTTGTGTCTATTAGCCACTCGGTCAGACTTGTTGTGGTGAGAGTGTCAGAAGTTCATAACCAGTTTCGGTCACCAGAACGGTGTGTTCCCATTGCGCTGATAGACTGCGGTCTTTGGTCACCACCGTCCAGTCATCGGCCAGTAGCCTTACTTGACGCTTGCCCTCATTGACCATGGGTTCGATTGTAAACACCATACCTGCCTGAATCGTCAAGCCTTGACCCGGTTTTCCATAGTGGAGGATTTGGGGCTCTTCATGAAACAATTTTCCAATGCCGTGCCCGCAGTACTCACGCACAATTGAGCATCGATTTCCTTCGGCGTATTCCTGAATCGCATGGCCAATATCGCCCAGAGTGACTCCTGCTTTCACAACTTCAATACCTTTGAACAGGCTGTCATAGGCAATTTGGCATATTCGACGCCCTTTCACGGTGGGTTCGCCCACGAAATACATCCGGCTGGTATCGCCGTGGTAGCCATCTTTAATCACGGTGACGTCAATATTGACGATGTCTTTTTTCTTCAGCACGCGTTCGCCGGGAATTCCGTGGCAAACCACGTGATTCAGTGATGTGCAGATGGACTTTGGAAATCCGCGATAGTTAAGGGGGGCGGGAATGGCATTCTGCTTGACCGTAATATGTTCGTGGCAAATCGAGTCCAGCTCTTCGGTGGTGATGCCGGGTTTGACATGATCGGTGATCATATCGAGGACTTCGGCTGCCATACGGCCGGCAACGCGAATTTTCTCGACTTCTTCCGGCGTTTTTATTGGGATCGAGTGTGGTGAACGCATACGGCTGGTTGTCCTGTTTTCCTGATATAGGGGAGTGATTGATGGCTATCGGCGCGAAAATGCTGGGTTGTTGCGAAACAATCCTTTTGAGGGCTGTTATTGTATTGGAACATTGTCCGTTTCTGGAATATAATTATGGGTTAGCTGCGGAAGAATTGTTGCAAGACAACCGCGGTAACCACCGGCAATGCTGTTAGAGCCCTCGTTTGGGCCGCCGCAACGCCGGAATTCACACGTTCCATAGGTAATTGTGCTGCAAGGGTGCCAGAGATGGTTGCACGCGCAATATGGGGCGGAGGCTCAACCCGCAACCGGAAAATTAAAATGTCAAAAGTTAGCATGCGCCAGATGTTAGAGGCTGGTGTGCATTTCGGCCACCAGACCCGCTACTGGTGTCCCAAGATGGCTCCCTATATCTATGGAGAGCGCAACAAGATTCATATCTTCAACCTTGAAAATACTGTCCCAGCATTAGACGATGCGCTAAATTTCCTTGGCAAGCTCGCCTCGAAAAATGGTCGGATATTGTTTGTCGGTACCAAGCGTGCTGCACGCGATGCGATCAAGGATGCAGCAAGCCAGTGCAATATGCCGTTTGTTAACCGGCGTTGGCCCGGCGGCATGATGACCAATTTCAAGACGGTCAAGCAATCTGTCAAACGTATGATCGAACTTGAAGAAATGTTCGAAAGTGGTGGCGAAGAACGTCTGAATAAGAAAGAAGCACTCACTTTGCGTCGTGAACTCGACAAACTGGACAAAAGTCTGGGTGGTGTTAAAAAGATGGATCGTCTGCCAGACGCCTTGTTTGTGGTTGATGTGGGCTACGAGAAGATAGCTATTGCAGAAGCCCGCAAGCTGGGGATTCCTATTGTCGCTATCGTTGACAGCAATAACTCCCCTGAGAACGTAGATTATGTGATCCCGGGTAATGATGATGCAGTGCGCGCCATTCAGCTGTATGTCGATGCGGCAGCCGAATCTATTCAGGCAGGCAAGCAAACGGCGGCAATCACTGATAGTAAAGAGTATGTCGAAGTGAAAGAGCCAGTTGTCGAAGCAGCACCTGCTGCCGAAGCACCTGC
>CAZNOB010000036.1:10121-19974 GCA_964574535.1 uncultured Granulosicoccaceae bacterium | reverse complement strand
AGCACCTGCTGCCGAAGCACCTGCGAAGGAAGAAGCGAAAAAAGAACCAGCGGCAGCGGAGCCAGCAGTTGCTGATACTCCAGCGGAAGCTCCTGCGGCGGAAGCTCCTGTTGCCGCGCCGGAAGGATCAGCGAAAGTTGAACCTGCAGCGGGCGATGAAGCTGGTAAAGACTAGTTTTTGCCCAAATCGCCCGGCTTGCGGGTGATTAATTAGCAGGGAATTCAAAGCGGAAGGTTTATTCTTCCGCTTGTTTCTAAGGATTTCCTGACAGCATAGAGCGCTGACGCTCTACCATCTCAGAAGAATACAGGTCAAGAACATGGCTATTACAGCAGCAATGGTTAAGGAACTGCGCGAAAGAACTGGCGCAGGCATGATGGAATGTAAGAAAGCGCTTGTGGAAGCAGACGGCAATATGGACACTGCTGCTGAGCAAATGCGCATTTCGGGATTGGCAAAAGCAGATAAAAAATCAGGTCGTACTGCTGCAGAAGGAGTGGTTGCAGTCGCCACAAGTGACGACGGGAAAGCCGTCGCCATGGCCGAGGTCAACTGCGAAACTGATTTTGTGGGTAAGGGTGATGACTTTGCTGCGTTTGCCCAGTCGGTTTGCCAGGCGGTACTGTTATCGAATCCGGCAGATGTGGATGCACTCGGTGATATCGAGTCAGGTGGCCATACCATTGAGCATATCCGTCAGGAGATGGTTGCCAAACTGGGCGAGAATATTCAGGTGCGCCGCTTTATTCGCCATGAAGTAAGCACTGGCGCGGTCGGTGTATATCAGCATGGTGAACGCATCGGTGTCATTACTGAGGTTACGGGTGGTGCGGAATCGCTGCCGCGGGATATAGCCATGCATGTCGCTGCAAGTAGTCCGGTATGCATTGCAGAATCTGATGTGCCGTCTGATCTGCTGGACAAGGAAAAAGAAATTCTTGTAGCAGAAGCCGCCGATAGCGGTAAGCCTGCAGAAATTATCGAGAAAATGGTGCAGGGAAGACTACGCAAATACCTCGCAGAGATCACTTTGGTTGGTCAGGACTATGTGAAAGACCCGGATCAAACAGTGGAGAAGCTGTTGAAGTCCGCAGATGCCAGTGTCAATTTCTTCTCTCGCTACGAAGTTGGTGAAGGAATTGAAAAGAAGGTAGAAAACTTTGCTGAAGAAGTGATGGCGCAGGTTAATAAGTGAACTGCTAGATCGCCTCGTAGATTCGGACCGCCAGCTACGGTTTTGCAATCTTTGAAGTTGAAAGCCGGCCGATGTGCCGGCTTTTTTGTGGCACAATCAAAGCGCCGTTTTTGCCACGAACACGGCTGGCAGATTGCGGGCAGTGGAAACGGCGCAGATATAATGCTGAAATCCACCAGGGTTGACGGTCTATACAATATGGATCCAATGATATTTAAGGAAGCAAAAATATCGATCACCCTACCTGCGATGTGTTGATTGACAAATAAATTGGCTGTGATTGGACACTACCGCAATAGTCATATGCAGGAACTATGAATTGCCACTGAAGATTTTTAACATGAATACGCCCGGTAAAATAATCAGGGCGGTTACATCCGAATCCGTAGGCTCGATTGTCGAGAGCGGGGAGTAGAAAAATGATTGAAGATATTAAAAAAGATGCGGCGATCCGCATGACGAAAAGTCTTGATTCCTTGCAGCAGGATTTCAGTCGTATTCGAACAGGTCGGGCACATCCTAGTTTACTTGATCATATCAAGGTGGATTACTACGGCAACGCCTCTGCGTTGAATCAGGTGGCGAAAGTGAATATCGAGGATTCCCGGACCCTTACGGTCACGCCGTGGGAAAAAGATATGGTCGCTCCCATCGAAAAAGCGATACTCAACTCAGATCTTGGATTGAACCCTTCGAGTGCCGGCACCGTTATTCGTATACCTATGCCACCGCTAACTGAAGAGCGTCGAAAAGATCTTGTTAGGGTGGTGAAGCAAGAAGCTGAGAATGCTCGGGTCAGTGTTAGAAACATTCGCCGAGATGCAAACGGCGACCTTAAAGAACTTCAAAAGGAAAAGGAAATCTCAGAGGATGAAGAGCGTAAAGGTCAGGATGATATTCAGAAAATCACCGATGAGCATATCGCAAAAGTAGAGGAGCTTCTCAAGTCCAAGGAAGCTGAGCTAATGGAAGTATAGAGCTTCCCTGCATCTACTGATCTTTTGTTGTTCATGCCATGTCTGCAAACCCGTTCAATATCGCCGCAATGAGTTTCTGAAAGGACAGCCTAGTGAGTGAATTGCCCAAACACATCGTTGTTATCATGGATGGAAATGGCAGATGGGCACAGCAACGCAACTTGCCACGCAGCTCTGGTCATCAGGCCGGGGTTAAGGCGACACGCAAGATAGTAGAGCGTTGTGCACGCCTGGGTATCAGCGCATTGACGATCTACGCATTTAGCAGCGAAAACTGGAGAAGACCTGAAAAAGAAGTCAGCTTCTTGATGGAGCTGTTTCTCCGGGCGCTAAAGAGTGAGGTGGATAAACTGCATAAAAATAATATTGTGGTGCAGTTTATCGGTGAAATTGAGAGCTTTCCGGAAAACCTGCAGCGACAAATTATTGCGGCGCGCGATAAAACGGCTGGCAACTCAGGAATGAGGCTAAACATCGCGGTGAACTATGGTGGCCGGCGCGAATTGGTTGTCGCTATGAAAAGTATTGCCGCAGAGATTGCTAACGGTAGGCTCAGCGCAGATGAGATTACCGAGGAATTGATTGCCCGGCATACCTGGTTAAACGACGGTATTGAGCCGGATCTGTTTATAAGAACCGGCGGAGATCAGCGACTGAGTAATTTCCTTTTGTGGCACCTGGCATATACAGAGTTGATCTTTACCAGAACATTGTGGCCTGATTTTGATGATGCCGAGCTTGATCTTGCGATCGAGAGTTACATGCAACGTCAGCGTCGGTTTGGTCAGACAGGTGAGCAAGTCATGCAGCAAACCGATGAACACTAACTTTCGTGTTATGAAACTATGCTAAAGCAAAGAATTATTACTGCCATTGTTCTTGCCGGTGTGGTGCTTTGGGCTTTATTCGGGTGGTCCGATTTCTTTTATGCTTTGCTGTTGTTAGTCGCCGCCTTTGCATGTGCCTGGGAGTGGAGCGCGCTGGGTAATCTTAAGTTAGTCTCGGCACGTGTGGGCTTTAGTGCTGTCGTCACGTTGGTGACATTCTTGTTTATTTTCTTCAGTTCTGTGTCTGTGCTCAAGCCTCTGGCATTGATCGGGGCGTTGAGCTGGATCGCTATAACTCTTGATTTGTATGTCAGACCAACGGTGCCTGCTGAAGATACTAAGGTACGGTGGCCATTGTTAATATTGGCGGCAGCGATACTAGTAATTTCGGTTGCCGGTCTTTTTTGGTTGCGCGGTGCTTATTCTCCGTTCCTGATTGTTTACATTGTCGCTTTGGTTGCTGCTGCAGATATTGGTGCCTACTTTACCGGGCGTAAGTTCGGCAGGCGAAAGCTGGCTGTCGAAATCAGTCAGGGGAAAACCGTCGAGGGGGCGTTGGGGGGACTGGGCGCCGCATTTTGCCTTGCGCTCTTTGCCGCGCAGTATTTTTCGAGTGCCCATCTTTCTGTGATTTCATTATTTGTATTTTCTATGATTGCTGCTCTGTTTTCTATCGCGGGCGATCTGTTTATCAGTCGGGCCAAGCGAACGAAAGGTGTAAAAGACAGCGGTAATTTGCTCCCCGGACACGGTGGGGTGCTAGATAGATTTGATGGGCTTCTGGCGGCAATTCCCTGGATGTTATTCGCGATTCTGTGGGGGTAGTGGAAGTGCCAGCGGATAAAGCTCAGTCGGTGGCTATCTTTGGTTCAACGGGGTCGGTTGGGGTAAGTACCCTGGATGTCGTCGCTCGAAATCATCAGAGCTATAGGGTTTCTGCGCTGTGTGCGAACCGAAACGTAGACCTGATTTTTGAACAGTGCGTTCAACATGAACCGCGGTTTGCGGCGATGGCCACCCCCGAAGCTGCCGAGGAACTCTCGATACGTCTGAACCGCGTAGACTGTCTCACCAGCGTAATAACGGGCCCGACGGCGCAGGATCAAATAGCTGAAGATCCCGAAATACCAATCATTATGGCAGCGATCGTTGGCTTCGCCGGATTGGCACCGACCATGGCGGCTGCTCGTGCAGGTAAAAAAATACTTTTGGCTAATAAGGAATCGATGGTAGTTGCCGGGGCGCTGCTAACGAACGCCGCCAGGCAGTCCGGGGCTACTATTGTTCCGGTCGATAGCGAACACAATGCGATCTTTCAAAGCCTGCCAATGTCCAATCAGTTGGGTGGCGCTGTCAGCGAAACGAAAAATATCCTGTCTTTGGTGCTAACAGCTTCCGGCGGGCCGTTTCGACACTGGACGCCGCTACAGATGGAAACTGCTACTGTAGAGCAGGCGGTGGCCCACCCAAACTGGAGTATGGGTGCGAAAATATCAGTTGACTCCGCAACAATGATGAATAAAGGGCTTGAAATTATAGAGGCGTGTTTCCTTTTTGGAGTAGACGAAAGTTGCGTTGAGGTTGTAGTCCATCCACAAAGTGTTATTCACTCTATGGTGCGTTATCGCGATGGCTCTGTGCTGGCACAGCTCGGTCAGCCGGATATGCGAACGCCAATAGCCAATGCACTGGCCTGGCCTGAACGTATAGATGCGGGTGTTGACCCTCTGGATTTTCAAGCGCTTACTGCGCTAGAGTTTGAAGCGCCTGATGAAGGGAAATTTCCCTGTTTGGCGCTGGCTCGCAGGGCACTGCGAGCGGGTGGCGCTGCAACTGGCGTACTAAATGCCGCGAATGAAGTTGCGGTACAGCAATTTCTTGATGAACGGATTGGTTTTGCCGATATATGTCGGGTCAATTCCCATACGCTGCAGCATTTTGTTGCCGTGGGAGCAGAATCGATTGCCGAGTTACAACAAACGGATTTGGCCGCACGGCGATTTGCCGAAGAATTCATAAGCAACGGATTAACCTCCGCAGGACTCAATTAATGCAAAGTTTTGTTTTAAGTGTCGTTGCCTTCATTATTGCCATAGGCATATTGGTGACCATTCATGAGTTCGGTCACTATTGGGTAGCCCGCAAAATGGGTGTCAAGGTGTTACGTTTTTCTGTGGGCTTCGGCAAGCCGCTGTGGAAGAGAGTCTCCGGTGCAGATGCCACGGAGTACGTGTTGGCGGCGATTCCCCTTGGCGGTTATGTCAAAATGCTGGACGAAAGAGAAGGTGACGTACCCGAGGAAGAATTGCATCGTGCGTTTAACAGACAAAGCGTTTGGGCGCGGATTGCAATTGTATTGGCAGGACCACTTGCCAATCTGATTTTAGCTGTATTTTTATATTGGCTCATTTTTCTGGTAGGAATTACCGGAATTGCTCCTATCGTTGGAGAGCCGGTCGCAAAATCTCCCGCAGCGGCTGCGGGATTTATGGAAGAGGATCGGATCACTCATATTTCCGGCAAGGCTACTCCTACCTGGGACACCGTCTATGTGGGACTCCTGGACGGCATTGTCGATAGCGCCAGTTCAGTTGAGTTTACCGTTGAGACTCAGGGCGGTAACGTTGAAACTCGCAACATTGCCATTGATAGTCGTGAATTGTTGTCCGGACGAGACGATATCGTCTACAAACTTGGCCTGCAGCGTTGGTGGCCTGAGGTTGACCCTGTCATCGGTGGTATCGTACCGGGTGGCGCTGCAGAAACAGCCGGCTTGCTGGTCGGTGATCGCATTGTTTCAAGTGATGGTCAGGCCATAAACAGCTGGAGTGATTGGGTAAAGCTGATACGTGCAAACCCGGAAAAATCGCTGCTTATTGAGCTACAACGTAACGGGCAAAGCGTGCAGCTGGATTTGACCCCGGGTGTCAGTCAATTGGGTGAGGTTGAAACAGGATTTATTGGAGCGCGTGAAACTCAATCTCAGCAACTCATTGATGAGAAACTGCGTACTGTAGAGCGTTATACACCGGGTGTTGCTATCGGTAAGGCCTTTGAGCGCACTGCAGATATGGTTTCGGTGAGTTTAGGAATGATTGGTAAGCTCTTTACCGGTGAAGCATCCTTAAAAAATACTGTCAGTGGCCCGATATCTATCGCGCAGTTTGCTGGACAATCTGTGAGTGTCGGGATTGACCATTACCTAAATTTTCTGGCGTTGGTTTCTGTTAGTCTGGCCATTTTTAATCTGTTTCCCGTTCCGATGCTCGATGGCGGGCACTTGCTGTACTACGCGGTTGAGGTAGTTACGGGAAAGCCGGTGTCAGAAAAGATTCAGCTAATGGGGCAGCAAGTTGGACTTTTGTTGCTGGCAGGGCTAATGACCTTTGTTTTTTATCAAGATATTCTGCGAGTGCTTCCATCATAGTGAAGAAGAAATACTGTTGACTAGTAGATTGAAAGAAGCTCTCAATCTGCAGCGAAAAATTAGGTTTAGAATGTGTAATCCCACGGTGATTGGCGGGTTGGTATTCTGCTAGAGAACCCAAAACGCGCAAATCCGTCAATGCCATCAGGTCTTTCCCTCCTTCAGCGGGGCATGCTATCGCTTGCCACGCTTTGGTTGCTTTGTGCGCTTGTAATTCCGTCTACAGTGGCGGCACAAGAGCGGCCATTTATTATTTCTGATATCGAGATTCGTGGTAATGAGCGAGTCGAAAAAGGTACCGTCCTTAGCCACATACCATTACGTGCAGGCGAGCGTTTCGAGCAAAGTCGAGACAGTGCCAGAGTGATCCGTGCGCTGTATGAAACCGAGCTCTTCAGTGATATTTTACTTTCCCGCGATGACGGGGTTCTAATTGTGACGGTTGAAGAGCGTCCCTCAATTGCCGAGGTAGACGTCGAGGGTAATTCAGAGCTTCCGGAAGAACAGTTGAACGACACGCTTCGTTCTATCGGTTTGTCGCCGGGTCGAATTTTCAGGCGTTCTGTACTGGATAATCTAGAGACAGAACTTCGGCAGGTATATTTTAGTCGTGGACAATATGGTACTAGTGTGGCCTCGTCTGTTGAAGAATTGTCGAACAATCGCGTCAATGTGAACATCGACATTGTCGAAGGCTCTATTGCCCGTATCAGTCATATGAATATTGTTGGTAATACCGCATTCGAAGAATCGAAGTTGCTTGGTTTGTTAGAGTCCGGTCTGAAAGGCTTTAACCCCTTCAGTGCAAGAGACAAGTACTCGCGCGCTAAACTTGCGGCAGATACTGAAATTTTGCGTGCCTGGTATCTTGATCGCGGCTATTTGAGATTTGATATTTCATCAACGCAAGTCACTATTTCACCCGATAAACAAGACATCAACGTCACCATAAACCTGGATGAAGGCGAGCAATATCGGGTAGGCGATATTTCTTTTTCCGGTGAATCGAATATTCTATCCGATGAGCAAATGCGTTCTTTGATAGTAATGAAAAAAGGCGATGTTTATTCACGAAAACTAATGACTGAAAGCAACAGTGCTATTGCAGATCGGCTTGGCGAGGATGGTTTTGCATTTGCCAGAGTTGATGTGATTCCTGATATAAACGATATCGATAATACAGTAAACCTTAATCTGCAGGTGCAGCCTGGTAAGAGAGTTTATGTGCGGCGTATTATCTTTAATGGCCAAAACCGCACTCAGGATAACGTCCTGCGCCGTGAAATGAGGCAAATGGAAGGCAGTCGATTTTCACCCTTGTCGCTGAGTCGCTCTCAAACACGTATTCAGCGGTTGCCCTACATACAAAGGGTGGGCATCAATACCAATAAGGTGCCAGGGTCAGATGATTTGATTGATATTGTTGTCAACGTTGCCGAAGGACCATCGGGTTCTTTCGGTGCAGGTGCAGGTTATGGTACAGATGGTTTTTTGTTTAATCTGAATTTCACACAGGAAAACCTTTTTGGTACAGGTGAGCGTCTTGCCCTGTCGTTTGATAACAGTACCAGTCAGGATAGTTTTTCCATCTCATACACTGACCCCTACTATACACCAGACGGCATTAGTCGAAACGTCAGGGCATTCATCAATAAAACGGACACCAGTCAGTTTTCTTCAACTGCTAACTTCATCATTGACAGCTATGGAGCGAAAGTCCGTTACGGCGTGCCACTTGGTGAATTCTCCACGTACAGCTTTGGGTTGGGCTATGAAAGAGTCGAGGCGATTCAAACAGACGAGTCTTCAGATGAGGTAAACGACTTCATCGAAGAATTCGGAAATGAGTATGATCTATTTGATATCACATTGGGTTATACCCACGATACCCGTGATAGAACTGTATTTGCGACCAGTGGTGCGCGTCATTCATTGAGCCTGGAGTTAACTACTCCCAATAGTGATTTGAGCTATCTGAAGCTAGGCTACAACTTCGAATACTTCCGACCATTGACAGAGCGGTTCACGTTAGCCTTTAGCACCCGTATTAATTACGGGGAGGGTGAGGAAGGGTTGGATACATTGCCTTTTTTCAGGCGTTTTTTCGCTGGTGGTATTCAGTCCGTGCGTGGCTACCGGCGCAATAGTCTGGGCCCGCGAGATTCAGAGGATAATGCTGAGGGAGGCGATTTTCGCACCTTGGGGACATTTGAGGTTATTTTTCCGCCTCCGTTCGTTGAGGTGGCTGGTGCGACACGCCTCAGTTTGTTCACGGATTTTGGTAATGTTTTTCCGGATGTGTCAGACTTCGATGCTGAGGAACTGCGAGGGTCTTATGGACTAGCCTTTGTTTGGCTGGCTCCGATTGGCCCGTTGACATTCAGTTTATCTGAGACTTATAACGACGATGCTCTCGATAGTACGCAGTCGTTTCAATTTACAATTGGCTCCATCTTTTAGGTGCGATGCTATCGTTTGTTCAGTTTTCGGGTGTGAGCACTGCGAGTCACTATGCGCGCATTTTGGTGGAATTTGATGGGCAAGACATACCCTGGCATTACATGCCGGGTATTTCGGCCGTCACTTGTCTCGCGAAAGAGGAATAAATAGCTTGGTCTCTAGAATAGCAACTGCGCTAATGCTGTGGCTTTACGCAAGCCTCAGTCTTGGTGCGGATGTCAAGATCGGATTTGTCGATATCCCATACCTGATTGATGCAGCGCCCCAGGCGCATGCCGCGAGTATTCGTCTCGAGCAAGAGTTTGCCCCTCGACAGGCAGAGATCCAGGCGCGTAAATCCGACCTGGATGAGCTTCGTGATCAACTTGATGACGCGGATCTCGATAACAGTGAACGTTCATCGATCCAGCGTGAATTCAATAAAACTGAACGTCGTGTTAAACGTGATGAGCTAGAGTTTCGCGAAGAACTCAACATACAAAAGAATCAGGAATTCAAAGAGGTGCGGGTCTATGTACTGGAAGCGATTGCCACCTTTGCCAAGCTGAATAACTATGACTTGATTATCAGTGATGGTGTTTTATTTGCGAATCAGAAGATTGATGTGACGGAGCAAGTGCTATTTCATCTGCAGGAAGCCGTTGATCCTGCCTCTGATGCCGGGCAATCGAATGACTCCAGCAAGTAAGGCCGCGTGAACCGGCGTGGTAGTTTCACTGTGGGGCAGATTGCACAAGCCCTGAGCGTGAGATTGATCGGTGATCCGGATAGAGTGGTGCAGCGAATTGCCGCTGTCGACAACGCGACTTCAGACAGTATCACTTTTATTACTGGTGCCAATTATCTGGGAGCATTGCAGCGTTCCAGTGCCGGGGCCGTGATACTGCCTGTTTCCTTGTCTGAAAATATAACCGTGCCGCGTTTGATCAGCGAGGATCCCTATCTTTGTTATGCTCGTCTCACTCG
>CAZNOB010000036.1:0-10021 GCA_964574535.1 uncultured Granulosicoccaceae bacterium | reverse complement strand
ATGCATGGTGTCACAGTAGGACAAGCCTGTGAGATACATCCTGGAGCTGTGTTGGGAGCAGACGGATTTGGCTGGGCCCCGGATCAGGGAGGTTGGGAAAAAATTCATCAGTTGGGTGGCGTCAAACTCGGAAATAAAGTTAGCGTTGGAGCATGTACTACCATTGATCGCGGCGCACTGGACGATACGGTGATTGAAGACGGTGTGATTCTCGATAACCATATTCAGGTTGCCCACAATGTGCGCATTGGACAAAATACCGCAATCGCCGGCTGTACTGGTATTGCGGGCAGTACCTGTATCGGTCGAAATTGCAGGATCGGGGGGGCCGTGTCTATCGTTGGGCATATCTCTGTTTGCGATAACGTTCAGATTACTGCTAACTCGTTTGTTAACCGCTCTGTAAAAGAATCCGGAAGTTATTCTTCTGGTTTCCCGCTTGAAGAGTCAGCCACGTGGCGTAAAAACGCGGTAAGATTGCATAAACTCGATGAGTTCATGCGTAACTCTCGTCAATCAAATTCGAAACCCAAGTAGGTGAACAGCGTTGCCTGAGTTAAGCATCACTGAGATCGTTAAATATTTACCGCATCGATATCCGTTTTTACTGATCGATAAAGTGGTGGAGGCTGAGCCCGGCATCAGGCTTAAGGCGATAAAAAATATTACCATCAATGAGCCGATCTTCACTGGGCATTTTCCCCGGTTTCCGGTCTTTCCAGGGGTGTTGATTCTCGAGGCAATGGCGCAAAGTTGTGCCATTTTTGCGTTCCGTGAATTGGGTGGTTATCCTTCCGAGGAGACTCTCTATCTGTTGGTTGGAATCGACAAGGCGCGATTTAAAAGGCAGGTTGTACCAGGTGATCAGCTGGAAATTGAAGTGATGCTTGAAAAAACCAGGCGGGGTATTTGGCGGTTCACCGCGACAGGAAAGGTTGACGACAAGCTATGCAGTAGTGCAGAAATATTGATCGCTAAAAACGAGATAGAGCTTTGATCCATAGCACTGCACTGATCGACGATACCTCGCAGGTGCATGATAGCTGTGAAATCGGTCCCTATGCCGTGATTGGTGCTAACGTGGTGATTGGTGCGGGCACCAGGGTTGGGCCACATGCGGTAATTAAGGGGCCGACAATAATCGGTGCTGACTGTCATATTTTCCAGTTTGCATCGGTGGGTGAAGACCCGCAGGATTTGAAATTCGACGGAGAAGACAGTCGTCTCGAGATCGGTGATCGCAACAGAATTCGTGAATTTGTCACCATCAATCGTGGAACCAGCGGCGGCGGTGGTCTGACCCGCATCGGCGACGATAATTTGATCATGGCCTATGTGCACATTGCTCATGATTGCCTGATAGGTAATAACACTATTTTTGCAAACTCAGCGTCTCTGGCCGGTCATGTTACTGTGGGGGACTATGCAATTCTTGGCGGGTTTTCTCTGGTGCATCAATTCAGCCGAATTGGCGCGCACAGCTTTTCCGGTATGGGTTCAGTGATCAATAAAGATGTACCGCCATATATACTGGTGACTGGACACTACGCCGAAGCAAAAGGAATCAACAAGCAAGGCTTAAAACGTCGCGGGTTCTCAGACGGTGAAATTGCTGCATTGCAAACAACCTTTAAGCGGCTTGTTAAGCGTAAAGGAGTTAAAAGTCAGGATGCCTATGATGAGGTCGCCAGGCTTGCCGATGAATTTCCCAGGGTAGCTGATCTTGTAGCGTTCCTAAAAGAGGGTAGTCGGGGTACGGTTGGGTAAAGTTGCTAGTTTTGTGCTGCCGGTCTTTTAGACTCAGGCGTTGTGCGCGTTTCCGCAACCACGTGGTTGATGAGTTTTGTCAATTTATCAGTAGCGCCGGACGACCCCAGCAATTTGTAAACTGTTGCCAGTTCAGCCTTTTGTCGGTCATGGAGGCTTTTATCAGTCAGCAGTTGGTCTGCTTCATTGCAAAGCGCTTCCGCAGTAACTTCATCTTGCAGTAATTCAGGGACCACTTTCCGTTTGGCTATGATGTTGGTCAGGCTTATATTGGGAATAGTAACCCACCGCTTGACTACCGCGTAGCTCAGTTGATTCATCTTGTACGTTACGATCATTGGAACACCCAGAACCGCCAGTTCCAGTGTGGCGGTACCGGAGGCCACGATAGCTACTTTGCATCTGCTTAAGAGTTGATAGTCATCCGGTTTAATGAGTGTGATTTTTACGTCGCGGTCCTGAAGAAATTCCTCCAGGTAGGATTCGTCAATCGTCTCTGCGACTGGCACCAGGAATTCACTATCTGGATATTTGTCTTTCAGTAAAGCAGCTGCATCAAGCATGGCAGGGAATAGATAGCTGATTTCACTTTTACGACTGCCGGGCAGTAGTGCAATTTGAGGTGCAGGGTTGAATTCAACTTTGTTATTAGCGACTTCAATTAACTTTGAGTTATCGAGCAGCGGATTGCCAACAAACGTCGTAGGAATGCCGGCTTCTTCAAAAAGATCCACTTCAAATGGCAGTATTACTGCCATATGATCAACCAGCTTAGTCAGTTCCTGCAGCCTGCCTGGTCGTGAGGCCCATACCTTGGGTGCAATAAAATAGATAACGGGAATACCCAGCGATTTGGCCGCTGCAGCCAGTTTCATATTAAAGTGCGGGTAGTCCACAACCAGTAACAAGTCAGGTTGTCGTTCCCGTAACGCTTTCTTAAGGGTGGTGAGGTTAGCGCGCAGCTGAGGGTACTTGTTAAGCACTTCAACCAGTCCCATTACTGAGTGATGTTGATTATCAACCAGCAATTCCATCCCACATGCATGCAGGCGTTTGCCGCCCATGCCAAAGGCTTCAACGTTTTTAATGCTGGTGTTTTTCAGTTTCTGCAGGACATTAGCGGCATGCATATCGCCAGAGGCTTCGCCTACGCTTATCATTATTTTCAAGTCGGAAACTGCGAAGTTTTTATTCATCCAGAGAGAGCCTACCATAAGCTCCCTCTGGAATCTTGCAACGCAACACAAGACTTATCCGACAGTCCTGTTATAAAGTTTGCCGGTGGCTTTGTGCAGGCTGGAGCGTTTGCGGCGATACCACACGGTGGCGAAGATCATCAGCATCGATCCGAGTGTTTTTGCATCCAGGCTGCCACCGCCAGCTGCTGCTGACACAACTGGCGCAACTGAGGCAGCATTGTTTCCATCAAGTGCACTGGCAATGGCTGGTTCGTCGTCCGGTTCGCTTTTGTTGGCAGATGCAAATGTTGCAGAAGCGGCGTCTAGTATATTGATAATCAAGGAATCCTGATTATCGGACATATCGGTATCCAGAGTGCGGCTGCTTAGCTGTGCATCAAGCTGTATTGAACCCGAAGTATTGGTAGCCAGGATATTGATCGCTACCGTTGAACTTGCACCGGGAGACAAGACAGGGGTTGTACACTTGATATTCTGGCCTTCCTCATTTTGAGCACAAGCCCAGGCGGAAGACGCATAGGAAACTAATTGCGTGTCTGGGGGAACAGGAAGATTGATTTCCAGCGAATTAGCGCCAATGCTGGTGTTGTTGGTCGCCTGTAGCGTGATTTCAGTGGTGCTGCCGGCGGAGACGGTGGCTTCACCGCTTGCGATGAGGCTGAGATCGCTATTGTATAACGCTGCCACCGCCGCCCGATCACCGTCGCTTGTCTCGATGCGTTGGCCAAGCGTCGCGGAAGTGTTTTGCAGGGGTTTAATGGTCGGTAAACCGTTGTTTGAAAAAAAGTATTCACCGTAGTGCATGATTGAGTTGTAATCGTACTCTCCCAGTAGCAGGCTGCCATCAATGACTTCGAAATTGATGTGCATTTCCGGGTCAATACGATCCCAGTGAATTTGTACATACTGATCGCGATCTGATCGCGTATGTTCGTGCAATAGGCCAAGCGCATGTCCAATCTCATGAATCATTGTACCGGTACTGCACTTATCGCCTGTGTAGATGCTTTGCGCACCGGTACCCTGATAACCGATCCAGCTTGCGCAGCGTGTATCGTTCACAAAGTCAACGAAATCCGGGTAAGCGCTGGCGTTGCTGGCGGTGCGTTCTACCAGTGTAATTGCCCGGAACGAGTTCCAGTGTGCGACGGCGTCGCGGACTCGTGATTTGGTGTGCTCGGAAAGCGAATCGTTTAGCCGGTAGGGCACCACACCATTTGGCCAGACACGGCCATAAGTAGTGTTGCTTAATCCTCGGGTACGGCGGTTCTGATCAGAGCCAAAAAATTCTGCAGAACTGCCGAAGATCATGTCGCCTTCTGCGATGGCGAGACCGTCTCTTTCAGTTAGGGCGCGGCTGTGGATTTCTCCGTTTCGGAAAGTAAAGTTTGCATGAGCGGAGTTTTGCTTGTCCGCAGCGTGAGAGATGGCGACTGTTAGAAGTGCGTTGCCTGCAATAAAAAGCAGGCAATATTTTGCACTCCACGAAGTACGCGGATATAAAAACTTCATTAACACAACCCCAGTTCAATAGCGCCGGGTGAAACCCCGATCAAGTATTAAATGGTTGGCCTTCGTTGGGCTAACCTGCGATTTCTTATAATTTTTTTTTCAATCGCTTCGTTAAATGCGAGGCACCAATAAGCAGTGCTGCTGCATTAGGGGCGTTGTAACGACCTGCGGAGGAATTTCTTAAGAAATTGATTCGTGAACTCTGACGTTTTTGTGATGCTGAGCCAGGTGGATGCTATCCGGGCCAGGGAGGTTGAGGTGGTGTCGCTGGTGGTGGGTTCTTACAAGTCGCTAACAAGTTTGTTGTTTTTTTACAAAAAGATAGATGGGTTATATCGAGACAATATTATATGTATCGAAAATTAAACATCTTGATGCTCTCAGCTAACACATTGGGCTGGAGAGGTTGTATACCGTAGGAATTAGTTGCTTACACACACAATTAATCCACCCTCTGTGGGCTTTAGCGGGTTATCATTTAGCGTTAAAATATGTTCATCGTGTTGGCGCCGGCATTCAGGGTCGGTATTCTTTCCTTGCCGGCTGGCATCTGACTTCACGGAACCAACACACCCGGGGTTTGCTGGATAGACTTAATGTTAGAGAAACTGCACCAGTGCGCCTAAGCGAAATAAAGATGTCGGGTTTTAAATCCTTCGTTGATCAGACGTCGCTAAAGCTGCCGGGAAATCTAACCGGTATCGTTGGACCTAATGGCTGCGGCAAGTCCAACACAATTGATGCTGTTCGCTGGGTTATGGGGGAATCCTCCGCAAAACACTTGCGTGGTGAATCCATGGACGATGTTATTTTCTCAGGATCATCTTCCAGAAAACCGGTCGGTCAGGCATCAGTGGAGCTGGTATTTGATAATAGTGCTGGCAAACTGGGCGGGCAGTATGCGGGCTACAACGAAATAGCAGTTCGACGTAGAGTAACCCGCGATGGGCAGTCACAGTACTTTCTAAATGGCACCAAGTGCCGGCGCAGGGATATCACAGATATCTTTCTGGGTACCGGATTGGGGCCTCGCAGCTACGCGATTATCGAGCAAGGCATGATTTCCCGGCTGATTGAGGCTAAGCCGGAAGATATGCGAATTTATCTTGAAGAAGCAGCCGGTATATCCAAGTACAAAGAACGCCGACGGGAAACGGAAAACCGCATACGGCATACTCGTGACAACCTCGATCGTCTGAATGATTTGCGTGAAGAAGTTGAAAAACAGCTTAGCCATCTGCAACGCCAGTCAAAGACCGCAGAACGTTATAAAACGCTAAAAATAGATGAGAAAAAACTCCGTGCTGAGTTGCTGGGCCTGAAATGGCGCGATTATCAGAGTGCGCTGGACTCCTTCGAAGAAAGGCTGACTGAAAGGCAGGAGAATGTCGAGTTAGCTGTACAAAAACATGAAGCTTCCGAAGAAACCATTGAGGAAATGCGAGAGCAGCGTATGGACCTCGATCGCGAGCTGAATGATATTCAGGGTAAATTCTATGCCTTGGGTGCTGACATCACTCGAGCGGAACAATCGATTGGTCACGCCCGGAGCGAGTTGCAAAAGCGTGAAGCTGAAATGGTTCGAATCACTCAGGAGATTGCCCAGGCAGAGAACAATATCAGCGATGACCGCGAACAAATAAAAGAAATAGAAGATGCGCTTGCCGCGGCCGGGCCTACCAGGCAGAGAGTTGAAGAAGAATTACAAGCAGCTACTGAGAAATATCAGCAGAGCGAGGCCGGTTTCCAGGAGATGCTTTTGGTTTGGGAAGAACTGAGCGCCTCGCATGCGGAGCAGGAAAAAATCGCTCAGGTGGAAAACGGCCGTGCTGCGCAGCTACAAAAAAATCTCACCGACTTAACCCAGCGCAGTGAGCGGCTGCAGCGTGAACGCGGTGAGTTGGAAGGTAGAAACATTGCTGCCTCGCTTGCTACCTTGCTGACGGATCGCGATGCAAAATCAAGGGAAGAGCATGACCTGAAGGGCCAGTTGGATGAGGCAACCCGACTCCTCACCCAGGCGCGTGAGCGTGCGCTTGCTACCAGTGCTGAGCTTGACGTCCATCGTACGGAATTGCAAAACAGCAGTGGGCGCCTGGCTTCGCTTGATGCTTTGCAGCAGGCTGCCCTGGGTGGCAGTGAGAAAAATCGGCAGGAATGGCTCGAAGAGAATAACCTTAAAGAAGCGCCGTTGCTGGCTAAGCTAATTGATATCGATAACGGGTGGGATAAGGCTATTGAAGTCGTGCTCGGTGATTTCATGGAAGCAGTTTGCGTTGATGACTTTGATTCGTTCAGTAAAAAACTGCTGAACAAGCCAGTCAGTGGCGTGAAGGCACTCCGGGACAATGTCGACCCTGATGATGATCAGGGCGATAAGTGGCTGGCATCGATGGTCAGTAGCACGGCGGGTATTGCCGAGTTGTTGCACGGAATTACCGTTTGCGAAACACTCGATGAAGCGTTCGCCGCACGCGAAACTCTGCAGCCCGGAGAGTCACTGGTCACCAAAGACGGTGTATGGATGGGCAGGCACTGGCTTTGCGTTCGCCCCACCGACGAAAGCGGAGGGGTGCTGGCACGTCAGGAGGAAATGGATACTCTTGAGCAGCGTGTTGCCACTCTGGAAGAAACCATAGTTGCACTTGAAGAACAGGTAAGTACGCACAAAGCCAAAGTGATCGAGTGTGAAGCGCAGCGTGACAAATGCCAGGCACTAATCAATGCCAGGCATCGCGAAATCAGCAGTATCGCTGGTAAAATCGAGTCAGCCCGCTCCCAGATCGATCAAACCGGCAAGCGAAGTGCCGCGGTCGACGCCGAATTGGAAGAGCTCTCTGTTGGATTGGCTCGAACCAAGCGAGAGCAAGTAGACGCGCAGAGCCTGGGTGGCAAAGCTGATCAGCAATTGCAAATATTACGCTCCAAAGTCACAGCCATGGAAACGCAAAGGGGCACTGTTGCGACGGAACGTGATAATGCACGCAAAGCGCTGGATAACGTCAGGGATACCGGACAGGCAACGATTGTTAAGCTTGAATCAATGAAGTCTGCCCGGCATTCGACTGAACAAAATATGCAGCGAGTTCAGCATCAGCTAACGCTGCTACATACCCGAAAGACCGAGCTCGACACAGAACAACAGCCAGATGCTGGTGAAATTGATGTTCTCAAAGAAAAACTCAATACCCTGATTGAAAGCCGAGGCGAAGTTGAATCTCAGCTGCAGGCCGCGCGGCGTAAACTCGAAGACCATGATCGTCTTATGCGCGAACAAGATCAAACGCGCAATCGATTGCAGCAAGAAGCAACTACGGCCAGAGAACTTGTTCAGCAAGTGAACATGGAATCACAAGAGTCTCGGGTCAGGTTAAAAACCATCGATGAGCAACTTGAAGAGTCTGGCATCAGTCGGGAAGAATTGATGCCCACAATTCCAGAGGAAGCCACTGTCGATGAGTGGTCTGTGCAATTGGAAGGACTGGAGCGTAAGATTCAAGGACTGGGTCCCATTAACCTGGCTGCTATCGACGAGTTCCAGGAGCAGCTGGAAAGAAAAGACTATCTCGATAGCCAGTTCGAAGATATTACCGAAGCACTGGCCACACTTGAAGAGGCGATACATAAGATCGACAAAGAGACTCGAGCAATGTTTCGGGAAACTTTTGATATCGTCAACAATAAATTACAAGAACTCTTTCCGCGATTGTTTGGTGGCGGGCAGGCGATGCTTGAATTAACCGGGGACGATTTGCTCGATACAGGTGTAGCGGTAATGGCACGGCCACCGGGTAAACGCGTTAGTAGTATTCAATTGCTCTCTGGTGGTGAGAAAGCAATGACAGCGGTTGCTCTGGTATTTGCGTTTTTTCACCTGCGGCCGTCACCGTTTTGCATGCTCGATGAGGTCGATGCTCCATTGGATGATGCTAACGTTGGACGGTTTGCGAAAATGGTTGCCGAGATGTCCAGCCAGGTCCAGTTTATATTTATCACGCACAATAAAGTGACGATGGAACTCAGTACTCAGCTAATGGGTGTCACTATGCAGGAGCCTGGTGTATCACGTCTGGTTTCTGTGGATGTTGATGAGGCCGTCGAGCTTGCGGTTGCATAGTCGGATGTACATAAAGATAACGTCGCAGGTCAGGGAGTTACGATTTCCTGAATCTGTATTGTCACATAATTTTTTTTCAAATCGATAGGTCCTATACGCTGATGGAATTTTTTCGGTGGTTTTTAATACTTGCAGGTGTAGCGATGCTGGTTGCTACCTATTTTCTAGGACGCCGTAAAGTCGATAGCATCGATTATCGCAGGAGTATCGCTGAGGCAGAAGAGTTTGATCCCTCGTTTGAAGATTTAAGTATCCCTATCACCGGTCGGGAATCAGATGAAGTGAACATCGATGATGATGATATGCGTTTTGAGGCCACCCGGCGTGGCTACGCTGATGGTGATGAATTTCTAAGCGATGACGAGATTAACGATGTATTGCCAGAAACTTCAACTGGCCACCGTGGCAGTGATACCAGCGATATGGGAATTGATGATGCCATAGGTCATACTGGTACGACAGATCGGGCGTCATCAGTTAAAAGTTTTGCCAGTGCCGTAAAACAGGCAAACCAGCGCAAATTAAGTGCTGAACCTGTGGATTTTTCATCGGAGTTTGAACCCTACGCAGAGCATCCGGCAGAAGAGCCTGAAGAGAAAATAGTCACAGTGCACATCACTGCCAGAGATCAGAAGTTTAACGGCGCGGTATTGCAAAATTCTTTTGAGCGACACGGGTACAATTTTGGATCGATGGCGATTTATCATTGCAGCCATGAACAAAAGAAAGTGTTTTCTATCGCCAATATGGTAAAGCCTGGTAGTTTTGATATTGACAACATGAACAATTTCACTACTCCAGGCATCACACTGTTTATGCGTTTACCAGTTTCCCTGGATGCTGATGTTGCATTTGATTTTCTAATTCGTGAAGCAACAGAGCTCGCAGACGAGCTTGGTGGACAATTGCGTGACGCTGATCGAAGCACACTGAGCAAGCAAACCATTCAGCACATGCGTGAAGACATACAGCAATATGTATTTCGGCAAAAACGCGCTGCACAAGCATAACGATAAGGTTGTTCGACACCGAATAACTATCAGCACAGCGTCTTGTATCCTGTGCTGGTTTGTTGCGGGATACAATTTCTATGGCCAGTGCCAAAGTACCTGAAAAAGACAGGCGTCGTGCCACCGAGTTGCGAGATGAGCTAAACCGTCATAATCACGCTTATCACGTCCTTGATTCACCCGAAATTGAAGATGCTGTCTATGATGCTCTCTTCAGAGAATTGCAGACACTTGAAGAACAGCATCCGTCTCTTCAGGGTACTGATAGCCCAACGCTACGCGTTGGTGGCGCTCCGCTGGACAAATTTACAAAGGTTCAGCACCGCCAGGCAATGCTTTCTCTGGGAAATGCTTTTTCAGAAAAAGAGCTCAGTGACTTTGATAAACGCATTAGGGATCGCTTAAAAAATTCATCG
>CAZNOB010000035.1:1205-36107 GCA_964574535.1 uncultured Granulosicoccaceae bacterium | reverse complement strand
TTATTCGACATCTGTAAAATTCACACTGTGTAATTTCTATTGTGAAATTATATACCCCCATACCTATAATTCAAGCCGTTACTTACCTTAAATAATTTAATGTGCTGAGCCACAAAGGTGCGTCTTGTGAATATAAATCGCCAAATTGTTAATCAATATAACGTTGATCGTGATTTCTATCGTCTGGTTAATGATGAGCTGTTAGCAGGTTCTGTCACACCAACGGATTTTTGGAATGGTGTCACAGCAATCCTTTCTCAGCATCCAGATAACGCCACACAAAACGTTGAAACAAGCACCAAGAGTGTCTCACTGCTATCGCCACGATACGCACTCAAGGCACTCAATGCTCGCTGGGGCAGCCTTTACTCAGCGCTTTATCATGAAAGCGCCATACCACACAGCACAGGTTTGAAAACAGGCAATAAGTACAACGTCGCTCGTGGCAATCGTGTGATCAATTACGCTAAAGAATTCCTTGATTCGGCGTTCCCTTTAACCGAAGGCTCACACAAAGACGCCGTAAATTATCTGATTTATTTTCAGAACATGATGGTGATATTGGCTGATGGGAGCACTACCGGCCTAAAAAACCCTGCACATTTTGCAGCCAGGCGTGGCCCTAAATGCGAACCTGATTCGATTGTTTTGAAACACGAAGACCTGCACGTTGAAATCTCATTCGATAGTCGTGGTCCGCGTGAGGGGCGTGACGTTGCCAGCATAAAAGACATCCATGTCGAAGCCCCGGCCAACACGCTGATTAGTTTCGAAGCAAATGATAAAAACGAGAAATATGAAATATACCGCAACTTCAAAGCACTGATCGAAGGGCAATTGAAAGCAAACTTTCAACGCGAGGGAAAACGCCACACCCGACGTCTTAACACCTGTGACTGTTACACCGCCAAAGATGGTGATACCTATAGTTTGCAGGGGTGCAACCCGATGGTGGTGCATCTGGAATCAAACAATCTATTGGCGTTGATTTGTGACAGCAACAACATCCCGGTATCTATGTCACTAGTTGATACTCTGCTGTGTGCACTCACTTTGACGCATCGATCTGATGCCGAATCAATCCCGGTATCTCTAATGCCAATTCCCGGGCAAACCATTGAACAAACAGAAGATGTGCTCCAGCAACTTTCTGCAATCCCTGGAATGCCCGCGATTGAAATTAAAGTTGTGACCGCTCGCACTGAGTTCGTACAGAGCGCAAAAGAAATCAATCAGGTTGCCGTTATGCTGCCGGCACAAATATCGTGCACTAACGTGGCGGAAGAAGAATTTAAAAACACCGTTACCTTGGCGACGCAGAACGGCGCAGTCCTTAAAGCCATAAATCACTATCACGCCTGAATAAATACAGGTTTCCAAAAATTCAGATACTTTTAAATAACGACCCGAGGTAAACAAATGAAGACTTACGCTAATCAAATCAGTGAAAGCGCGGATACCATCAGCATGCATGGGGACCATTGGGCAGCGATAGACGCTGAATACGTGGCTCGCATGAAACTACAAAACCGCTTTGCCACAGGCCTCGATATCGCCAAATACACTGCCAAAATCATGCGCGCAGACATGGAAGCGTACGATGCTGACCACACAAAGTACACACAATCTCTGGGTGTATGGCACGGCTTTATCGCCCAACAGAAAATGATTTCCGTTAAAAAACACTTCAACACTCCCAAGGGCCGATACCTTTATCTTTCAGGCTGGATGATCGCAGCACTTCGATCTGAGTTCGGGCCTCTCCCCGATCAGTCTATGCATGAAAAAACATCGGTGCCAGCACTAATTGAAGAACTCTACACGTTTTTGAAACAAGCCGATGCACGTGAATTACAACACCTCTTCACTGACCTCGATACCGCGCGTACAGAGGGCAATGAAATTAAAACTAAATCAATCATCGACCAAATCGATAACTTCGAAACACACGTGGTTCCAATTGTTGCAGATATTGATGCTGGCTTCGGTAACGAAGAGGCCACCTACCTGCTCGCAAAGAAACTGATCGCTGCAGGTGCGTGCTGCCTGCAAATTGAAAATCAGGTATCCGATGCAAAACAGTGTGGTCACCAGGACGGAAAAGTAACTGTGCCACACGAAGATTTTCTGGCAAAGATTAACGCTTTGCGTTACGCCTTTCTTGAAATGGGTGTAGATGATGGCGTGATTGTCGCGCGTACTGATTCACTGGGTGCCGGATTGACACAGAAAATTCCAGTATCGCAAAGCCCGGGCGATCTGGCAGATCAATACAACGCATTCATCGAAGGTGAAGAAATCACCAGCACATCGGAAGTGAATTCCGGTGATATCATCATCAAGCGCGGTGATAAGTTAATCAAGACAGCACGCCTGCCAAATGGCCTGATTCAATTCAAGCCTGAAACGGGTGAAGATCGCGTGGTACTCGACTGCGTGACCGCTTTACAAAACGGTGCGGATTTACTCTGGATTGAAACAGAGAAACCACACGTCGGCCAGATTGCATCTATGGTTGATCGGGTCAAAGCGGTTATTCCCAACGCCAAACTGGTTTATAACAACAGCCCGTCTTTCAACTGGACCCTTAACTTCCGTCAGCAGGTATTCGATGCATGGAACGAAAAAGGCAAAGACACTTCTGCTTATCAGCGCGACAACCTGATGTCAGTGGAATATGATGATTCTGAGCTGTCAAAAGAAGCAGACGAGAAAATCAGATCGTTCCAGGCAGACGCTGCCATGCACGCGGGTGTCTTCCACCATCTGATTACACTCCCAACTTACCACACAGCCGCTCTGTCTACCGACACTCTGGCCAAGGGCTACTTCGGTGAAGAGGGTATGCTTGCCTATGTGCTCAACGTACAACGTCGCGAAATTCGTGATGGACTGGCATGTGTTAAGCATCAGGACATGGCCGGTTCAAATATCGGTGATGACCACAAAGAGTACTTCAGTGGAAACCAGGCACTTAAAGCTTCTGGCGAAGACAACACCATGAATCAATTTGGCTAACAAACAAGCCACTTGATTTAAGACAGTACCGGCCGTGCAGAATTTACTCTGCACGGCCTTTTTTTAGGCGATAGCAACCCCTGCCTTATCCAGTTGTTTCATCCGAATCCAAAGTCGCATTGAAAGCAACAGTGATGACACTGTTAACCCCAGAATTAAACCACCCCACAAGCCACTTGCCCCCCAGCCGAGATGATGGGCACAATAATACCCAACAGAAAATGCTACCCCCCAATACGCAAACAGATTAATCAACATGGGGACGCGTGTATCCTGCAGTCCACGAAGCAACCCCAGAAGCGCACATTGTGCGGCATCGGGTAACTGAAAGAGAGCAGCAAAAATTAACAAATGAGCGGCTACCGCCTGGACCTGAACATCATTAACATAAAGTGATGTGATCTGATGGCGAAAGATCAGTAGCAGCGATGCAGTCACAATAGCCATCATAAAGGTGATCACCAGGCCACTGACAATACGAAGCCTGATGGCAGGAAACGACTGACGACCATAAACCCGCCCGACCCTGGCTGTCAGCGCAAACGACAACCCCAGAGGCAGCATATAACACGCACCTGCTATGCTGATAGCAATGTAATGCCCTCCCGCCTCCAGAGTACCAATCATGCCCATTTGTATAGCAGTCGCAACAAATAAACCCGCTTCAAACAATAGCGCAAAATAGATCGGCACAGCCAACACCAGCATGGGTTTAAGATGCAACCAGTCGGGACGCTCTAACCCCGAGAACAACTGATAACGTTTAAAAATATCGCGACGTAAAATAAGTAACAATGCTACTGCCATGGTGATCATGACCGAACTGGTCGCCAGACCGATGCCGAACAGACCATACCGGGGCAGACCAAACCAACCCAAACCAAAACCCAAATCAGCAACCACATTTACTGCCAGCCCCACAGCCTGAACCAACAGTACCGGCTTCACCACAGCAGTGGCCTCACAAACATTTCTGCATGCCATGACAATTGCAAACGCAGGCAAGCTCCAACAGGCCCCCAATAAGTACTTTTTTATAAAAGGCACTAACTCTGGCTGCAGTGCCCATTGCCCCAGTGTAGTAACGAAGAACAGGGCCAACGCCAGGGCAAAAAGCCCTGTAAAAAGCCCCAGCCACAGACCTTGTCTGAATGCTTTACCAACAGCGGCACGACGCCCCTGCCCGATCAACTCAGAAAGCGCAGGCGATAATCCCGCCATTAAGCCAATGCAAAGCAATGAAGCAAAAAACCAGATGCCCGCACCAATGCCGCCGGCAGCCAGCTCAATGCTGCCCAGACGACCTGCCACAATAGCGTCGACCAGACCATTGCACATTTGCAGCAATTGCGCGCCAATCAAAGGCAAAGCCATTCCCATGGACCGCTTGCCCTCAAGCAACAACCTGCGAGTATCTATCTTGTTTAGAGTGCCGCTGACCAAAACCCGAATACCGTCAAATTAGGGCAACCGTTTTGCACAGTTGCCAAATGTTTAATCCTGAATTGACAGACTGTCTATTCGACGCCAGTCAGGTTTGCAGGTCTGCGGGGCGGGTTGCTGCCAGCGACGGACGTTGTGCAAAAGTCTTATGCCACGCTGCAAGCTTCGGGCGCTGTTCACGCCAGTTTTCATCGCCATAGCGAAAATCAATATAATCTATAGCAATAGCCAGGGACAAAGTACCAATGTTGACCTGACTTTCAAAACCGGACAACTCCGATTCCAGCGCAGTTAGTGCACGACGATATTTATCCCTCTGCCCGTCGATCCAGTTATCCCACTGATATTCAGCGGGCTTAACAAAGGTCTCATAGCGTACCAGCACCGCAGCATCACAAATACCATCAGCAATCGCTTGCAGTCTTAGTGCGCTCCAGCGCTTGTCACCCTCACCATACAGTTCAGCACTGCCCAGTGAATGCAGGTATTCGCAAATCACTCTTGAATCAAAAAGAGTGGTGCCATCATCAAGCTCCAGCGCAGGTATTTTGCCCAACGGATTTTGATCAAGCACATCCGTATTAGGGTTCACCGGAGTGAGCGCGAGCGGCATCATTTGTAACTGATCAGTGAGTCCACACTCCGACGCGACCACCAGCACTTTTCTAACAAAAGGCGATGCAGGATTTGAAAGGAGTTTCATTTTCTTGACCAGGGCACAAAGACCATTCGATTCTACTCCCCCCGGGCCCTGACGGATAGCAGGCTGTTGAAAAACGACATGAGCGCAGTTCGATGCCAGACAAGTTCAGCCGAAAACGTGCCGTCCAGTGGTTAGAAAATGAGCATTTTGAGAGAGAATTTAACGATGTCTGAACAAACGCAATAGTTTTTTAACAGCAAAACAGGCTTACTCCCGTCAAGCTGATGGATACCCCATCGAACGCAACACTTGCCTGGTGGTTTCAGTCAGAGGATCGATGGTCTCCTTGAGGATGGCATTTCGGTCAAAGCGCTCGTGATCGCGATTAACAGCTTTGCGCAGGGCACCGCCAAACGCCATTCGCAGCTCTGTGCCAATATTGTACTTGCAAATAGCAGTACGATTAGCCAACGCCAGGCGCTGCTCTGCAGGAACACCGGATCCGCCATGAATAACCAGCGGTACATCCGTAACCGATTCAATATCGTGGATACGCTGCAGATCGAGACCAGAGGATTTTTGCTGCTGAAGATGCACATTTCCAACAGACACTGCCATTGCATCAACCTGTGTCTCACGCGCAAAACGCTCGGCCTCAGACGGATCAGTACCGTTCGATGCCTCTCCTTCGGCATAACCGACAAAGCCTATCTCGCCTTCACATGAAACAGTCGCTGCGTGGGCTAATTCTGCTATGGCAGCGGTTTCATCAATGTTCTGTTGAAGAGGCTTGCGTGATCCATCGAACATCACCGAGGTAAAACCACAATCGATTCCCTGACGACATTCTTCGAGCGTATAACCATGATCAAGGTGAGCCACTACCGGCACGCTGGCTTGCTCTGATAAATAGCGAAACATTTTACCAAGCACCGGCAAAGGTGTGTGTTCACGACACCCCGGCCCGGCCTGTAATATAAGCGGCTGCTTTTCAGCTTCAGCCGCTGCTACAAAAGCAATCATATCTTCCCAGCCCAGTGTCACCAGACCGGCGACTGCATAACCTTGCTTCAGTGCTGGCTGAAGTACCTGGGCAAGGGTGGCGACGGTCACTTGAACTTAGCGATCATGTCTTTGATGCCCGGGATTGTTTCAATCTGATAGGCATGAGTAGGCTGGAAATACTGCACCAGCGATCTTTGTGTCAAGCCACCTAAAATTGTGAAGTAATACATTTCATAGCCCGGCAATACCGCACATGGGTGATAGCCTTTGTCCAGACAAATTGTTGAGCCATCGACAATATGGTACGCATCACCTGGTTCATTATCGACTCTTTGCAGCATCTGCACGCCCGACCCGTGATTAGGGCGGAAGCGAAAATTATACGTTTCATCGTGCCGTGTTTCATCGGGAAGTCGATTGGTATCGTGCTTATGCGAAGGAAAACCGGACCAACCTCCCTGCCCCACAGTAAACAATTCACTGACCAGCAGACGCCCTACTTTGCCATGCTGCTTCTGACCCAGAATATGTTTAATTTTTCGATGTGTTTTTGTATCGTCCGATCCGTACTGCACCAGATCAATCCCATCTGCACGTACATCAAATGGTTCCAGTACCTCATCGAATTTTGCGCCGGCAATAAAAACTTCGGTATCGTCTGACACACAGGATAGTGTCGCTTTCGCTCCCACAGGGATATAGACTCCTTCCGGTTCGCCATCCCAGACATCAACACCACGATTGCCCAGCCCGTTAAACGCAATTCCTTCGACTTCTATATCTATTGTGCCCGTCGCCGGCACAATGCAGGTTTCATAGCCGGGCACCTGATATTCAAACGCATCCCCTTTTTTTAACTTCACAATATTGAAGTAGTTCAGTGGCACCAGGCTGTCATCAGCGTCAACGATGGGTTTGTTTTTATTATCGTAAGGAGCGATATGCATAAGTAAATACCTGTTTAAACGGTTGGACCGGCATGGGTTGATAAAAAATCTTCCAGCTCGGCAGGTGTTGGCATCGCCGGTGCGCAGCCCACTCGCGAGACCACAATAGAGGCACAGGCAGATCCACGCAACACAGCTTCTTTTAATGAATAGCCGTTGGCCAGAGAGGCGATCACGCCTCCCATAAAGCTATCCCCGGCACCGGTTGGCTTTAGTGCTTCAACCGGATAGATTCCGGTTCGAAATTCATCATTTGGTGTAATGGTGATCGCACCCTCTTCACCCATTTTATAGATGACTATACTGGCGCTGCTTTTTGCCAGATCACGGGCTTTACTCAGACCCTGATCATAATCACCAGCCATAAATCCAAACTCAACATCATTGCCAATGATAATGTCACAAAGCTCAGCAGCTTTAGAATAGGTTTGCGCAGCATCTTCTGCAGAAGACCAGCTATATGGACGATAATCGACATCAAAAATTAGTGGCACACCTGCAGACTTAGCACTATCAAAGGCATGAAAAGCCGCCGCCCGTGAAGGTTCCGCCGCAAACACAGTGCCGGTGGTAATGAGAGCAGAGTAATCCGCATAATTAATTGCACTGACGTCATCAATATTCATCTGAAAATCTGCCGCACCATTTCGGTAGATCACAGTTTGATGATCTTCAACCCGGCTCTCGGAAACCGCTAATGAATTTCGCGCTTCACCGCCTTCGTTTCTGACGTATTGATGATCAACCCCGTAGTGCTCCAGTTGTCGTAGGCAAAACCTGCCTACGGCATCATCTGCTACTCGTGTGACCAGTGCAGCTTTTCCCCCGTGCCGGGTGATAGCAACACAGATATTCGCTGAAGATCCACCCAGACTTGCAGAAAAGCTGCTTGCCTCTTCCGTTTTTGTTCCCGGCGGTTCCGGGTAGAAATCCATCCCGGCCCGTCCAATCACTACGAAGGTGTTTTTCTTAAGATGCGCTTCTAACGACGGATCAATCACAGACTGTACTCTACAACCGGACACATGCTTTTCTACACACCCTTGCGTTGTTTGCTGCGACTTGATTCCCACTCAGCGTGCGCATCACGAACGCGATCATTGTCAGTTATATGCGGTGTGCCGATTTCCCACCAGGTATGCCCCTCAGTGGTCCAGCCTTCATGCGAATCTACATTCATCACAATCACACTTGTCTTTGGTGATGCCTTGGCACGCTTAAACGCCTCAGCCAGTTCTGCAGGGTCGGCTACCGTCTCTGCATTCGCACCCATCGAAGATGCATGTGCGGCAAAATCAACAGCGAAAGGTTTATCGACAGTCGGGCAATCGGCAATAAGATTATTAAAGCTCTCATTGCCGGTATTATTTTGCAGTTTATTGATGACCGCAAATCCACCGTTATCGAGCACCAGAATAATCAATTTTTTGTTACTCAATACCGATGAATAGATATCAGAATTCAACATCAAATAGGAACCATCACCGGTAAAGACAATGGTGTCCTGATCAGGTTCTTTTTCCGACTGGGCAATACGCGCGCCCCATCCACCGGCGATTTCATAGCCCATACAGGAATAACCAAACTCCACATCAACCGTACCACCCTTCAGAGTTCTCCAATTGGCAGTTACCTCTGCGGGCAGACCACCGGCGGCAGCCACAACGCGGTCAGACGGATCACAAAGTTCATTCACTACGCCTATCGCCTGTGCATAAGAATTGGGCCGATTACCGTAGGCCACATTCACAGCAACATAAGTATCCCATTTCTTACGTTCTTCGCTTGCAAAGGCGGTCCAGCTATTCGGACACTGATAGCCACTGACAGCCTCACTCAGCTCTGCGAGTGCCATCTTTGCATCTGCTACTACTGACAATGATCGATGTTTTGCCGCATCGTGACGCCCCGCGTTGATAGAAATAAATTGTGCATCTTTCGAAAACGCAGTCCATGACCCTGTTGTGAAATCCTGTAAGCGGGTTCCTATTGCTACAATGACATCCGCCTGCTCTGCAATAGCATTGGCAGAATCAGAACCTGTTACGCCTAGTGGCCCGGTATTCAAAGGATGATCTGAAACCAGATTGGCACGCCCCGCAATGGTTTCAACCACTGGCACTTGCAGTGTTTCAGCTAACGCTGTTAACTCAGCCGTCGCCTTCGAATATTGTATGCCACCACCGGCTATAATCATCGGGCGTTTAGCGGTTTTAAGAAGTGCCGCTGCCTGCGTTATCTCATCGCTATCGGGCCGCTGGCGTCTGATACGGTGAAGCTTTTTTTCAAAAAAGATTGTTGGATAATCATAAGTCCAACCCTGAACATCTTGAGGTAAACCGAGAAACGCCGGACCACAATCTGCGGGATCAAGCATCGTCGCGATTGCAGCTGGCAGTGACTGGATAATCTGTGCAGGATGCGTAATCCGATCCCAGTAACGAGTCACCGGTTTAAATGCATCATTCACCCCAAAGGTGGGATCGTTGAAATTTTCCAGCTGCTGCAATACCGGATCCGGCAGGCGTGTGAGAAAGGTATCACCGCAAAGCAGCAACATGGGCAGCCGATTTGCATGGGCCAGTGCCGCAGAGGTCAGTAAATTAGAGGTACCCGGGCCCGCCGAAGCGGTACAAAACATCATTCGCTGACGTAAATGGTATTTTGCATAAGCCGCCGCCGCAAAGCCCATGCTCTGCTCATTCTGGCCACGGTACAAGGGCAATTCGTTACGATGATTGTAAAGCGCCTCCCCCAGACAGGGCACATTACCATGGCCGAAAATACCAAAACCACCACCAAACAAGCGCTGTTCGTGGCCATCAATTTCGATAAACTGATTCGCCAGATACCGCACAATCGCCTGTGCCAGAGTTAGCTGAATAGATTCATCACCATGGGTCATACAGACGCGCTCTCGTTGCCATTGTGCAGTAACAGAAGGGTATCACTGTCGCCAATTAAATCATGTTGACGCTTTATCCGCACCGAGGATACAATAAATGCAACCGGTTGCAAACCTAAATCCTTCGACACCAGCTCCAGCCGAAGAAGCAATCACACTTCATCAGGCAAATTCGATAAAGATTCCCGACAGTTTTGACAAAGGCATAGCTGCATCCGGTTTGTGCGCACTCCTCTCGGAAGTTGCAGTCGCTGTCGCTAACAATTTAAACGTATCAATGTAAAGGCCAATTAGATGAGTATTAGAATCGGCAATGCACCCTGCTCATGGGGTGTTGAGTTCGCACAAGACGAACGTAACCCGACATGGCAAACCGTGCTGCAGGAATGCAGCGATGCCGGATACACAGGAATCGAGCTGGGTCCGGTGGGCTTTATGCCCGAAGATCCGGCCGAGCTTGGTGACGCCCTGGCAATGCACAACCTTGAATTGATCGGCGGTGCCGTATTTCGTGCCTTTCACGATCCGGCCCAGTGGGACGATGTGCTGGATGGTGCACGCCGAACCTGCAAAGCTCTGCAAGCACATGGAGCCAAACACTTTGTTCTTATCGATTCTATTTCTCCGCGTCGCGCACCCACCGCGGGACGCAGTGATGAAGCGGAGCAAATGGATACCGCAGAATGGAATGCTTATCGTGATCGTATAAAAACAGTCGCACAACTGGGATACGAAGAATACGGTCTGCTACCGGAAATCCATCCGCACGCTGGCGGATTTATGGATTTCGAGCCCGAGGTTGAAAGACTGCTGCAAGAGATCGATTCAGACACTTTAAAAATTTGCATCGACACCGGGCACTGCACCTACGCCGGCTTTGACCCGGTGGCCTTTATGAAACGGCATATGGATCGTATTACCTATGTACACTTCAAAAATACAGATGCCAAAGTGAAAGCCGATGTCATTGCCAATCGCACGGGATTTTACGAAGCTTGTGGCAAGGGAGTATTCTGCCACCTGGCCGAAGGCGAAGTGAATTTCCCTGAAGTCAGACAAATTCTGCTCGATGCCAACTACGAAGGCTGGTGCACAATTGAACAGGATTGCGACCCCACTCTTGATTCTGACCCTGCCGGTGATGCGCGTATTAACCGTGAGTTTCTGCAATCGATCGGTTTTGTATAGGACAACGCAATGAACAAACTAAAATGGGGCATGATCGGTGGTGGTGAAGGCAGCCAGATCGGACCGGCACACCGCCTTGGCTCGGGCCTTGACGGCTTATTCGAATTCACCGCAGGCGCGCTTGATCATCGACCGGAAGCGGGTCGCCAATATGGTCAGGCACTGGGTCTTGCTGCAGACAGAGCTTACGGCAACTGGCAGGATATGCTGGAGGGGGAGCGCAATCGCGATGACAAAATAGATCTGGTCACCGTCGCCACACCTAATTCCACACACTTTGAAATCACTAAAGCTTTTCTGGATGCCGGCTTCCATGTGTTATGCGAAAAACCCATGACCATGAATGTAGAAGAAGGCGAACAGATTGTGAATGCCGCACAAGCCAGCGGAAAAATTTGTGCAGTAAATTACGGCTATACCGGCTACTCACTGGTACGACACATGCGCGCTATGATCGCTCGAGGCGATCTTGGCGCGATTCGCGTTGTCAATGCAGAATTCGCACACGGTCATCATGCCGATGCAGCAGACGCAGAAAACCCCAGGGTTCGCTGGCGCTATGATCCAGCACAAGCGGGAGTCTCTGCACAATTTGCGGACTGCGGCATTCACGCCATGCACATGGCAAGTTTTGTCACCGGCCAGGAAGTCACCAAACTCTCTGCAGACATCGTCTCCTGCATAACCTCGCGTGAACTTGAAGACGATGCGATGGTTAACTTCCGGATGGACGGCGGTGCGGTTGGACGGCTTTGGACATCCTCAATAGCCATAGGCCGCCAGCATGGATTGACGATTCAGGTGTTCGGTGAAAAAGGTGGATTGCGCTGGGCACAGGAACAACCGAATCAATTGTTCTGGATGCCTTTAAACGAACGCCTGCAAATAATCGAACGCGGCGAAGGTAATCTATCACCCGAGGCAGATCGCACGACTCGCGTCACTATCGGTCACGCCGAAGGTATGCCACTGGCGTTCGCCAACATATACAAAGATCTGTCAGAAGCAATACAGGCTAACAAGGAAGGCAGAGCCTGTGATCCTGCAGCTGACCTTTACCCCCGCGCTGAAGATGGTTTGCGATCCATGGCGGCCGTTGCAGCTGTCGCAGAATCAGGTGCCGCAGACGCATCATGGGTTGACGCCCGCCCGCCGATGTTTCGTTAACACACGGCTGGCTGAAAGTCCGGCGTTCCTGTGAACGCCGGAATTATGCAATCAAACAAACCCTTTCGGCTTCATCCAATCGGCAAATCAACTACACAAGCATGCGTGATACACACCCGAAAGTGCTTACTGCCGTGCTATTCCGGCTTTATAGTCGCGAAGCACAAACTTCTGCACTTTACCGGTTGCTGTTTTAGGAAGCTCGTCGACGAAACTTACCCATTGCGGTGTTTTAAAATGTGCAAGGCTGTCTCTGACGTGTTGCTTTAGATCAGAATCTGTCGCTTCAACATCCGGTTTGCGAACCACGAATGCATGCGGTGATTCCCCCCATTTCTCATGTGGCATACCAACAACAGCAACTTCCTGAACTGCCGGATGCCGTAACAAACATCCTTCAACTTCCACCGAAGATATATTTTCCCCACCGCTGATAATAACGTCTTTGAATCGGTCCCGAATCTCGAGATATCCATCCGGATGAACTACCGCAGCATCGCCGGAATGAAACCAGCCATCTTTTATTGCGGCGTCGGTTGCATCCTGATCATTGAAGTACCCCTTCATCACGACATTTCCGCGTACCGTTATTTCACCCAGCGTTTCACCATCGTGAGGGACTTCCTGACCTTCCTCATCGACGACCCGGAGCTCACCGGAGCCAACCAGTTCAACACCCTGCCGAGCCTTGACGACCGCAAGCTCCTCAGTTGACAGCCCGGCATGTTCAGGACGCGATTCGCATATCGAGATCAGTGGTGCTGTTTCGGTCAGGCCATAGACATGAGTGAGCTCCCAGCCAAACTCGTTTTCCAGTACTTCTATGGTGGCCGCAGCAGGTGGTGCACCAGCAGTGAACAGCCGCACCCCTGCAGGTATATGCTCACGAATCTCTTTTGGCGCATTGATAATACTGATCAATACCGTTGGTGCAGCGCACAACATGGTGATTTTCTCGTCAGCGAGTGCGGCGCAGACTGATTCCGGATCCACTTTCGGCAAGCACACATGAGTCATACCACGCGCGGTATTTAACCATGTAAAAGTCCAGCCATTTGCATGAAACATGGGAAGTGTCCAAAGGTATCGGTCAGCCGGTGTCAGATGCTGGTGGGCCAGCGTATTCATAATATTCAGGTAGGCATTGCGATGGGTGATCATTACTCCTTTGGGTCGAGCCGTTGTTCCGCTGGTGTAGTTGATTGTTAGCAGATCATTTTCATCGATTGAGACTTTCGCGAATTCAGGACTTGCTTCAGTGAGCTGACGTTCGTAGTCGAGCCAGCCTGGTTTACTGCCGCTTAAAGAGACAAAGTGCTTAACGGTTTTCAGGCGCTCACGGATCCCGTCTATTGCATCAATGTAGTCGGGATGTACGCACACTGTATTTGCGCCACAATGATTGAGAATATATTCAAAATCTTCCGGCAAAAGCCGAAAATTGACAGGCACCAGTACCGCACCCATTTGCGGCACCGCATAATAGCCCTCAAGATGAGAGTGGGTATTAGGGGCAATGTAGGCAACACGATCGCCTTGTTTTACACCTAGCTGTTGCAGTGAAGCTGACCATCGATCCGCACGATCAAGGAACTGTCCGTACGTAAAGCGTTTATCCCTTTCGACTACTGCTTCTTTGTTCGGATAAAGACGCCGCGCACGCTGCGCGAATTCCATTGGGGACAGTGCAATTTCCACTAACCGTTTCTCCAGAGTAATAAGTAGTTTGGATAAGGTTAATGTGAATGACAACTCCGCGCAAGCGAGCACGGTTCATATCAGTTAGCCTAATTTCCGGATAGCAAAGCTCTGATTTTCGATCGGATCGATGGTCATAAAAACAAGTTCCCAGTTTTCTTTTACACAGAATTCATGGACTGCTTCAATCACCCCGTAACGGTTGGCTTTTTTCCAGTTGCCAAGCACATAGTCGTGCCCCGCCAATACGCCGCCTTGAGCAATTTTCGGCGCCCATGCTGCCAGCTCTTTTGCGGTACTGAAATATGAGTGATCGGTATCAATATAAACAAACTGAAAATGATCATCCGGGAACTCCGCTGCGGCCTCCAGCGAATATTGGCGTAACAGGCGTACGCGATCCTCAGCGATCTCGGTGCTAAATCTCTCTGCTACTGCGTTCATTTCATCGTCACTATAGCGGTCGGACCCCCACAGATCGACAAGATGAAGTGTTGCTGGCTGCAGAATCCTGAGCAGGGTTTCCGAGAAGTTACCCTGATCGACACCGAGCTCTGCAGCCACCCCGCCTTTGGGTAAACGCGACAGCATCGTGGCTCGATCCAGCGTCAACTGGCAGTTTTCGACGTGCCTTTGAGACAGTGGCTGGCGCGGTATGGTGACATCTGCCTGTGTTCTGAAATATCGACCCGGCTTATCGAGTAATTTGATGGATTTAAATACTATTTTGCGAACTACTTTTGGCAGACGCTGATACCACTGACCCAAATATGGCGTAACCAACATTCCAGTTGTTTCCGTACTCTACGTGCGACCCAAAATTCTACCACGCAGACTACTGATAGTGAGCGCTTTTATTCTCTGCGCGGACTAAGCGTGCCACGCTCAACAACGGTACTGGGAAACAACCGTGCCTCCGGATACCGCTCAGGATCATCCAGCATTGCGACAATCAATTCTATTGATGAACTTATTATCTGTCGCACCGGTTGGCGAATGGTCGTCAGGTTAATGTTCTCCCAGCCTGCCATTTCCATATCGTTTAATCCAATCAACCCGATATCGCCGGGAACACTTAAGCCTACCTCTTCGATGGCACTGAGTGCACCGATAGACAATACGTCGTCACCGCAAAAATAGGCCTGAGCAGGTGTTTCTTTTAACAGGCGAATCATTTCCTTGCGCCCAGCATCAAACGAATAGGCATCAGCAAACGAGTGACTGAAACTGACACCTTTGTGATTGGCTAGTTCTGAACTAAAACCTGCGATACGATCCTGAGTTGATGTTGCGGCTTCTGGTCCACCCAAAAACCCGACACGTTTGTAACCGCGCTCAACCAGTTCACGCGCCGCCATTCGTCCACACTCTATGTTATCAATGCCAACCACGTGAACCTGCGGGGAGCTTGAATGCCGGCCAAACGAATGTACTACAGGAATATTGGCGTTTTTAAATGCCTGTGAAAACTCCGGAGTTAATGTTGAAGAGGCGACAACCACTCCATCCACAGAATACTGCCGAAGCATTCTAACTGAGTGCGCGGGGTCAGTCTCATCACTCAGATTAACCAGCAAGGGACGCAATCCACGGTCTTGCAGGCCACGGGTAAACAGATCAAAAACTTCCAGAAATATAGGGTTATGGAAGTTATTAGACACCAGACCAATTAACCGCGTTCGGCCAGTGGTTAAACTGGACGCCAGAGCATTGGGGGTATAGCCGAGTTCAGTTGCCGCTTTTTCAACCTTGTGGCGCATGCTGTCTGAAACAGATGCACCATTGGTAAACGTGCGTGATACAGCAGAGCGTGATACACCGGCTTTTCTGGCTACATCTTTTAGCGTAACCGACATGGGCACCCCGCCGTCGCTGTTAACGGCTCAGGCAATTGCGGCTTATGGTTCGTCATTATCCGAAGCATTGGGCACGGCAAGGTTTTGCGGCCAACCGTCCAAAAAAAATTGCCATATCGCATAGACGCCTAACCCACCAAAAATAATACCCCAGAAAGGTGACGCTGCAGTGAACTCGATTAACGACCATCCGATGCAGACCACCACAACCGCTACTCTGCGCCACCTGGGTAGAAAAAAATCTGTCTGTAAATCAAGAAAGTGCATCAGCGCCCCGTTTATGGCTCAGGCTCTACGCCGCGCCTTCGAATTCCGCACCGGTTTTTGCACCAGTGATATAGGCAACAACGTCCTGCCCGTCAGTTTCATCGCGCATCAAATTAGCGACAATTCGGCCACGCCGGAATACTACTATTCGATCCACTAAATCCATTACCTGTCGCATGTTATGGCTAATCAGGATTAATGGCTCACCTGCTTCTTTCAGGGTGCGTATTATATTTTCCACTTGTTCAGTCTCCTGAACTCCAAGCGCCGCCGTGGGTTCATCCATGATGGTAAGTTTCGACGCGAAGGTTGCTGTTCGCGCGATCGCAACACATTGGCGCTGACCACCAGACATATTCTGAATGGTGTTGCGAATATTAGGGATCTTCACCGCTGTGCGCTCAAGCCCGGCAATCGTTGCTTCCCGCATGGCCTTGTAATCCAACAGGCGAAAAGGCCCCAGCCAGTTGAACCTGGTGATCTCACGACCCAGAAAGAGGTTATCCGGAACATCCAGATCATCCGCCAGTGCCAGTGTTTGAAACACTGTTTCAATACCGGCCTCACGCGCATGGATGGGGCCCGCAAAGTGCACTTCTTTGCCATCGAAAATAATGGTTCCGCTGGTGCGCTGCTCGACCCCGGTGATCTGCCGAACGAAGGTTGACTTACCTGCCCCGTTGTCCCCCATGATCGCGACATGCTCGCCTTTCTGAAGCACAAAGTCAGCATCATTTAACGCGTGAACTCCACCGTAGTGTTTGGTGAGTCCTCTGGTTTCAAGGATTGTTTCAGTCATGTTCACCTCTCCTATGTCCGCGTTGCGGCTCGTTCCTGGCGCACCTTATCAAGTACAACTGCACCTATAATGATCGCGCCCATTGCCATCAGCTGAAAGTATGCATCAAGCTTGATATAGGTAAACCCGGACTGGATTACACCAAAGACCATAGCGCCAAGCACCGTACCGATGATTGACCCTCTTCCACCGGTAAGACTCACACCACCAATAACCGCCATGGCGATAGCGTATAACTCATAGAAAATGCCCATACCTGACTGCGCGGTGAGGTTTTTAGAACTTAAAATTATCGCTGCAAAGGCGGCTAACATTGAGGCAATCATGTACACCAGCACCTTATGCTTCTGAACATTGATACCCGACATTCGCGCAGCATCTTCGTTCGAGCCAATCGCATAGGTATGTTTGCCGTACACCGTATACTTCAGCACAAAGTGAAACACTACCGCCAGACCTAAAAACCAGAACACAGGCATCATACCGCTGCCCAGCCAGGCATAGCTTTCAGTTGGAAACGATACAGGCTTGCCACGCGTCCAGGCTTGAGCAATGCCACGACAAATCAGAAACATACCCAGTGTTGCAATAAAAGGCGGAATTCTTGTGAAAGCGATAAAACAGCCATTAATAGCACCGATTAACGCCCCGAATGCAAGCCCCACTATTATCGGTATGAGTATCGGGAGATCAAATGCCCATTCACCAAAAACGGCTTTAGGGTTGGGGCCACCGTTCACCAATTCAGTTTGAGCAAACGACATTACAATCATCGCGGTTGCTCCAACCAGAGGCCCCGATGACAAATCTATACCACCTGAGATAATGACCTGCGTCACTCCCAGTGCGATAATGCCGATGATTGCAACCTGCAAAATAATGATCCGCAATCGTGCTTCATTAAAAATTGAATCAAAGCGATCACGAGTATCAAAAAGAAAGCTCTGATCGTTCATATAAGGCAACGTTTGCCCCAGCGCCTCGAAAACAGCAATGATCAGAATCAACGCTATAAAAATATTTAATTCATTAGGCCAGGTGCGTTTTTTATTATCAAACTCGAGCCCGCCGGTGCCTTGTTTTGATTCAGCCATGGATGGCCATTCTCCTGCCTTGTTCTAACGTCTGCCTGTCACGGGAAAAATTTACGAGAACTACGTGAGTTCCAAAAGTACAGACGCTACCGATGACAGGTAGCGCCCGCTTTTAACACTACTGTGTAATAGACTTACAAGAAGTCCTTGACGTTTTCAGGAGTAACAAGCTTGAACGGAATGAAAACAGTCTTGTCCACTGTTTCGCCTCTGGAAAGCTTGATAGCTGTATCAATAGAGCCAGCACCTTGTCCGGCAAGATCCTGAAATACAGTCACATCCATTTCGCCCGCTTGCATGGATACCAGCGCATCAGGCGTTGCATCAACACCACCGACAACTACATCTTCCATTGCAATACCAGAGGCTTTCATTGCCTGAATCGCACCAATGGCCATTTCATCGTTGTTACCGAAGACGGCATCGAAGGGTTCGCCCGAGGCAATCCAGTTAGTCATCATATCCTGCGCTTCGTCACGCGACCAGTTTGCTGTTTGCTCGTCAATCAAAGTTATAAAGTTACACATGTCCATACCGATGACATCATGAAAGTCTTTCGAGCGTTGAACAGCTGCCTGGTTAGAAAGGCGCCCCATCAACATGTAAGCTTTTGCCCCGCCTGACTTACCCATAGCACGCAAATCCTGACACATGCGGAATGCCGCCAACGTACCTGATTCAATTTCATTGGAGGCAACAAAAGCCTGCCCGTCTGGAAGAGTCTCCATGTTTCCCGGCTGGCGGTTGACGTATACCAGAGGGATACCTGCAGAAGAAGCTGCGTTTGACATAGCTTCAGTAGCATCTGTGTCAACAGCATTAACAATAATTGCATCTACACCCGAAGCGATGAAGTTATTTATTTGATCCAACTGCTTGGCGACGTCTTCCTGGGCATCTTCCATCTGCAACTCTATGCCTTCCAGCGTTTCGAGATGCGATGTCATGCCGTTACGCATGATAGTAAGGCCGTTGTCGTCGAAGTTTGCAATCGATACACCTAATGTTTCAGCCAGTACGGGGCCTGACAACATCGCGGCTACACCGGCGGCAATTAACGATTTTGTTTTCAATTGTCTATCTCCAATATGGTCGTGTCCGGCACACGGGTAATTTTTACCGGAACGCCCTTGCGGGCCGCTTTTTTACATCATACTGTTTCAAGCGACTCTCGCCGCAAGACCAGAACTGATGAATTGAAATGAATCGCGCAGTTGCTCTGCAGGATTCGGTAAATTGTGAATCTCGGTTGCGAACGCTTCCATCGATATCGGGCCGTGATAACCAGCGCTGTCAAGCGCCGCCAGTTGCTCGAGATTTTGTAGCCGGTCAGCACTGGTGACAAATACGCGATGCATATCCTGCATTTGATCGGCTGAAATCCCGGTGTTTACTACACCAGAGATATGCACCATGCCAGTGTGCTGTGCAAAGATTTCTGATTCCCCCGCAAGGAAGTGATGAAAAGTATCGTGCACCAGCTTCATGCAGTGGCTTGCATCCAGCGATTCAATCGCATCGACTACTTCACGCTTACTTCGCACTGATGATGTTGTAAATCCCAATGGCTCTATAAAACCGGTAATTCCGTAGCTTTCAAGTACGGGCTTTAGTTCAGACAAGGCATGTTGAAGATCTTTTTTACGGGTGGCCTCATCAGTTCTGCTGCCATCATTAGATGGTATCAGCACTATTGCTTCGGCCCCGCACGCTTTGCCAATGGCCGCGAGTTGCTCTGTACTGGCGACAGTTCGGGCGCTCAGGTGGTTAAAGGACTTAACCTCAGCCAGCGCCAGTATCTTTAGATCGCACTGCTCGGACATTTGCGCCGCGGCTAATGGATCAATGCCTCCGAACAAGGGTGATTTCAGGTCGTTGCGAAGTTCCACACCTCTGCAATCACACACTTGTGCAATAGCCAGCAGCTCCTCAAATGAGGCATTAGCTGCAGTCATGTGATTTATCGCGAAATTAAACAATTATCCCCCGAGTGCTCTTGTAACCGGATATGCTGCGAAAGTATGCGAGTGCCACAAGCGACTTGCAAGCTTTTTTTGCAACCGGTTGCACACAACAGCCCTGCGTTACCCCATCTGCTCCCACGCATCGATCAAATCACCGTATTCCTGTGCGATACGCGTCAGCAGAGTGTCGTCATCGATTTCTCCAGCCAGCCAGGCTCGGCCCGGCTCGTTGAATATTGTACGACCCACAGCAAAACCGCGATACAGAGGCAAGCCCGAAAAAGCCGAAAATCCCTTTACCAATTCATCTTTAGGTGCTGCAAGTCCAAGCACAACAATGCCACAGCAGTATGGCGTCGCTGACAGGATACTGCGATGAATCCGCTCTGCCGATTGTCGCTCCACAGCGGGTATTTTCCACCAGTCGGCGCGAATACCAATCGACAGCAAATGCTCGATGCTTTTTGCAACCGAATCCCCCACCGACAGTGCCTCCCGAGGGGGCACAATTTCCAGCAACAGCTCGTGGCCGCTGTCACAACAAGCGTCGTACAGCTCGGTGATCCTGTGTTCCTGATCTGCACGCAGTCCCTCGTCATCAGCCGTGCTGTAATTCACCAGACACTTCACCTTGTGTTCCAGTGGCCAGGATTTCACTATCGAACCAATGCTGCGTCCGCCTTCAAACATCAGGGGTCGGGAACCAGGGATTTCCACCGGGCGACCAATCCAAAGGTCAGATCCAGTCGCCTCATTTAAAACATCCTGCCCGAAGATGTCATCACACAAGATACCGCCCTGTCCGTCTAGCCCGCGCTGTTGAACCACCTGTTGAGTCGCAATGAGCAACAGTGATTTTAATTGCGGCAGCTGCGATTCATCAGCGCCTGCCAACGCTGCAAGCTCCTGCATTTGCACGCGGTGGTCGAAGGCGTGAACAAATAGCTTATGCCAGTGCCGCGCGCGTGTAGTCACCCGATGTAAATAATTCAATTCAGGATCGATATCCGGACGTGGTATGTGCGCACTGTGCTCAAGATAATAATCGAGCTCGGGACAAGTGGGCATGGCCGGCGTGCAGCCATGCCTCGACACCACCAACGCACCACAGGCATTCGCATAAGTTAGCGCCTGCTGATAGCCTTCACCATTGATCCAGCCCCTTAAAAAGCCGGAAATAAAGGCATCCCCGGCACCCAGCACATTGAGCACACTGACCGTCACCCCCTGCACGGTAATCCCATCGTCAAGCTGATCCGGGATCACGCCGTCATACACGCTGGCACCGTAGGGACCACGTTTCAATACAATGATCGCGTCGCTACAGTCCCTGATATTACGCATCGCCTGAACTGTATCGGTACTGCCACCGGCGATATGTATTTCTTCTTCGGTGCCAACCACCAGATCAAAGTCAGGCAGTATGCTTTGCAAATGCGCCGTCACTGTATCACTGGCGATAAACCTGGTTTCTCCATCACCGCGTGAGGTGAGGCCCCAAAGCACCGGACGATAATCAATATCGAGCACCGTTTTTATGCCCGCCTCTTTTGCTGCCGTGAGCGCGTAGCGCGATGTTTTATAAATGGACTCAGTGGAAAAGTGCGTTCCTGTGATAAGTAACGCCTTGGCAGTGGCAATGTGGGCGATATCAATGTCTTCAACTGATATCGCCATATCAGCACAGTTTTCACGGTAGAAAATTAACGGGAAGGTATCTTTATCCTTGATCCCCAATACCACCAGGGCAGTTAACCGCTCAGGGTCAGTGATAACACTGCGGGTATCCACGCCTTCACGCTGCAACTGTTCGCGAATAAACTGCCCCATATGCTCGTCACCAACGCGGGTAATGAGTGCTGTCTTCAGACCCATACGTGAAGAACAACAGGCAATATTAGTTGATGACCCACCAATATACTTGGCAAAACTCCCCACATCTTCCAGACGACTTCCGACTTGCTCGGCGTAAAAATCAACACCCGCACGACCCAGGCAAATGAGATCAAGATTTTTGGTTTCAGTCATCGATCCAAAAGATTCAGTAAAGGGTTACCGAACACAGTATTGAAATAATAATTTCATTACAAGCAAATTCACGTCATCACACAGACTTGTTTGGAATATTTATTTCACTTAGACTGAGCGCCGCTTCGATCACCAGACAACGCCACTCGCTATGCAGCCCACTACACTGGATCAAATGCAGCAACAACTTGCGGAGCAGCATGACGGTCTGAGCCGACGTCTGAAAGAGGTAAGTCGGTATATTTCCGCCAACCCGCAGTCGGTCGCCATCGATACAGCAGCAGTGGTCGCAGAAAAAGCCGGAGTGCATGCCTCTACCCTGGTGCGATTTGCCAACCACTTTCAGTTCAGCGGATTCACCGAACTTCAAAAACTCTATAAAGACCACCTGCACCGGAACTTTAATGACTACGGTGACTATCGTGCGCGTATCCGCTCTTTACAACAAACCGATGCCTGCCAAGGGCAAGTCACACCGGCAAAACTATTCAGTGAGTTCACTCAGGCAAATATCCAGTCACTGCAGCAGTCCTATGAGCAGATGGATTACCGCCTACTCGATCACGCTGTAGGACTGATGCATCACGCATCAACAATCCATCTGTGCGGTGTGCAACGGGCGTTCCCGGTAACTATGTACCTGGCCTATGCACTGGGGCATTTACAGGTAAATTGCAATACCATTACCGGTATCGGTTTAATGCATAATGACCAGCTCAACACCATTACTGAAAATGATGTACTGATTGCGGTAACTTTCTCACCGTATGCAGAAGCCACCCGGGACATGATCAAAACTGCCAGCAACAACGGAGCTCGTATTGTTCTAATTGCAGGCGATCAGCATTGTCCCAGCACACCACTGGCAGAGTGTGTATTTTTTGTGGAAGACGCACAGGTCAGATCATTTCGTTCACTGACCGCCACCTTATGTCTGGCGCAAACACTTTGTATTGCGCTGGGCTATCGTCGCGATCAACAATCACCTTTGACTCAAAACCTTTAAAAAACTGCGTGACAATTCCTATGAAAAACTTTGCACTGATCGGTGCCGGGCGTATCGGTAAGGTACATGCCATCGCCATTAACGCGGTGTCCAATGCACAAATTAAATCAGTCTGTGATGTTCATGCGCCATCCGCAACTGCATTGGCAGATCAATACGACGCAACCGTCTGTGAAATAGACGATGTATTCACAGATGACAACATAGACGCTGTTATTATCGCCAGCGCCACGGACACACACACGCCGCTATTGAAACGATGCGCTGCAGCGGGAAAACCGGTCTTTTGCGAAAAGCCCCTGGACCTCAGTCTGGCTAAAGCACGTGATGCTGCAGCCGCGATTGAGCAATCCGGCATAGTCTGCGGCATGGGCTTCAATCGCCGCTTTGATCCTCAGTTCTCACTACTGCAAAAACGCGTTCAACAAGGAGATATCGGGGCACTGGAAACCCTGGTCATCGTTAGCCGCGATCCGGCACCACCGCCAGCAGAATATATAAGAGTGTCAGGTGGGCTGTTCCGCGACATGATGATTCACGACTTCGATATGGCACGCTGGATACTCGATGAACCGATAGAGTCAGTTTACGCCGTTGGCAGCTGCCTGGTTGATCCTGAAATCGGCCAGGCCGGAGACATCGATACCGCCAGCGTTACCATGACCACCAGCAGCGGAAAAATCGCCATGATCACCAACAGTCGCAGAGCCGTCTACGGTTACGATCAGAGGCTGGAAGCATTTGGCTCAAAAGGTATGTTGCAGGCCATGAACAACACAGACACCAACCTGGTGTTCAGTGGAGATTCCGGTGTGACCACTGAATCACCACAACATTTTTTCCTGGAACGCTATGCAGACGCTTACCGCATTGAACTGGAAGATTTTATCAACGCTCTGCAAAACGGCACCAAACCACTCGCTAATCACAACGACGGCGTTGCCTCACTGCAACTGGCAGAAGCCGCCAATGCTTCCTTAGAGTCCGGTGCTGCCGTTAGCGTTGCACAGTTTTAATGCCAGCAGTGTAAGGGGCGCGTAATCATCTACCCATCAACTACCTGCACCGGGCAGGTAGTTGCGCAATAACACTTCAAAAAAGATCAACAAAATAGCGCTCATCCAGAAACGAGCGCTACTGCGAATCACTGAATGCACGCGATCTTTCACCGATTACATGCAGTTATTTAGTATGACTAAACGCCCTCATGTAGTCGGTAAAATCTCGCGCACCTCAGTGATTCTCGCCACGCCCCTGTTTCTGGATGAGCACTAATTATAAATATCTGACAGAATGCCCCAGCACCCACCGTGATCCTATAAAGTCAGTGTCTGACTTATTCGTCTTCCACAGATTTCTGCGCCATGACATCAAATCCACCAGACCTCAACGCACTGCAAGCGCAACTCACGGCTGACATAGAGGGTCGCTGTGACTTCAGCGATGCAGGGATCGCGCTCTACACCAGTGACGCCTCAAACTATCGCCAGATACCCCTGGGTGTTGTTTTCCCTAAATCAATCGACGATATCATCACCACAACCAGACTGTGCCGCGAGCACAATCTACCCGTATTAATGCGTGGAGCCGGCACATCGCAAAACGGCCAGACCGTCAACGAAGCCATCATTCTCGACTGCTCACAACATTTGAATCGTGTTCTGGAAATGGATATCGAGAACCGCACAGTGCTGGTAGAACCCGGTATTGTTTGTGACGCGCTAAAAGCCCACGCAGAGCAGCATGACTTAACCTGGGGTCCTGACCCTGCTACTCACAGCCGCTGTACGCTCGGGGGCATGATTGGCAATAACTCGTGCGGACCACGTTCAATGCTGGCTGGTAAAACCGTAGAAAACGTTCTGGAACTCGAAGTACTCACTGCCGATGGTTCGCGTTTTTGGGTTGGCCCAACCACTGATCAGGAATTCCAAAAAATAGTCGCCCGCAACGACGAACAGGCGCAAATTTATCGCGAACTCAAAGCAATCGCTGACGAATACGCTGCTCAAATCAAAGAACGTTACCCTGATATCAAGCGCCGAGTATCTGGCTACAACCTTGATCAATTATTGCCTGAAAATGGATTTAATGTAGCGCGTGCTCTGGTGGGCACCGAAGGGACTTGTGTCTCTATCCTGCAAGCTCGACTCAACCTGATTCGGAATCCAAAGCATAAAAGACTCATTGTATTGGGCTTTAAAGATATTTTTACCGCCGGCGACAGCGTGCCCGACATCATGCCCTTCAAGCCCATCGCCATGGAAGGTCTTGACTGGACAATCATCGGCGGTCTCATTGATCGCAACCTGCGCCAGGCGGAAGTCGCACTGCTACCTGAAGGTCGAGCATGGATTCTTACCGAGCTGGCTGCAGACACTACCACTGAGCTTGAACAACACTGCCAACGTTTTTGCAAAGCGATGACAGCATCTGAAAGAGTGCTCTCCGTACTGCCGGTTACAGACGAAAAAAGCATCGCCGGCATTTGGAGTATTCGCGAACAAGGTGCTTCGGCCACTGCGATGAGCCTTAATCCGGAAGATCCGAACCCGGTAATCGGCTGGGAAGACACCGCTGTCGATCCTATGCAATTAGGCGCTTACCTGCGAGAGTTCAGCGCGCTGGTAAAACGCTATGGATACACGACCAGCTTGTACGGTCACTTTGGAGATGGTTGCATTCACGCCAGAATAGACTTCGATACTCGCACATCGCACGGTGTACAACACTGGCGCAACTTTAGTGAAGAGATCGCAAAGCTGGTGGTACGTTTTGGCGGGTCCTTGTCCGGTGAACATGGCGATGGTCAGGCCAAGGCCGAATTTTTACCCATCATGTTTGGTGAAGAGCTCATGCAGGCCTTTAAAAGATTTAAGTACGCCTGGGACCCGCAACGGCGTATGAACCCCGGTAAACTTATCGATGCCTACCGCATGGATGAAAACCTTCGCTACGGACCTGATTACCAGATACCGCAAGTCACCACCACCCTGCACTTTCATGAAGACCCGGGTGGCCTGGGTGAGAGCGCCGAGCGCTGTATTGGCATGGGCAAATGCCGGGCACAGACGGGTGCAATGTGCCCGAGTTATCAAGCCACCGGAGAAGAAAGATATTCCACCCGCGGCAGAGCGCATCTACTGCATGAACTACTGCGTGGCGAGGTGATAAAAGATAGCTGGAACAATAGCGATATTAAAGATTCTCTGGAACACTGCCTGTCATGCAAAGCCTGTAAAACCGAATGCCCGACACAAGTCGACATAGCCGCTTACAAGGCCGAGTTTATGGCACAACACTTTAAGACCAGGCGCAGGCCGTTCAATCACTACCCGCTGGCTCATATCGGCACGCTACTCCCGAAAGCATCACAGTTTAGTGGTATCACCAATTTTCTACTTAAGGGCGTTACCGGTAAGATCCTCAAACGGTTGCTACAAATACACAGCGATAAAACATTACCCGCGCTTGCCAGGCAGTCGTTCACCAGCAGCATTAGCCAGTCGTGCACACATCAGGATAAGCACTTCTATTACAGCGGTAATCAGGAAAATCCCACTGTAGTGTTGTGGACAGACTCGGTAAATAATCACTACCGCCCGCAACTGCTTCAAAGCGCCACCAATGTGTTGGTTCAGTCCGGTTATTGCGTCGCCATTGCCAAACAACACTTTTGCTGCGGTCGGCCACTTTACGAATACGGTTACCTTGACCAGGCAGCAAAACAGCTCGCCCGACTCATGCAGGGATTCTATAAAACACTACCAAACAACACCTCTGTCATTGTTCTGGAGCCTTCTTGTCTCAGTGTCTTTAAAGATGAACTGCTACGGCAGTACCCTGCTGACTCGCACGCATCAGATTTAAGTACCAGGACGCAGACACTCACCGATTTTCTTATCGGGAAAAACATAAACCCCACCAGAAAGCTGAAACACGGTGTGCTGCACTTACACTGCCACGATAAATCATTGTCGTATACCACCGGAGAACGTGAGTTAATGACACAATGCTTCGACACCATCAGCGAACCTGAAAGCGGGTGTTGCGGAATGGCGGGTACCTACGGGATAAAAAAACAAACAAGAGATATTGGACAGAAGTTATTTAGCCGCCGACTGGGCCGTGAAATTTCAGAACAATCGGCAGACACAATCATCATCGCTAATGGATTCAGTTGTGCAGAACAAATAGCGGATCAATCAAATGTACACTCTTTGCATCCGGTAGAAATTCTCGAAAAATGTCTGGTAAAGTAAACCATTCCGTGATCAGCAGGCGTGGTGGGAAAGTTCGCTATTTTTATGTTTCCGGCTTCAATCAGGATTAAATGTCAGCATAGAAGTTAGCTTTTCTGTATCTGTTCAATAGTGCGAATGACTTCGGTTGTTTCTGCTGCTGTCAAATGACCCAGTCGCATGGCGATCCGCCAGGTTTCACCACCAGCCAGATTGGCAACACGCCCTTTGGCCTTCTCAGTGGTGTACCCCTCAACACCGGACGTCGCAGGGAAAGCTACCCCTAAACCATCCTGATCCAGCGTGCGACAAATCCAGCGCATGCAAACGGGGGCCTCATCCGGTCGATAGCATATGTAGTCAGAAAAGCCTCCCGGGTGTTTCTGCAGAGCGTGTCCATACCCGTCTGTCCCTGCCTTCAAATCGATCTCAAAAACTACTTCCGGATCGAACCCGAGGCCCGGCTTAAGAATATGGTGAGGCGTCGGGTCTTCTGCCAGTTGCTCAAGAAATTCCTTGTAGCCAGGCTTTGGTGTGACATGACTCGGAATGGACTGACGCACACGCACACTTTGCGCTGAGTAGTTTGCCGAATAAAATAACTCTCCATTGTCGACCGGACAGAAATTCGCATGTGCCAGATACATCAGATCCATTGGTGTTTGCTTCAGATTGTCAATCGCTACCGAAGCGTCCAACAGGGCGGAGCCGGCTGACATCGTTGTCGTGATTGTCGCGTTGTAGTTTGTCGTGAAGGCCACGGTATGCTGGTACTGTGCGGCGACAGTAACACCACGGTAATCATCGTCAATGTCCAGCCAGGCTGAATCCATAGGAGCGTTTGGTAACTCACCATGCAAGGGGTGAGTATCCGTCGGGCCAGGTGCGCCAAGACCGGTAATGCCGCAGTGAATGAGAAACGCCCCATAGGTTTCAAGATAGACCCGGGTGTTTTTTGGCTGCTTGAACATCGAGCGCATTGTCAGTTCGCGCCCATCGAAGGTTGCCCGCCACACCTGCATCCCCTGATACGGGAGCACCACGATCTCACCACGCGAATTTTTTACGCGTAACGCCTCAACACCGCTATCGAAACGAAATGCCGAAACAACGAATTCTCCGCACTGGCACAACGACTTCTCTTTGTCATCAAACAGCGTTTTATAAAGTTCGATCCGCACTGACATACGTGTTTACCGAACCCGTGCACCGGTGCTTTTGTCAAAGACAAACAAGCGATCACTCGGGATAACCAATCCGATCTCATCGCCTTGTTGGCCGGTGAAGTCTTTAGAAGCTTTTACCGATATCTGATCGCCCCCCCAATCCACAGTAACCAGCGTGTGATCACCAATGAGTTCGTTGGTATAGATCCTGCCGATAAGTGTGCCTTCTGATGGCGGTGCCACAGCGCAATCCTCCGGGCGTATGCCCATGACCGCACTCTCAATCTGACCTTGCACCTGGGTGTGGATGCGCACGCCCTGGGTGACAAATTCACTTTCTTCAAGCCGCCCGTGGACGACATTCATCGGCGGAGACCCGATGAACTGTGCGACAAAGAGATTCTCCGGATCATTGTATATTTGTGCAGGCGTTGCCAACTGTTGCAGAACACCTTTCTCAAGAATGGCAACCCGGTGTGCCAATGTCATGGCCTCAATCTGATCGTGTGTCACGTAAATAGTGGTGATCCCCATGGATTGCTGCATGTGCTTGAGTTCTGCTCTCATGTGGCCACGCAATTTAGCATCCAGATTGGACAACGGTTCGTCCATTAGAAACACCGATGGTCTGCGAATGATCGCACGCGCCAGTGCTACGCGTTGTCTTTGCCCACCCGATAGTTCTCGCGGGTAGCGCTCCAGCAAGCCATCGAGTTGTACTTGTTTGGCAGCGTCTATAGTCGCCGATTCAATGTCCTGCTTTGGCAGTTTGCGCATCTTTAACGGAAAGCCAATATTTTCGGCAACGGTTTTATGCGGGTATAACGCATAGGACTGAAACACCATTGAGATGTTACGGTATTTAGGCAGCATGTTTGTTACATCCTGACCTTCGATAAAAACCCGCCCCGCAGATGGCGTTTCCAGACCCGATAAAATTCTCAGGGCCGTTGTTTTGCCAGAACCGGATGCACCAAGCAGAACCACGAACTCTCCGGGTTCTACTTCGAGCTCAAAGTTCTTCAGTACCTGAACTGTGCCGAAACTCTTTTCGACGTTTTCAAATCTGACCGATGCTTTTTGTGAATAGTCTGACAACGTTTTAACCTTTAACTGCGCCTAACAACACGCCCTTGGAAATAAACCGTGTTAATAAAATCGCCATTACGATCACCGGAATGATCATCACCACAATTAAGGCACACATTTCCCACCAGAAAATACCTTTCTCACCCGTATTCTTAGCCGCTACCATGATCGGCATAGTCTGCACTTTGACTGTCGCCAAAAACACCGCAAACAGGTATTCATTCCAGCTCAGAACAAGAATCAACAGTGTTGTCGCGGCAAGACCCGGACGAGTCAATGGCATCACAATCTCGCGAAAAATGCCTATTCTTGAAGCACCATCGAGTTGCGCAGACTCTTCCAATTCAATCGGCAGGTTGGCAAAGAAATCGTGCATCAACCACACAACGATAGGCATGTTGGCCACCGCATAAAGCAAGATCAACGCTAAGTGTGTGTCCAGAAGCTTCACCGCCTGAAACATCACGTAAATTGGAATGACCACCACGATTGGCGGTAAAATTCGTTGAGAAATAATCCAGAACAGGATGTCGCCATTTTTTAGTTTCATCTTGTAGTGACGGCCAAGCGCACGCACCAGAAAAAAGAACATTGAAAGTGCGACTGCACTAGAGGCCCACCAGGCTACTTTGAAATAAGTCGTGACATAAATCACTCCGATAAGCAGTAGCACGAACATCATGATATTGCCAAACTTCGGTGCGTACTGAATACGGGCCAGAGCATAGGCTGCCATCGAACCTACAACCACACACAGGAAAGTTGAAAAAACACTGATCACAACCGAATTGGTAAATGCCAGATAGATCTTGCAGATTTGTGGCTCCATCGGGGTGATCGAAAAAAACGGTGAGAGAACGAAAGCCACACTGTTGTAAGCCAGTAATCCAAACTGACGTCCGATCGCAGGGATATTGCAATGCGGATCTTCGGTAAACTGGGTTCGCCACGCATCCAGTGTGGGCTGAAAATCAACAAAAGGTATATAGAATGGCCCCTGATTCACTGCCGCCGGGTCTTTGAAAGAGGTAATAACCACCCAGTAAATCGGGAACAACACAATAGTGGACCAGACGATCAGCAGCGTGTAGGCAACAACCTTCGAAGCAGGCGACATTTTCCCCGCCGCTGGAGCTTCAAACAACCTTTGCATCAGGGTCTGACCCGACTTCTCAAATCTATAGTGTGTATCGTGCATTATCCGGCCTTTCTAACCTGACCGAGGACCACATAGTTGAAGAATGAAGCACAAACAACCACTGTCAATATCAACAGCAGATAGGCAATCGCTGCAGATCCACCCAGATCATTTGCGCGCCATATGTACATCGAACTCAACGTCATTGATTCAGTGGCTGAACCCGGGCCACCCCCAGTCATAATGTTCGGAAGATCTACGATCTTGAATGCTTCGATCATACGGATCAGCAGCACCGTAACAGCTACCGGCAACACCTGTGGCCAGGTAATCTCGCGAAAAATCTGGAAACTCGAGGCACCGTCGACCTGCGCTGCCTCGACATGATCCCGCGGGATGTTCTCCAGCGCTGCCAGCATGCATATAAAAATGAACGGGATCCATTGCCAGGAGTCACCGATCATCATAACGAAACGTGCCGACCAGGCATCCACCGACCAAATCCAGTTTTCAGCGCCAAACAAACCTAATAGCGGTTGAACCGGTCCCTTGGTCACGTCCGCTACCATCCTCATGGCGTAACCCACCCCTAGCGGGGTAATCATGAGCGGAATAAAAAATACCACTCGAAAAAAATTTTTACCCGAAATGGGTTGTGAACACAGGAACGCCAGGCCTGTCCCTATAATGAACTGTATTGTGCAACCGACAATCACATAGAAAAGCGTTGTATACAGAGTACCGATTGCGTTACCGGATAAAAGCGACGCGCATAATATCCAGGCCAGAAAGATACCCATTGACGCAGAGATGGAACGCCCGATCATTCCAACCCAGGTGGCTTTTTTAAACGACCTGACCCACCACCAGAGAATAGCGATCACAATGATCGCGAAAACAATCATTCCAAAAATATGGACCGGATCGGTACGACCGAGAAAATGTACCTCGGCACTACCAAAGAATTGCTTGGAGAAATTGCGAAACCCGACATACCGAAATTTCAGGCCATCGCCGGTAAACCGCACACGACTGACCGCAAAGAACAACGAGTAGATTGTCGGGAAAATTGCGAATATTAGAATCAGCGTAACGGCTGGTGCAATAAAGAAAGTACCGCAGTGTCGGTCCACCCATTCGCTTAAACGGTCTCGCCGGGTTGCGCCAGCCAAAAGAGCTTCTGGCTGGCGCACCTCATTAGTAGAAGGCATAACCTCTGATTCTATTTGGAACCCAGGGCCAAACCTTGCGCTTCAATCTGCTCGTCTCGACCGAAGTCCTCAGTGATTTCTTCCCAGCCTTCTTCAATATTGGCCAGTGCCTCATCAACCGAAATTTCGTCAGCCAGGTACCGTGCAAGCTCGGTGTCCAACACAACCCCCGTGTACTGCTGAGCACCTGGGATCTTCATGTCAGAAGCCATATTAAGGCTGTCCAGGGCAGAGTTGATAGCGCCGAGATAGTTTTCGGCAAGTGGTCTTGGCATTCCCGCTTCAACCCACAGATCGATATTTGCCAATTGCGAAACTCGATACGGGTTGTATCCGGTTTCGCCAATAGTAACGTCAACACCTGACTGCTCTGGCTGATTCATGTGCGACAGAAACGCATAGGCTGCAGCCTTTGTTTTTTCGTCAGCCCCCTTGTTCACCGCACCTGCCCAGCCACCAAAAGCAGCAAAAGGAGAGAAGTTCACACCATCAACTGAGTGTGGAGCAGATTCAGCGGTGACAGGTACCAGCTCACCCGTTTCACGATCCAGCACCTCACGTGAGCCAATCGCTGCGATCGCATAGAGCTTACCTTTGATTGATGTAGCATCATCAGCAAGTTGCAGCGTGCCCGGATCGCCCCACTCAACCAAAAGACCACAACGACCGGCTTTGAAAAGCGCTCGTGTATCACCGATGTCCATGTTGAGTTCTTCGGCCGGACCATATTTACCCGTTTCTTTATAAAGCTCGAAGGCTTTCTTCCAACCTGCATTATTGATCAGCGGTTTCATTGTTGAATTATCGAAATGGAAGCCCTGCGCTGTACCATCAGTTTGCACAATCGGCGCGGCAAAAGTCTGGATCGCAAAGTACGACTGAGCATTTCGTTTTTTAAAGATGCAGGAGCCGTAGTCCGCTTCGCCATCACCATTCATATCTTTGCCGTGAATCTTCGACGCCACGTCCAGATAATCTTCCCAGGTAACAGGAGGTTCGAGGCCTGCTTCAGTAAGAACATCCGTTCGGTAGTAGACCATTTGAAAGTCGCCGTCGACCATTAGAAGCTTGGTTTTGCCACCGACCTTCTGACCGAATTCGCGAAAGTATGGTGCGATGTCGTCTAACTTGATTTTGTCATCTTTGGCGATGTACGGATCAAGATCTTCCAACAAACCTGCGGCATCCAGTTCGACGCCCCAACCTGCGGCAAATACGCCGACGTCGATTGAGTTGGTTCCGGTCGCCCAGTCATTCTGGATTTTCGGGAAAATTTCGGCGAACGGTACTTCTGTGACGACGATCTTGGCGCCCGTCATTTCCTCGAAATCCTTGCCACGCTCGATAAGCGGACCTGCAATGACATAGCCCGGGCGTGTGAGCACATTAACTGTCACGCCGCTAAAATCCTGCGCAACCACACTTCCAGCGAGAGCGAATGTACCCAGTACCGCCGCTGATAGAATTGTTCTTACAGACATTTTTTTCCTCCGAAATATATTATATTTTTGCCAGCCCGATTTATCGACTAACTGACTAAGAGAATAACCGGACCGCGACTAAAATACCACCACCGGTCAGGCACCGGGAATGCCTTATCACCGTTGCGTTACACCTTTGAACGAGTTAATTTCGCTAGTTCAGTTAATTGGGGGGATGAAATGAAAACAGGTCTGAAATCTAGACCGATTCTGGTCACAGGCGCAAGCGGTGGCATAGGCGCCGCAACCGTCAGATTGCTGATAAATGAAGGTGCAAATGTCATCGCCGCGGGACGAAACCAGGAACGCCTTTCTGAACTTGCTACCGATACCGGCTGCCAGACGATGTCATTCGACCTGACATCAGAAGATGAAATTAAGTCCGCTCTGTCCGGGGTCGAGCTTTACGGCGTGGTCAATTGCGGCGGCTGGGGTGGTGAGATCGCAACACCAATGGAAACTGACATTAATGTATTCGACAAAGTCATAGATACCAACGCCCGAGGATCGCTGCTCGTCACTAAATACGCTTCAAAATCGATGATTGAAGCGGGCAACGGCGGCGCTATAGTCAATGTATCGAGTCAGGCCTCACTGGTTGGGCTGGCAGGTCACATTTCATATGCTTCATCAAAAGGCGCTGTAGATGCGATGACAAGAGTCTCTGCACTGGAACTTGGCAAACACAACATTCGGGTAAACGCTGTTAACCCCACAGTAGTAATGACGCCTATGTCAGAATGGTACTGGGGGCGCGAAGATATCGGCGGGCCAATGCTTGAGGCTATGCCATTGCATAAATGGGCCACCGAGGAAGACTGCGCCGGTCCGATTGTTTTTTTACTGTCAGACGCGGCAGCTATGATCTCGGGAGTGTGTTTGCCCATCGATGGTGGATTTACCGCTGTATAGCATTTGCTATTACAAACCATATGTTCAATGAACTGAATCATGCAACAGAATCATGCAACAGAATCAATTACTGGAACAATAGCGCTGCCAGTCCTGCCGATTCTCAACATTGCGTGAGGCAGAAAACGGAATAACAAGGATACTGCATTGTAAAAATGAAGAAACGGTCAAGCCGATTATATTATGTAACTATCACTCTCTACATAGACATGGCTAGTGCGAAAAATAGTTAAATGATTTAATAGGCTTGACCCCTTAATTTTTCACTGCAATTCCAAATAGGGCAATAGGATTAATCCCTTACTTCTTTTTCATGGCTTCAATCTTTATGTCTTATGTCAAGATTCCCCCTATAAACCCCTCCAAAGCCGCCAGTTTTGAATTTTTGACCGATGAGCGGGTCCTACAGTAGTCCCTACGTGATCGCGACGGTGCCCGGTATACCGACATTCACTTATGTGTAGGCACTCATTTACTTTTCACGGCGTTGTCCTGAAACTATTGTCACGTTGCATAATGTACGTCACATCCCCTGTACGATTGAAGAACACATCCCACGTTGGCTACCAGTAAACGACTCTTGCTCTTTGTATTTACCCTGTATCTGTTGCCGCTGGCCTTCAGCTACGGCCTGTA
>CAZNOB010000035.1:0-1105 GCA_964574535.1 uncultured Granulosicoccaceae bacterium | reverse complement strand
TGCTCTTTGTATTTACCCTGTATCTGTTGCCGCTGGCCTTCAGCTACGGCCTGTATTACTTTGGCGATAATAACTCGCGTTCCTGGTGGGAGCTGCGTCGAGACAGTAGTCAGCAGGCCCCACCTGCAGCGCAGTACAACGGCGCAATTATCCAGGTTTACGCAGCCCGAGCGGCCCGCTGGCGCGGTGCATTTGGTGTCCATAGCTGGATCGCCGTCAAGCCCACCGGCCAGCAGTGGTACACGCGTATTGAAGTAATAGGCTACCAGCTGCGCTGGCGGGGTGAGAGTGTCAGCATTAAACGCGGCTCGGCAGATGGATACTGGTTTGGCAGCAAACCAGTGCTGTTGCGCGAGATGCGTGGCGGTGCAGAAGTCGATGCCACCATCACACGTTTGCTGGCAGCGGCCAAACACTATCCGGCAAACCAGATTTATAGCGTTTGGCCGGGTCCAAACAGCAATACTTTCATAGCAAGCATGGGCCGGCATGCGCCAGAGTTGCAACTCGAGCTACCCGCAACAGCAATCGGCAAAGACTATTTGCCCAACCTGCAACTGATAGCACCCGCACCCAGCGGAACCGGTGTGCAATTTTCACTCAAAGGCTTACTCGGTTTACTGGTCGCCAGAGAGGAAGGCATAGAGCTAAACCTGCTCGGTTTCACCGCCGGCATCGACTTTTCCCCGCCAGCGATTAAATTGCCAGGCGTGGGCCGCCTGGGAATGCACGAATATCCCTAACCCGCATTATCCATCAGGTGGCGAGCATATCCCGTAGAGAATGGTTTTCACAGCGTATTTTCTTCTTGCGTCGAATGCTCATCGATATTTTCAAGAGAAAAAATACCGCTGTGGAATATAGTGTACTGCAGCGCACTAACGTTACATATGAGCCGAACGATCAAACCAGCCTTGAAAAATAGGTTAAAAATGACGAACGGCGTTAATATTGGATAGTTTGTCTTAGTCTTACGGTTTAATTGCCCACCCCTTCGGGATCTCATCATTTGGCCCGAACCGGCATTGAAGCTCTTGGAAATATGTGACCTTTGTGAATACTCCTACCGCCTAAAGGCGGTGGCTTCATTTACGGCTGAAGCCGG
>CAZNOB010000034.1:0-36290 GCA_964574535.1 uncultured Granulosicoccaceae bacterium | reverse complement strand
GGGCAGAGTGCCAGGTAACGCCTGGGGGGTGTGAACCCACGGAAAGTGCAGCAGAGAGCAAACCGCCTAAGTCACTTAGTGACCGGTAAGGGTGAAAGGGTGCGGTAAGAGCGCACCGCGTTGGTGGTAACATTCAACGGCATGGCAAACCCCACTCGGAGCAAGATCAAATAGGAAAGCAATGCCGCGGCCCGCGGTGCTTTCGGGTAGATCGCTAGAGATGCAGGGTGACTTGTATTCGAGATGAATGGCTGTCCTCGACAAAACCCGGCTTACGGTCGGCTTCCACCTCTTTGCTCACCATCAACGTGTTACTGCTACACCGCCTTACGACTGAGCAACCAACCAGTCGTAGAGCTTTTTCTTATCAATTCGGGTGTGATTTGCAACAATCGCCACTGCCTTTTTAGGTGCGACTTCTTTTGAAATCGCCAGCAACAGTGCCTGCGCATCAGGGGAAAATTCTGCGACTGATTCTGAAGCACCGCTGATCACCAGGACAAATTCGCCTTTTTGGCAGTTTGTATCTGCAGCTATCTGCACACGCAAATCCTCTACGTCGCCAAGTAACACTGTTTCAAAAGTCTTGGTGAGTTCTCGACCAATACAAATTTTACGGGCCCCGCCCAACACATCCCTGATATCTGTCAGTGCATCCAGAATCCGATGTCGTGATTCAAAAAACACATGCGTTACTGAACTGCTCGAGATCTCTTTTAAAACCGAACAACGGGCCGCCGATTTTGCAGGTAAAAAACCGCGAAAAGTAAATTTATCGGTGGGCAGGCCGGACACCGAAAGACAAGCAAGCAATGCAGAAGCGCCTGGAATTGGTGACACCTGAAATCCATGCCGGTGGCAGGCTGCGACGATACGATAACCAGGATCGCTGATCAGGGGCGTACCCGCATCGGAAACCAGCCCAAGCTGCCGCCCCTCCGCAAGTCGCTCAAGTATTTCATCAATGCGATCATTCTCATTGTGCTCATGCAATGAGCGCAACTGCGGCGACACCCCCAAATGCCGACACAGTTGAGCGGTGTGCCGGGTATCCTCAGCGTACAACATATCAAGATTGACCAGGGTCTCTCGTGCTCGCGTTGTGACATCCCCCAGATTACCTATTGGTGTGGCAATAACGAAGAAGACACCTTTTTTTGAAGAGCCCTTTTCTACAGACATAGTACAATTAGCCGGTGGACATTAAATAAAGTGTGGTAAGTACAAGAGGATGGTCATAATATCCGCCTCACAATGCACCAGCAGCCACTATAGCTCAAGCAGTTGTTTGCGCTTTGCGGCTGTCAACGTATTCTCTTACGGATTCTCACCGAAGAAACCACTTAAGATCTGGAGTCATCGTGTCTAGCGATCAACGACTGAAAAATCGAAACCCGCGATTAAAAACAACCGCCCTGATGCTCGCATTAGTTGGCACACTAGTCGTTGGCTGCGGCTCACCCAGAGTAAAACCAAGCAGGCCCGCGCCGGCAATTTTAGCGCAAAAACCAACAACCGAGCTGGCAAGCCAACTACTGGCCGTTGGTGACACAGCGCAGGCCGCCCATGTCTATGCGCAGCTCGCCAGCAGCGAAACTGACCCCACCGCCAAACAGGAGCTGCAACTACTCGCAACCGAACTCTATTTCGACAGTGAACTATACAACGATGGCGCACGACTATACGGCTCGCTGCCCACAACCATGGCAACCGAGCCGTTGCAACAGCGCAGAGACATCGTAGGTGCCTATTTTTCAATCGCGCAAAACCAACCTGACCAGGCACTGCAACAGCTGCCCCCGCTGCGAAACGTAACTGATCGCATACTTCGTATTCGCACGCTCGAAATCCAGGCGCGGGCACGCGAGCAACTCGGCCAGCCAGCACAGGCATTAAAGTCACGCATTCAACTGGAAGCAAACCTTTCTATTCCAGAATCGATCAACCTGAATCACAACCGCATTTGGGGCATGCTGAAAGATCTCAACACCGATAATCTGAGACAGATGGCCACCACTCCGGGCGGCAACGTGTACCGCGGCTGGATTGAATACGCACTACTGGCACGTTCACAGCAAACAACCGATCCAGCAACTTTCTCACAACGCAATGCAATATGGCAAAACCGATTTGCCGGCCATCCTGCCGCTGCTGTGGCACAAGGGGGAATTGCAACCGCACAGCCCACGACGGACACCTTCACCCCTATTACCGACGGACAAATAGCATTGCTACTGCCGCTAAGCGGCCCATTTGCTGAAGCGGGTGCGGCCATAAAAACCGGCTTTATTGCCGCCCGTTTTGCCGATGGTGCCACTACTTCGGTGAAAGTCTACGACACCGAAAGCAATACCAACCGCGCAATAGAGCAATACCAACTCGCCACCGCAGAAGGTGCATCGCTGGTGATTGGCCCGCTGAATAAATCAGCAGTGATTAATCTGGCCGCTGCAAATCAAATAACCGTCCCCACACTGTCACTTAATTATGTCGGCGATTCGCTGCCCGGCCACAGCAACCTCTACCAATTTGGACTATTACCCGAAGACGAAGCACGCGACGCCGCAAATTACGCAAAAGCAGAAAACTATAATAAGGCACTGATACTCTCGACAGATAGCGTCATTGGTCAAAGGCTTTCAAATGCATTCAATGAGGCATTCACAAAAGCAGGCGGGAAAATACTCGGGGCCGAAGCAATTTCGGAAGACGCCTATGACTACTCAAAAGAATTGACCAAGCTATTAGCAATCAATTCAAGTCACTCACGAAAACGCAATCTCGAAAAACTACTCGACACTAAAATAGAATTTGAACCGGCTATCCGTGCAGACATCGATGTTATTTTTATGGCGGTAAATTCAGAACACGCCAGACTGCTTAAACCACAACTCAAATTTCATCACGCAGGGAACGTACCTGTACTTAGCACCGCCATGGTCTTCTCGGGAGAGCCGGACAAAAAAGCAGACAGCGATTTAAGCGGCGTTAAATTCAACGATATCCCCTGGCTACTATCCGATGCTGCCAGCAACTCAACTTTTTACCAAACGGTGACCAACAACCATGCAGATATTTCACCTGGACTGACCCGGTTAATGGCATTGGGCATCGATGCTTACAGCCTGCACAATCAAATCGAGAATATGCGCCTTGACCAACTCTACTCAATCAACGGCAAAACCGGCTCGCTCTCACTGACCGAGGGCAATCGTATTCAACGAAGGCTTGAATGGGCCCAATTCCAGGAAGGCGAACCTGCAAAAATTGATAACGCACTACCAGTGACTGCAACTTTACCACCCCTCCCTGCCAATGAACTCTAGGAGTTTCCGACCATTTCATGCATAAACCGGGGTGATCGAGTCATCCCGCGACAAAAACTCGACAGAACCCGATAGTGTAAATTCAGTTAACACCGCTACAACAGGAAGTACCGTGAAAAGCAGTAAACGTGAGACTGGTGATATCCATGAACAAGACGCCGCAAACTACTTGCAAAGCCGCGGCTTGAAGCTACTGGCCAGCAATCATAGTTCACGCCACGGCGAGATTGATTTAATCATGCAAGACCAGGAAACTTTGGTTTTTATTGAAGTGCGATACCGGCGAAATAGAAACTTTGGCGGTGCAGCAATTAGCGTGACGCCAAAAAAGCAAAGAAAAATTGCACTAACCGCCCTTCACTACCTGCAGAAACACAAGAAAACAAACACGCCCTGCCGCTTCGATGTCATTGCGGTGACAGGAGAAGGAACACTGGAACAACACTGGATAAAAAATGCCTTTGAATCCCCGCTGTAAAGCTCGGGGATAAGCGACCGATCAAATAAGCACCTCCCGTCGAAGATTGCTACTTAACCACTTTCAAAGTCGGGCCTTTTTTGCCACCTTTACCGCCTTTACCGTCATCCTGGGGCGGCTTTTTCTCCGGCGTACTCTGACCAGCATTCCCATTGCTGGTGTCGGGACTGCTTACCGACTCAAGAAGCGCACGCTTTTTCCCTGCCGAACCATCAACAGAGGGATCACCTGCCTCTTCATTGAACATCATCCCCTGGCCATTTTCCCGTGCATAGATCGCTTTCACACAGTGGGTGGGCACCACTATACCGATCGCCTGCCCACTAAACCTGGCATTAAAGGTCACTTCTTCATTCGTCATCAGAAGTTCACTGGTAGCACTGGGGCTTATGTTAAGGATAATCCGACCTTGCTCGTCAAGATAGTCTTCCGGAACAATAGCGCCTTGCCTGGTCGCATCGACCATCAGGTAAGGCGTAAGGTTATTGTCAACAATCCATTCGTAGATACCACGAATAAGATAGGGCTGACTCGACGTCATGGACGGTTTATTGTCGCCTGTATTGTTTTTATCTGATGTCACGATTTCTGTTAACGCATCTCTCGCTCACTCTCGGTGAGACTTAGTTGAAAACCTTCCCGATCGAATAAACGCTTTGCATATTTCGTGACAGCACTGGCACTGGCCGGCAATTCAACACCGTAATGCTTAAGACGCCACAACATTGGAGCAACAGTCGCATCAACTAACGAGTATTCATCGCTAAGGAAAAAGTCTTTCAGTGCAAACACTTCTGCAGATTCAACCAGTGACTTGCTCAGCGCCTCACTTGCCGCTTCGGCTTTCTTAGTGTCATCGCCTTCAATAATTGGCAGCAGGTTGTACCAATCCTTTTCAATACGATAGAGCGCCAGTCGAGATCTGGCGCGCGAGACCGGATCAACGGGCATCAGTGGCGGGTGTGGAAAACGCTCATCCAGATACTCCGACACCACGCGGGAGTCGTACAACACCAGATCACGATCAACCAGTGTAGGCACTGTGTTGTATGGATTCAGATGCAAAAGATCGCTCGGCTTATTATCAGGATCGACATCTTCAATCTCTACCGTAATATCTTTTTCAAAAAGAACAATACGAACACGATGACTGAAAATTGAGCTCGGATCCGAGTACAAAGTCATCACCGAACGACGTGTCACTGGTGCTGTCACATTCTCTCCCAAAATCTTTAGTTATGCATTAATAGGCAATAAAACCGGCACTGCTGGGCCCGCCTTGCCGGCGGACCGTTAACGCCTAGTTATGCGGGATATCTTTCCAGTATTCTTTTTTCAGCATGATTGCCAAAACCAGAAAAACCAGCAAAAACAGCATCACTTTGATACCCAGTGAATGCCGTGCTTCGCGGTTCGGATCACCCAGATAATCGAGAAAGCTTACCAGATCAGTGATGGTTGCATCGTATTCTGCAGCGGAAAGCTTACCAGCAGTGATCTGTTGAAAACCGCTGAATACTTCATGACCTTCAGCATCTGCCTCATAAACCGGCTTTTGCCAGCCCTGCAAATCGGCAAGCACATGCGGCATTCCTACCTGTGGAAACACTTTGTTATTTGCACCAAATGGCCGCGATTCATCAAGGTAAAAAGACTTCATATAGGTATACAACCAATCCACACCACGAGAACGAGACACCAGCGCCAGATTCGGCGGCACCGCACCAAACGCCTCTTTGCCGTATTCCTTTGTCATGTTGCTCTCCATCAAAGAGCCTATCTTGCTGGGTTCTCCTTTCGAATCTGTAGTAAAGATCAGATTCTCAACAACCGCTGCTTCGCTCAGACCAACATCACGAGCCAGGTGTGAATAGCGATGATAATCAGCCGTGTGACAACCCATGCAATAATTAACAAAAACACGGGCACCGCGCTGTAGGCTCCTATCTGAGCGCTCCGGGGTGAAATGCTCGAGCTCGGCACCACCACCGGCAGCGAAAGCCATCTGGGGTGCAGCAACCAACACAGAAACTGTGAATACAGTGGCCGCCAAACACGAGGACACCTGCCGCATCGCAGGCTCAACCAATCTAAGTAATTTCATTAGTAGTTCACCCTCTCTGGTACCGGCTTGGTTTTTTCGTCTCGACTTATAAACCACAAGGCCACAAAGAACCCAAAGTAGATTAACGAACAGAGGCGCGATATCCATGTTCCAGCTGGAGTTACCGGCTGCATTCCGTAATATCCCAAAACAATAAACGCAATCACAAATGCAATCAGGATGATTTTATATTGGACTGATCGATAGCGGATGGAACGAACCGGACTGCGGTCAATCCATGGCAGAAAGAACAGCACAGCAATCGCTGTAAACATGGCGATTACACCTAAAAGCTTATCAGGCATTGCGCGCAAGATTGCGTAGAACGGAGTGAAATACCACACCGGTGCGATATGCTCTGGCGTCTTTAATGGATCAGCAGGAATGTAGTTGGCGTGCTCAAGAAAGTAACCACCCATTTCCGGGGCAAAAAATACAATCGCAAAAAACACGATAAAGAACACGACAACACCCACCAGGTCTTTAACACTGTAATACGGGTGGAACGGGATACCGTCTAATGGCTTGCCGTTGGCATCCTTAACTTTCTTGATATCAACACCATCGGGATTGTTAGAACCGACTTCGTGCAAAGCAACGATGTGCGCAAACACCAGTCCAATCAGTACCAGTGGCATGGCGATAACATGCAAGGCAAAAAACCGGTTTAGCGTTGCATCAGCGACAACATAGTCACCACGCAGCCACAGTGTAATCGCATCCCCGACAAACGGGATAGCACCGAAAAGTGAAATAATTACCTGAGCACCCCAGAAAGACATTTGTCCCCACGGCAACAAATAACCCATGAAGGCCTCAGCCATCAGGACCAGGTAGATCAACATACCGAAGATCCAAAGCAATTCACGCGGCTTTTTATATGAGCCATACATAATCCCGCGCATCATGTGCAAATAGACCACAACGAAAAACATGGAAGCACCGGTTGAATGCATATAGCGAATCAGCCAGCCCCAGTTCACATCACGCATGATGTACTCAACCGATTTAAAAGCGAGCTCACCATCGGCCTTGTAGTTCATGGTCAGAAATATACCAGTGACAATCTGAAGCACCAGCACCAACAACGCCAGTGATCCAAAGTAATACCAGAAATTAAAGTTCTTCGGCGCGTAGTACTTACCTACATGCTTATCCCAGGTATTTGTCAGTGGAATTCGTTCGTCAATCCACGACATCAGGTCGCTTGCTTTACTCATCAGGCCTGACCTCCATCGTCACCAACCAGAATCCGGTTGTCCGTCATATAGTAGTAAGGTGGTACTTCAAGATTTGTTGGCGCCGGCACCCCTTTGTAAACGCGACCGGAAATATCAAAACGAGAGCCATGGCATGGGCAAAAGAACCCACCTTGCCAATCGTCGCCCAGATCGGCAGGAGCAACCTCGGGACGATAGCTTGGCGAACAACCCAGGTGGGTACAGATACCGACCATCACAAGGACTTCTGACTTATCCGCGTACGACCGGAATTCGTTCTCCGCGTATGCGGGTTGATTCGAATCTTCAGAATCAGGGTCACGCAAGTTGGATTTCACCGTTTCAAGGCTGGCTAATAATTCTGGCGTGCGCTTCAACACCCACACCGGCTTGCCACGCCACTCAACAATCACGCGCTGACCCGGCTCCAGCTTACTGATATCCACTTCAACTGGTGCACCGGCCGCTTTCGCACGTGCGCTGGGTGACATAGATGAAACCAGCGGTATCACCATGGCTGCAGCCCCTGCTGCCCCTATCACTCCGACACCCTGCGTCAGCAGTCGCCGTCTTTTCTTATCGACCCCATCAGGGTGGCCACCCTGATCAGGCGCAACATGATCTGTTGCCATTGGTTGCTCCAAGATAATTTAAAAAGAACTTTCAACACGCAAAGACGGACCGTCTGAAGACCCGTGATTGCAATTATTTGGTTTTAATAGTGGTACCGTGCCGCAACGTTAACCACGCCGCTGAACAATAAGCAGTTTTCAAGCACTGACAAACCCTGAATTGTACCACAATTCGCGAAATATGACCTGAACGCTGCATTCAGTCTGCCAGCAGAATTGCGTTGCCCGCTTACTTGCGAGTTAGATGCCACCCTTCATCGTTGATCAAAGCTACCAGCTAATTTTTCCTGATAGCCTGCCAGCGCCGCCAATAAACTGTCATTCTCTTCACGCGTACCCACCGTAAAACGTAAACAATCCTGCAACGCCGGTGCAGACCCATGCAGAAATTTTACACGAATGCCACTATCGAGAAGATGATCAAACAGATCTCGGGCATGTCCCTTAGCCCTGACCAGGAAAAAATTCGCCTGACTTGCAAATCGCTCCAAAACCGGGAACTGACTCAGTGCCTGTTCCATCCGAGCCCGCTCCTGCAATATATCATCGGCCTGTTGATCAAACACATGATGCCGTTGCAGTGCAAATTTTGCCGTCACCAGCGACAGAGTGTTGACGTTATAAGGCATACGAATTTTTTCAAGCTGCTCAATCAGCTCTGTATGGCCAACCAAATAGCCAAGTCGTAAGCCGGCCAGACCAAATTTGGACAGGGTCCGCATCACTAATACCTTATCAGGAAGCTCGGCCAGGCCCTCCAGCCAGCTGTCATTCGCAAATGGCTGATACGCTTCATCAATCACCACTACCCCGGGAGCAACATCGATAATCGACTGAATATCCAAGCGCTGAAATAAATTACCTGTCGGGTTATTCGGATAGGCGACAAAAATAACGGCTGGCTGATGCTCATCGATAGCCGCCAATGTGGCCGCCAGGTCAATCTGAAAATCTCCATCAAGAGCCACTGAAATCAGCTGCAAACCAAAATTTTGCGCGGCAATCCCATACACCACGAATGACGGGGCAAAAGAAAGTACCGTAGCATCCGCTTTGGCAAAACCGGCAGCTACTATCTGTATTAGCTCATCCGATCCGTTGCCCAGCAGCACCCCCATTGAATCCTCGATATGGTAAACCTCACGCAGTTGTTGCTTAAGATTGCGTCCACCTGCATCGGGATAGCGATTTACATCGGTCGTGGCCAGCTCTGCCAGCCAGTCTTTGCGCATCTCTTCGGGCCAGGTATAAGGATTTTCCATCGCATCGAGCTTGATACGACCATCAGGAGCCGGCACAGGATAAGCTTTAGTTTCCAGCAGACCTTTACGAAGGTGTAGTCGCCAGGTCATGATCAGGACTCCGGTATTCTTGCTTCGGCCGACACGGCATGCGCCACCAGCCCCTCGCCACGCGCCAGCACCGAGGCTGTACGACCCAATGTTGCCGCACCTGCCGCTGAGCACGAGACAATACTACTGCGTTTCTGGAAATCATAAACACCCAGCGGACTTGAAAATCGTGCGGTACCGGACGTCGGCAATACATGATTAGGTCCGGCACAATAATCACCTAAAGCCTCTGCTGTATATCGCCCCATAAAGATCGCTCCGGCATGACGAATGTCGGCAAGTAATGCCTCCGGGTCGGCAACCGACAACTCCAGATGCTCGGGTGCTATGCGGTTTATCACATCGGTGGCTTGCTTCAGGTTCTCCACCTCGATACAGCAACCTCGATCTCGCATTGACTGCGAAATAATGTCAGCCTTGGGCATCTCCGGCAAAAGTTGTTGCATTGCTGCCATCACCCGATCAATGTAATCACCATCATCTGAAATCAAAATCGCCTGCGCCTGTTCATCGTGCTCTGCCTGCGAAAACAAATCAGCAGCAATCCAGGCCGGATCGGTCTGACCATCACATACCACGCAAATTTCAGACGGCCCGGCAATCATATCGATGCCTACCTTGCCAAACACAGCGCGCTTAGCCGTGGCCACAAAAATATTACCGGGCCCGACAATCTTATCTACAGCGGGTATTAACTCAGTACCATATGCCAGTGCCGCCACCGCTTGCGCGCCACCAATGGTAAACAAGCGATCAACGCCCGCCACAAAGGCAGCCGCCAATACCAACTCATTCAACACACCGTCGGGCGCTGGCACCACCATAATAAGTTCACCCACACCGGCAACCCTGGCCGGGAGCGCATTCATCAATACTGATGACGGATACGCCGCCTTGCCACCCGGCACATACAAACCCACCCGATCAAGCGGGGTCACTTTTTGACCAAGCTCAGTGCCGTCTGCTTCCTTATAACGCCATGACTCGGCACTTTGTCGCTGGTGAAACTCGCGAATCCTTTCTGCTGCCGTTTGCAGCGCCTGCGCAGTTTCTTCGTTCAGATTTTTAAACGCTGCGCGCAGCTGATCACCTGATAATTCAAGCTCGGATTTATCAACAACACTACGACGATCGTACTCATTGGTCAGCGCAACTAGCGCGACATCACCCTGAGTTCTGATCTGATCAATAATATCGGTGACAACTTCTGCCACGCCGTCATCAGAGACTGACTCCCAGGCCAACAGACCCTTTAAACGGGTATCAAAATCTATGTCGTTAATATGCAGACGAGTGGTTATGCTCACGCGGCTATCCCAATACCTCGCGCCGTTTAGCAACAGCGTCACTGAGTTCGTTTAACATTTCAACTGTATCATCCCAACCGATACAGGGATCGGTAATACTTTGACCGCGCACCAACTCACGATCAGGCTTTTGGTCCTGCCGCCCTTCCACCAGATTGCTCTCGATCATGACTCCCATAATCCGAGCATCGCCATCCCTCAACTGACTGCACACATCGCGACAGACATAACGTTGTCTTTGATATTTTTTCCGACTATTGGCATGACTAAAATCAAGCATCACACTGGGTCTGACACCACTTTTTTCTAACAAGGCACAGGCGTCATCAACACTGGCCGCATCGTAGTTTGTGTGTGGGCCGCCACGCAATATGAGATGGCAGTCGTTATTACCGGAGGTGGAAAAAATCGCAGAGTTGCCTTCTTTTGTCACCGACAGAAAGTGATGTGGCCTGGATGCTGAGTTTATGGCATCGACAGCAATCTGCACACCACCACCGGTGCCGTTTTTAAACCCGACTGGCGCAGAAATACCCGAAGCCATTTCACGATGCGCCTGACTCTCGGTGGTGCGCGCACCTATCGCGCCCCATCCTACTAAATCCGCTATATATTGCGGGGTAATCAGATCCAGAAACTCACTGCCAGCCGGCACACCCAGCGCATTGATGTCACGCAACAAAGTGCGGGCAATTCGCAAACCACGATTAATTTCAAAACTATCGTCAATATCGGGATCATTAATCAACCCCTTCCAGCCGACGGTGGTGCGGGGCTTTTCAAAATAAACACGCATCACTATCAACAAATTTTCAGATAACGCCGGATCGAGTGCGGCCAATCTTTGCGCATATTCAATACCGGCATCGGGATCATGTATTGAACAAGGTCCCACCACTACAACCAGTCGATGATCATCGCCATCCAGAATACTGCGGATCGCCATACGGGCATCCACAACGGTTCTTGAGATTTCCGCGCTCACTGGAATTTCTTCGATCAGTTTAGCGGGAGACAGCAGTTCTTTAATTTCACGAATGCGCACATCGTCGGTATTCAATAGCGCAGTTTGATCATTCATAGGTTGTTTTCTACCAAAGCTTTCTTAATGCTCGCGATGAGCGCGTGTATTTTTTCATGTTTCATTTTCATCGATGCCTTATTCACGACTAACCGTGCACTGATATCAATAATTTCATCAAGTACCACCAATCCATTTGCGCGTAAGGTTGATCCTGTTTCCATGATATCGACAATTAAATCTGCCATACCGACCAACGGCGCCAGCTCCATAGACCCGTAGAGTTTTATTATTTCTACCTGTTGTCCACGTCGGGCAAAATAGTCCGCTGTGACCTGCGGATATTTAGTCGCCACTCGCAAGCGGGTTTTAACATTAGCATCGACATGAGGTTTACCGGCCAGTACTAATTTGCAGCGGCCAATACCCAGATCAAGAGGTTCATACAAACCGTTACCCGTATGCTCCAGTAAAACATCTTTACCGGTCACACCTATATCGGCACCACCATACTCCACATAGGCAGGCACATCAGAAGCTCGCACCAATAGCAGCGAGGTATCGTCAATGTTGGTGCCCACCCGAAGCTTACGAGTGGTACTCGCATCCTCTGCGGGTTCAATACCTGCCGCACTTAAGAGCGGCAGGGTATCGGTCAATATCCGACCTTTAGTCAGCGCAATGGCCAGACTATTATTCACAATCACACCTTTTGAATCCGGACTCCGGGAAATAGATCAACGCCGCTTTGGATCAGCCGGCCACTCTTCTAATATTCGCGCCAAGCGCATGAAATTTTTCTTCAATGCGTTCGTAACCACGGTCAATGTGGTAAACACGCTGCAGATGAGTTTCACCCTCTGCAATCAAACCGGCAATAATTAAACTGGCCGAAGCGCGCAAATCGGTAGCCATTACCGGCGCGCCCTCAAGCTTGCTGACTCCACGAGAAAATACCGTGTTGCCGCTTACACGAAGATCAGCACCCATGCGCTGCAACTCCTGAACATGCATAAACCGGTTTTCAAAAATGGTTTCAGTGATTGTGGCTGCCCCATCGGCGACTGAATTCAACAGCGTAAACTGGGCCTGCATATCGGTTGGAAACGCTGGGTATGGTGCCGTGCGAATATCAACAGCATGCGGAATTTCAAAACGACTTGAAATTGAAATTTCATCTGCCGAGACAGAAAGCTCAGCGCCTGCCTCTTCAAGTTTATGCATCACCGCATCCAGCGTATTGGCCTGCGCGCCCTTAACGGTCAGGCTACCGCCACTGGCAAGAGCCGCGACCAAAAATGTCCCGGTTTCTATTCGGTCAGGTACTACACGATAATGACAACTCGTCAGCCGATCAACGCCATTGATGGTGATGGTATCAGTACCAGCCCCCTGAATATCTGCTCCCATCGCTATCAGAAAATTGGCCAGATCAACGACTTCGGGCTCGCGTGCCGCATTTTCCAGCACCGTGGTGCCTTCAGCCAGAGTGGCCGCCATCAGCAAATTTTCGGTGCCGGTAACAGTCACGATATCAAAGTTAATCACCGCGCCCTTCAGCTTCCTGCACTTCGCCTTGACATAGCCTGCTTCAAGATCGATCTCTGCCCCCATGGCACGCAAACCATTGATATGCAAATCTACCGGGCGAGCACCAATAGCACAGCCTCCGGGCAAGGAAACTTCAGCCACACCAAACCGCGACAGCAGTGGCCCCAGTACCAAAATGGACGCACGCATGGTTTTCACCAACTCGTAATCAGCAGAGTAATTATTGACATCAGAAGCATCAGCTTCGATCTGCATTTTGTCATTCAGTGTCAGCTTCACCCCCATCCGCCCGAGCAGGGTCATAGTAGTGGTGACATCTTTCAAGTGAGGCACATTTTCAAGCGTCACCGTGTCATCACACAAAAGGGTGGCCATCAGAATTGGCAACACAGCGTTCTTTGCACCTGAAATGTGCACAGATCCGCTTAGTGGAGTACCACCACTTATAATTAGTTTATCCATTAAAACAAGAGACTCGGCGGAGATTATTCAGAGGAAGATCAGTTGCTCTGCCCGACACCATCGGGCATAACAGAAGAGAGGCGCCGGACAAACGCGCGTGATTGCATTGACCAACGTTTGGTCCTTTGTCGACAATTCTGAGCGCCCAGACATGCAAGCAAGCTAATGATAACGGATTACGAGAAAAGGCCCAAGCGACACCTGCAATAGATAAATACCGACCATTATTGCTGGCAACCCGGAATAAACACGAATCAAGAAAACCAGCTTCTTATGATAGAGTTTGTACTTAATAACAAAAAAACAGAAAAGACAATAAATCATTGTTTTAAATAATTATTTAATTCAAAATTGTTATCAAACTCCCAATTTCTGATCAACAGCCCCGAAGACTTCGCGGGCGACGAGCGAATCGATGGCCAGGATTTTCCCCTTAAACAATGGGAGCCTATCCAAACATTCACTTGATAAGCCTGCATTAAGATACAGATTATCTGCCACGGGTCGTCTAATAATTAGGGTTTTGTGCAATAGTTACCCAGCAATAAAACTGTTGAAAGCCATGGTTAAGTTAGCTTAATTTACACTGGTACTGTCTCATAGCAATCAGTACCAAACGGCTCGACCTATGCCGTTTACAAGAGTTTTAAGGAACAGTTATGAAAGCATTACGCAATCTATTGGCAGCCGTCGCACTGATCGCGATCATGCTACCGAACACACTACTGGCTCACCCGGCTCAGGACCTGGTAGAGCAGGTGACCCAGAAATTACTCATCGCCCTGGACAGTCCTGAGGCAAAATCGGACAGCGAATTTCTACGCAGTCAGATTAATACTGACGTGCTGCCACATATTGATTTCGAATCAATGACCAAACTCACTGTGGGCAAGGCATGGAAATCTGCCAATGCAGAACAACGCACTGATCTGGTCACTGAATTCCGCGATTTTCTGCTGAACACTTACACCAGCGCCTTGAATGAATATTCAGGACAAACAATGGAATTTCTACCATACGGCGCTGGCAAGCGTGAAGATCGCGCCGAAGTAAAAACCCTGTTTAAAGACAAGGGCGCCAGCGCCAGCATCCCCGTTGACTACAAGCTACACAACAAAAACGGACCATGGATGATTTACGACATCAGAGTCGAGCAAGTCAGCCTGGTACTGGGTTACAAATCCGAATTCTCCAGCCTCATCAGCAAAGGCGGCGTTGACGGACTGATAAACGCCCTGCAGGAAAAAAACAACTAACCCGGCAAAATTTAACTAATTCATTAACGATCCGGACCGGATTAGAATCCGGTCCGGGGGCTGTCCGGGAACAAAGCTCATAGAAAGAAGATCGATTTTGATCAACTAAGGCGAATAGTCGTTCTTTTTCAACATTGTGATTGGAATAGCTGGCCAAAAGATCTCTTCCGCAGCGGATCATTGATTTTCTGACCACCTGGGCGGATTCACGGCCCATGCCCGTCGCCATCACCTAAATGTAACCTCACCCCGCCAAATGGTGTCTTATACTTTTACACTGAAAATCCACTCGGCTCTGTCACCACACAATTGCCACGATGAAAATTGCCGTCAACACAACAGTCGTAAAACTGACAATAGTGATTCTGTGCGCTGTGGTGATGAACGGCTGTACCTCCAATCGGCCAGTGCCCACCGAAATCAAAGACCCGTTCGAAAAAGTAAACCGAGCAGTTTACAAATTCAATGACACCATCGACCGCGTTGCCTTGAAACCCGTTGCTGTCGGTTATAAGAAAGTCACTCCCACGATAGTGAGACGCGGCGTCAGCAATTTTTTCGGCAACCTGGGTGATGTATCCGTTGCTGCCAATTCTTTTCTGCAGGGTAAATTCGAGCAAGGCTTGTCCGATACCGCCAGAGTGGCCGTGAATACCGTCATTGGCGTCGGCGGAATTTTTGACGTCGCCACTAAACTGGAACTCGAACGCCACAACGAAGACTTCGGTCAAACGCTCGGCGTTTGGGGCGTGCCCGAAGGCCCCTATCTCGTATTGCCTTTTTTCGGCGCACAAACCTTGCGCGGCACTGTCGGCCTGCTTGGTGACAGCCAGATCGAACCACTAAACTCAAGGCATATCTCCACCTCGTGGCGGGGAAAACTGGTGGCGCTGAGCACGATCAACGCCAGAACCAACTTACTCGCGGCCACATCCATTCTCGAGTCCAGCCTGGACCCCTACGTTTTTGTACGCGACGGTTACCTGAACTGGCGACGCCGGCAAATTTATGATAGCGCCCCGGCCACTGAAGAACCGGATGAGGACAACTACCCGACCGACAAAGACAACGATCTGGATGAACTTGACGATCTGGATGAACTTGACGAGCTGGATGAACTCGATCTTCTGGACGGTCCGGAAACACCTTATGACGAAACCAATCCCGCAGCATATCCGCAAGATGAATTAGACTTGCTCGATGAACTTGACTAAGCACACCACTTGAACAACGACGACACCACCCTGCTGGAAAGAACCTCCAAGGTAGGCGCATCACCAGAACGCGCAAAGCCTGAATGCTGCGATCTCGCAGCAATGGCAATCGAAGTTCTGGAAACCGAAGGCAAGGCTATACTGGACCTTCGCAACAGAATTGACGAAAACTTCATCGCAGCCTGCCATCTGATCCATCAATGCAGCGGCAGAATAGTCGTTTGCGGTGTCGGTAAATCCGGCCATATCGCGAACAAAATCGCTGCTACCCTCGCAAGTACCGGCTCACCGGCGTTCTTTGTCCACCCGTCTGAAGCCAGCCACGGCGATTTTGGGATGATCAAAAGCGAAGACATCATCATCGCAATTTCCTACAGCGGTGAATCTGAAGAGCTGAAGCTACTGCTGCCTCTGATAAAACGCTGTGGTAACCGGATCATCGCATTCACCGGAAAACGAGAATCCTCACTGGCGCGAGCGGCAACCATTAATCTGGATATTTCTGTCGCCAAAGAGGCCTGCCCACTGGGACTGGCACCCACCAGCAGCACTACTGCCACTCTGGCCATGGGGGACGCACTGGCAGTTTCGGTACTAAAGCAACGCGGCTTCAGCGCCACTGATTTCGCATTCACCCATCCGGGCGGAGCACTGGGCAAACGTCTGTTACTGCGCGTCAGTGATGTCATGGTAAGCGGCTCAGACACCCCTGTTGTCAATAAAAATATGCCACTGAAAGATGCACTTTACGAAATGAGCGCCGGGCAGCTGGGATTTGTGATTATCTCAGACACCAATCAACAACTCGCCGGTGTGTTCTCAGATGGCGACCTGCGACGCGCACTCGACCGTGACATCAATATCAACACCACTACTATGGCAGACATCATGACGGCTGGCGGACACAGCATTAAGCAAAATCAACTCGCTGTCGACGCGCTGGAAAAAATGGAACAACACAAAATTTACGCCCTGCCAGTGCTCGATGACAAAAACCGCGTGTGCGGCGCACTCAATATGCATTCTCTGTTGCAGGCTGGAGTGGTTTAACCACCATTCGTTTTCAGGCCATCAACGCCAGACCGTCACAGCGCTCTTACCCAAAGACTCTTTAAAATTACGGTTTGGATGTTACAGTTCACTAGGCTTCAACCCGCGTTAATCCAATCCAGTTACACTAAATTAACTTAATCAGCAAGACAACAACAGGTTATAGCTATCAAAAATGGTTAGCGCAGCGCATCGTGCAAGTTCAATAGAAGCCATAATCTTCGACGTCGACGGAGTACTCACCGACGGCGGACTGTATCGCAGTGATGACGGTCAGGAAATGAAGCGTTTTCACGCCATGGACGGGCTGGGAATTCGCATGCTTTCTGACGCCGGGGTAGAGATAGCCATCATCACTGGCAGAACCTCACAGGTTGTGGCTCATCGATGCGAAGAATTGCAAATTAAACATGTATATCAGGGCCAGCGCGATAAACTCTCTGCCTTTGAAGATCTGAGCTCTGAACTTCAACTGTCTCCACAGGACATCGCCTATATGGGCGACGATATCATTGACCTGCCCTGCATGCGCCGCGTTGGACTGGCACTAACAGTACCGGATGCCTGCCAGGAGATAGCAGCAATAGCCCACTGGACCAGCCGCCGCCATGGCGGGCACGGCGCCGCCAGAGAAGCCTGTGAGCTGATTTTAAAGGCAAAAGGGCTCTACGGTGATGCGGTCAAACGCTATATGATTTAGCCAGGCCAACAAATGAGTCGCCACCGTGAAGCCAATGCTCTTTACTTTTAAAGCATCAAGCCCGTTCTTAGCGATGCACTCCAGCTTCAGAGGCTTGATATCCGACCTGCAATTGCAGCCTTTTTTTGCTTCGGCAACAAGCAATAGCTATTGCTGAAGATCATGGAAATATCGTGATGCCACAACGGCTGGCCAATACATTTCTGATTTTCGCCTTACTGGTCATCGCTGTTTTATCCTGGCAATGGCTTGACGAGGACACTGCGGTGCCCACCACCACAAGCGAACATCCCCTTGAAATGGCGGCCAATCAAACAGATTATTACCTGCAAGGCTTTAAGATCACCAATGTGAACAATTCCAAAGGCCAGATATACGAATTAAGCGGAAAAACGCTGTCTCATTTCCTTGAAACCGGCAACTCCCTGATAGTCGACCCATTGGTGCGCTTTTACCGAAATGACAACGACTACTGGATCGGCAGCGCTAACGAAGGAGATCTGTCACCCGATTTTAGCGTTCTGAGGTTGAGCGGCGCGATAGATCTGGCCCATCACCGCGAAAACGCGTATCCACAGATGTCGGTCATCGCTGACTCAATTACCATTGATACCGCCAACCGACAAATAACATCTGACCAGCCCGTTCAAATCACCTCTGCGAACTGGTCAGTTAAAGCAAATCAGATGCAGGCAGATATCGACACCGGTTTGTTGAATTTCAACTCCATGGTAGAGGCAGACTATGCGATCAAAAACTAGCAAACTATCGGTGACGATCTGGGTACTACTGGCATTGATTGCAACGACGGCCAATACCGTGATCGCCAACCCTGAAGATCGAAAAAAAGCCATCAACGTCACGGCAGACAACTCCGAATTCGATGAACGCGCCGGCACCCAGGTACTGTCAGGCAACGTGGAGATCTCTCAGGGTTCCATGTCGATCAAGGCAGATACCATCACTATCGAACTGAAAAACGATGCTCTGTATCGAATCACTGGCACCGGCAACCCGATCAAATTCCAACAGCTTTCGCAGGGCAACGAACTTATGCGCGGGGAAAGCAATCAAATCAGCTACAACACACAAACCGCCGAGATCACCTTTAAAGGCGAAGCTGAATTCGAACGCCCGGGTCAAAAACTATCCAGCCACACCATCGAATACAACATGCAAGCACTGACCTTCAAGGCGGCCGGTAATCAAAAGGGTCGTGTCAGCATTACACTGCAACCGGGCAAGGCTAACCCCTGATGCCGCTGCAACCCGCAACCATCAGTCAGGTTATTCCTGCAACACAAATATCAGGCGCGCAATGTCTACGCTAATCGCAGAGGATGTTAAAAAATCCTATAGCAAACGGGCAGTCCTGACTGGTGTTAATCTGCAAATCGATAAAGGCGAAGTGGTCGGCCTGCTCGGCCCAAACGGTGCCGGCAAAACTACGTGTTTCTATATCGTGGTTGGACTGGTTAAACCAGACGCTGGTCGAGTACTGCTTGATGGTCGCGATATCACACAACATCCCATGCATGCACGTGCAAGACTCGGGGTAGGCTACCTGCCGCAGGAAGCATCGGTATTCCGAAAACTCAGTGTGCAGGATAATATTATTTCAATACTTCAGTATCGTGTCGATCTGCATCATCGAGACCATCGCGACATACTGGAAAGTCTGCTTGAAGAACTGCAGATCTCGCATATACGCGATAGCCTTGGCATGAGTCTATCTGGCGGTGAAAGGCGCCGTGTAGAAATCGCCAGAGCACTGGCCGCTGATCCTGCGTTTATTTTATTAGACGAACCATTCGCAGGGGTTGATCCTATATCCGTTATCGATATCCAAAGAATTATAAGTCACCTGAGAGATCGCGGAATCGGTGTACTCATCACTGATCACAACGTTCGCGAAACACTGGAGATTTGCGAACGTGCCTATATACTCAGTGATGGTATTGTTATCGCTGAAGGCAGCGCAGATCAAATTCTACAAAACCAGCAAGTACGACAAGTTTATCTTGGCGATGCATTTACTCTATAGTTCAGCAGCGTCAGTGAACAGTCATTAACCAGCGTGACCATGAACACTGCCAGCGCTACGATTTCAAAATCATCAAACGCAAATTATTTTGCCGCCATATATTCACCAATAACAGGCTTGTTGGTGATGATCCCGGCAACTTCATTCAACCCGAATCAGCGCCAACAATCAGGCGCTCAACGCCAATGCACAGACGTCTGCAAAACGGCGCTCTATGCAACAATTCGTCCAATCACGTGACTACTTTGTGTTCAACATCTCAACTAATAAATAAAGTTCAATTCACGTTGCAGTTAGGTACTTTTGAACCATACTTTATCCGTGCAACGAACGCTGCCAGCAGCAATTCGAAGCATGAAGACAACGGTCACTGGTATGATGGCTAATCGACTGCAGGGAACATCCCCATTGCACGACAAGCTACCGAGGCATACCAGGTATTATCGATCCAGAAATCCAGCCCTTTCGTGTGGCTTAAACAACTGGTTTAAAATAAAGACCGTCCGCATAAGTCAAAACGGATAAGCGCACGAATTATGAAACATTCATTGCAAATGAAAATCGGCCAGCAGCTGGCCATGACACCCCAGCTGCAACAGGCTATCAAGTTATTACAGCTGTCCACACTGGAACTACAAACAGAAATACAACAAGCGCTTGAAAGCAACCCCATGCTCGAAGTGCAGGAAGAAGCCGAAGACAACTCTGAAAAAGAAGCGGCTAAAATGCGTAGTGAAAACGAACGCGAAAGCAACCAGCAGGAAGCAGAAAAAGAATCAAATAAAGAAGACAGCTCAGAGCAGTTCGACGAAGCGCAATTTGAAGAATCACAATTCGACGACTCACAGTTTGACGATATCAGCTCCACCATAGAAATCGCAGAAGCCGCAACTGATATACCGGATGAGCTTCCGGTTGACAGCGCCTGGGAAGACATCTACGAGCCCGCCTATGGCACCGGCTCGATGCAGGCCGGTGAAGAAAACCAGCGTGACTTTACAGAATACACAAGTGCCGGTGGTGGTAGCTTACAAGATCATCTGTTAGAGCAGTTGCATCTTCGATCACTCACCGAGGCTGATCAAATTATTGCAACCACTGTAATTAACTGCATTGACGACAATGGCTACCTGGAAGATCCGATTGAAGTCATCCTCGAGGCAGTCAATGAAAACTTCGATAACCCGGAAGATTTTTGTGACGAAGAAGAAGTCGAAGCAATCCTGCGCTTAATCCAGCAACTAGACCCTATCGGTTGCGGTTCACGTGATACCCGGGAATGCATGCTGATTCAGTTACATGAAATGAAATCAACACCACACATTGAAGTCTGCAAGCAACTCATTGGTGAACACCTGCAGATGCTGGCCGCTCGAGATTTTGCGAAGATCAAGCGCCAGTTAAAGATCAACGAAGAACAACTGCAGCAGTCAATCCAGACCATTCAGGCTCTGACCCCCCGCCCCGGCTCACAAATCGTATCCAACAAGCCACAGTATATTGTGCCAGATGTGTTTGTGAAAAAAATCAAGGGCGTCTGGCGTGTTGAGCTCAATCCGGATATCGCCCCGCGACTTGCCGTTAATTCAATGTATGCAGGTTTGGTGAAGCGCGCCGATAAAAGTGATGACAACAACTACATGCGAAATCAATTGCAGGAAGCACGCTGGTTTATCAAGAGCTTGCAAAGCAGAAACGAAACTCTGCTTCGTGTCGGCACCGCGATCGTCGAGCGTCAGCGCGGCTTTCTGGAATATGGTGATGAAGCAATGAGACCACTGGTTCTGCGAGATATCGCCGAACACCTCGAATTGCATGAATCAACCATTTCACGGGTGACCACACAAAAGTACATCCATACACCACGTGGCATTTTTGAATTCAAGTACTTCTTTTCAAGCCATGTTTCCACCTCTGATGGCGGCGAGTGTTCAGCCACTGCTATTCGCGCCATGATCAGAAAGTTTATTGCAAAGGAAGATCCCGGAAAACCTTTGAGCGACAGCAAAATAGCAAGTACACTGGTGGCGTCGGGCATTCAGGTCGCACGCAGAACCGTCGCAAAATACAGAGAGTCTATGTCTATACCACCATCAAATGAACGAAAGCGGCTGACCTAACGGTCATTGCGCCAAGCGCATGCAACTTCTTCATACAAACAGTCATAACTCACAAGCATCGGTTACGGGGCATGTACCAGTATCAAGCCCCCGTGCCAATCCCATAACACACCTCCCGCCTCTACCCGGTCCACCAGTAGCCGTTCAGGCTGCTGTGCGCCCTTCTGGCTGGCTGCCAGTCAGTAACCCGTCATTTCCACGTCTTTTACATTCAAACAACAGAGAGAGACTAACAATGAACCTAACAGTTACCGGCCATCACATCGACGTCACTGATTCTATGCGTAACTACGTGACATCTAAAATGGACAGACTGGAAAGACATTCGGACGATGTCAACGATGTACATGTCATCCTGACTGTGGAAAAACAAAGAAAGAAAGCAGAAGCGACGGTAAATGTTAAAGGCGCGCAACTATTCGCAGACACGATAGATGGCGATATGTACGCCGCGATAGACTCAATGACAGACAAGCTTGACAGACAGCTGATCAAGCACAAGGAAAAAATAAAAGACCATCACCGGAAAGATAAAGATAAAATCAACGTAGAGAACGACGAACCCATCTAGGGCGTGTTCTGAACTCCTTTAATTCGACAGCGTTTGTGTACAGGTAATACTTCAGGAAATGTCCCAGCGTACCCTTGGCAGTTTACTTGATACGTCCCGCATTACATGCGGCGCATCGATAAGCAGCAAAAAGAAATCTCTTCAATTTGTTGCAGAGCTCATGGAAAACTCCCTCGACATCAACGACGACGATGATGATGATGATGACGAGGGAGTCGATATGGACATCATGGACGCACTGGCAGCCCGTGAAAGACTGGGTTGCACCGGCATGGGTCACGGCATTGCGATCCCCCACGGTCGGGTAGACTTCATCTCCGATCCCATTGGCGCTCTGCTCATCCTGACCGAACCCGTGCCATTTGATGCACCCGACGATCTCCCGGTCGATATCGTTTTCGGCTTACTTATCCCGGAAGATCAAAACGAAGAACATCTGCACATACTGGCTTCACTTGCGCGGTTTTTTAACTCCGCCGAAAATCGCGATTCCATACGCAACTCGGGCAACGCAGAGGAAATCCTGCAAACCCTGCTGCAGCGCAACATCGGACCAGCCGAAACCGTGGCTAGCAAAGCCCCCCCTCACCATCAGGACAACACCAATCATGCAGGTAACCCGGGCGCCGATTAATCATGGCGACAACATTCCGCAGCCACCGAGGCGGCTGTCCGAGAATGACTGATCTATCGCAGACGCGAAATTTTGGCCAGCTATCGCGGTCCAAATCATTCAATATGAACATCTGTTCGCCTCAATCGATCAAGATCTTTGACTCAAAACCCCACACCCTTACCAAGACCCTCATTCCCGGACCGCCATCGAGCCCTGTCGCCACTTACGGAGCCCGGCATTGACCACTAATCTCACCGTCAAAGAACTCGTCGAAGAGCTTCAGGAACCATTGGTATTATCCTGGCTGGCTGGCGTGCAAGGCGGCGATCGCTCTGTTGAAAAAGAATCAGCTCAGGAACACCGCCCTAACCTGCTGGGACTGCTTAATCTCATCAGCCCCAATCGGATTCAGGTGATCGGCAGTACCGAAATCGAAGGCTTAAGTCGCCTTGGCACCTCTATCAGACAAGAGCTATTTTTACAGCACTGCCGACTGGTGATTGTGGCCGACGGCGTAGAGCCCGACGAAGAACTCGTCGCACTGGCCAATCAATCTGCCACACCACTGGTCACCACACCGCTGCGTTGCCGCCGCGTAATCAACTCACTTGGCCAATACCTGACCCGTCGCCTGAGTGACAGTGTGGTCATTCACGGGGTTCTAATGGAAGTACTGGGTGCCGGCATCCTGATCACCGGCGAAAGCTCAATCGGCAAAAGCGAGCTGGCCCTTGAACTTATCAGTCGAGGCCATAGTCTCGTAGCAGACGATGCACCAGAGTTTCGCCGCATCGCCCACAACACAATTGAGGGCAGTTGTCCGCCACTACTACGCGACTTTCTGGAAGTACGCGGCCTGGGAGTGATTAACATTCGCAGAATGTACGGCCACGCCAGCACCCGTCATCAGAAAATACTGCGTTTTATCGTCAGACTCGAACTAATGGACGACGCTCATCCGTTTGCAGAAGACACCAGGCTTCAACGACCAGACCAAAACAGAAACGTACTGGGGGTAGAAATTTCTGAACTAACCATACCAGTAGCACCTGGAAGAAATCTGGCAGTTTTAGTCGAAGCCGCAGTACGTAATTATCTTTTAAAGAAAAGCGGTTACGATAGTGCAGCCGAGTTCGAATCACTTCAAAGTAAAATGCTGGGAAGTTAAGCCATGCAATTGATGATCGTCAGTGGCCTCTCAGGGGCTGGAAAAAGTGTCGCCTTGCATACACTGGAAGACGAAGGCTATCTGTGCGTTGACAACCTGCCCATCAGCATGCTGGTCGACCTGACAAAAAAAATGGCCACAGACCCGGACAGCTATGGCCAGGTCGCCGTCGGTATTGACGCCAGAGGCGAAGCCGATCCCCTGGATCAATTCGAATCCGTCATCATGCAGGTCAATTCACTGGGGGTTCAGACCCGCGTAATTTTTCTGGATGCCATGGACGATGTACTGATCACCCGCTTTAGTGAAACCCGCCGCAAGCATCCGCTGTCAAAACACGGTGCACCGCTGCAGGCAGCCATTGAAACCGAAAGAGCACTGCTGGGCCGGGTCGAACAAATCGCTGACGTCGGCATCGAAACCAGCAATCTGAATTTACATCAACTTCGCGAAATCATACACAAGCGAGTACTGGGGCTAAACCGTAAACCACTGAACGTGATGTTACAGTCGTTCGGCTTTAAACACGGACCACCGTACGGCACTGACTTTATCTTTGATGTTCGCTGCCTGCCTAACCCCTACTGGTCAAACACTTTGCGCCCTCTTACCGGACGCGATGAGCCCGTCGCCAAATTTCTGGAAGAACATGAGCTGGTCGGCAACATGATCGACAGCATCAGCGAGTTCTTCCTTAACTGGACCCCTATCTTCGAAGCTGAAAACCGTTCATATTTAACGGTATCAATAGGCTGCACTGGCGGCAGACACCGCTCCGTGTATTGCGTTGAACAAATACATAAGCGGCTGACCAGCAAGATTGATCAAATCACCATTAAACATCGGGAAATCGACTAACCACCACAACCGCATTCACGACACACAGAAATCAAGGGCATCCAGTGATAGAAAAAGAGATCGAAATCATCAATAAGCTGGGCTTGCATGCACGCGCTGCGGCGAAGCTGGTGAAACTAGCGAGTGGTTTTGACTGCAACATTGATATTCAAAAAGAAGATCAGCGCGTTAACGCAAAAAGCATCATGGGTGTGATGATGCTCGCCGCCAGTCGCGGCAACACGGTCACCGTATACGTCGAGGGCACCGAAGAAGATCGTGCCATGCAAGCCGTGGAACACCTGATCAACGACAAATTCGGCGAGCCCGAATAATGGCACTGATGCTCAACGGCATGGGCGTATCACGCGGGATCTCTATCGGCCCGGTGTTTATACTGCATCGAAATCAGCCAGAAATAACCGAAAAATCCATAGAAAAAAAGCAAATTTCTACAGAAGTCAGGCGCTTTAAAGCGGCCCATACTTTTGCGCGAAAGCAATTACTTAAAGTTAAAAACGGCATACCCGAAGACTCACCAGACGACATCAGCGCATTTATAGAAACCCATCTGCTGATGCTGGATGACTCCATGCTGGCGGCCACGCCGGTAGAATTAATTAAACAACATCTTTGCAATGCGGAATGGGCATTAAAGCTCCAGCGTGATGCCATTGTAAAAGTATTTGAATCCATGGACGACCCCTACATCGCCACCCGCCGTGACGATGTCAATCATGTGTTCAACCGTGTGATGCAGGCACTGGTGAACGGCAACAAAAGCCGCGAAGTCGACGACATCAAAAACTGGAAAAACCAGATTGTTGTTGCTGACGATCTCACACCTGCAGACACCGTACTGATGCAACATAACGGTGTAGCCGGCTTTGTGACAGAGATGGGCGGCCCGCTATCACATACCGCCATTCTTGCACGCAGCCTGAATATCCCTGCCATTGTAGGGCTAAACGAAGCACGCCGTTACCTGAAGCCCGGTGAACCGCTGGTGATCGATGGTGAAAACGGCATGGTCATCGCTGACCCCGATGAAAACACCATTGTGCATTTTCATAAACGGCAGCGTGAACTCAAACGCAAAGCCCGTGAACTGGTTAAACTGACAGATACCAAGCCACGCGCTAAAAGCGGTGAAAAAATCACCCTGCTCGCGAATATAGAAATCGAAGATGACCTCAAGGCACTGCGTAAAGTCAATGCCGCCGGTGTTGGTTTATACCGCACTGAATTTTTATACATGCGCCGTGATGACATACCAGACGAAGAAGAACACCTTAAAACCTATATGCGTGTTGCCCGTGCACTACGGGGTGCACCACTTACCATAAGAACGGTGGATCTGGGGGCAGACAAAGAAGTCGATACCGTGGCCACCGGGCCGTTGGCACACAACCCTGCAATGGGACTGCGTGGTATTCGCTTATGCCTGAATGATCCCTCCTTATTTGTGCCTCAGCTACGCGCCATCCTCAGAGCATCAGCCAAGACACCAATAAAAATAATGTTCCCCATGCTGACCACCATCACAGAGCTTCAGCAGGCAATTCACTTATTGCAGGCAACCAAAGAATCATTGCGCCGTAAAGGCATTAAGTTTGATGAAAAAATTCCGGTAGGTGGCATGATAGAAGTCCCTGCAGCAGCGATATCGGCCATCCACTTTGCCAAACATCTGGATTTCCTATCCATTGGCACCAATGATTTAATCCAGTACACACTGGCCATTGATCGCATCGATGATCAGGTAAACTACCTGTATGACCCGTTAAATCCAGCGGTTTTAACACTGATTAAAATGGTCATCGATGCCGGTCGCAAACAAAAAATACCCGTCACCATGTGCGGAGAAATGGCCGGCAATACTGACTACACTCGCCTGTTACTCGGGCTTGGCCTGCGTGAATTCAGCATGCCGCCTAACTCAATACTCGAAATCAAAAGCGTCCTGCGCAGCACCAATATCGCTTCAATCAGAAGGCGTGCGCTGTCGCTATTGCATTGCAGCGACAAACAGCGCCAGACCACCCTGCTCAGCCGCCTGAATGAGTAACCACACCAGTACTGAATTGTATTTTGCGAATGCCTGACTCCGTCGCAAAATTAAATAACGATAAACAAAACGCGGTTGCTGAAATCCTCAACAGCGGCAGCTTTATCACCGCACGTAACCTGATTAAAGCCCTGCAACCGGCCGAAGTTGCCGATCTGCTGGAGTCCCTGCCACGCGCTAAAAGAAAGTTGCTGTGGGACTACATTGAACTCAAAGACGAAGGCGAAATTCTGCTTGAAGTCGGTGATGAAGTCCGTGACTCGCTGATCGAAGAAATGGAAACCGCCGAACTGGTGGCGATATCTGAAAACCTCGATATCGATGATCTGGCCGACTTTGTTCAGTCGCTGCCAGTCACCGTCACCAACGAAGTTTTAAACAGCATGGATAACCAAAACCGCTTGCGTGTCGAGTCGGTTTTATCCTATCCCGAAGACAGCGCCGGCGGCTTGATGGATCTTGATGCCATCACCGTGCGGGCCGACGTCACCCTTGATGTAGTGCTTCGCTACCTGCGAAAAAAAGGCTCTATGCCGCGTCACACTGATCGCATCAGCATCACAGATCGATATGGTTTTTATCAGGGCGTGTTGCCTATCAGACGCCTGCTCACCCGTGACCCCGATACTTGCGTGGCAGACGTCATGCGCACCGATGTCGATGTCATCAACGTGGCAGAAAAAGACACCGACGTCGCCAGACTGTTTGAAGATCACGACCTCATCTCCGCCCCCGTGGTTGATGACGACAATCGCCTGCTGGGCCGAATCACCATCGACGATGTAGTCGATGTCATCAGAGAAGACGCCGAACAAACCCTCATGAGCATGGCTGGCTTAAGTCAGGAAGACGACTTCTTCTCCCCGGTCGTTAGAAGCATGCGTCGCCGCAGCCTGTGGCTGGGGATAAACCTGGCCACTGCCTTTTTAGCTTCCTGGGTAGCCGGTCAGTTTGCCGAAACGCTGGATCAAATCGTCACCCTGGCCATCCTCATGACCATTGTGCCAAGCATGGGGGGCATTGCCGGCTCCCAGACCCTCACCCTGGTCATCAGGGGCCAGGCACTTGGGCAAATCGGGGCCGGTAATACGCGCTGGATTCTCACCAAAGAGGCCATCGTAGGGCTGGCCAACGGATTGGTATGGTCAATGGTGGTCGCGCTGATCGCCTATTTTTGGTTTGGTGATGGCAAGGTCGGCGTGGTGATCGCACTGGCGCTCATTGTCAACATGGCGGCCGCCGGGATTGCCGGGGTAGCAATCCCCGTGCTTCTTAAAAAACTCAGCATCGACCCGGCACTGGCAGGTGGTGTGGTGCTGACCACTGTGACCGATGTCATCGGTCTGATGGCGTTCCTGGGGCTGGCCACAATTTTTCTTCTTTAGCTGAACATCACTGCCTCAAAACCTGCGTTTTTAAACGTGCGAAAATTTCATCAACAAGTTATCAACAGGCTTTACCCAGACTATCTACAAACCAATCCCCACATGTTGTGGTTGAAATATTACAATCAACATTTTGTTGTGGTTTTCCCTTGACCCGCCAAACGCTCCACCACTACTATTCTCCGGCTCGCAGGGGTATCACCGATCACATTTTCAGATTACCAAACGCACAACATATTGTGGTATTTAATTCACTCGATACACTATGTTGTACTGACAGGCAAATTAGCCGCTATATAATTTGTCAATCTGTGAATCAGCGAACAATTTGGCAAACCGACCAAAGCAGTCGGGTCAGATTGGGACTTACGCAGCGATCAAAAACAGAAGTAAAAATAGCAATAAACACCGCGCAGTAATGCATTGCGGTAATCACGGGAAATGGGGCAAAAAAATAGAATGACTAAAGTCGTCGCTATAGAAACTAAAACAAAACCTGACTTCGAAGTCGGCATCCCGCTACAAGATGCATCACTTGACATCTGGGACAAAAAATATCGATTAAAAAGCCGTGATGGCGAAAACGTAGACCTGAATCTGGATGCCACTTTTCAGCGCGTTGCCAAAGCCCTGGCAGATGTCGAAGAAACTGATGAAAAGAAAAACCACTGGTTTGGCAAATTCCTTTGGGCCTTAAGACAAGGCGCGATCCCTGCCGGACGCATCATCTCCAACGCCGGTGCACGTGAACATAAACCTGCCACCTCTACCATTAACTGCACAGTCTCCGGTACCGTGGGTGACTCCATGGACGACATCCTCGGCAAGGTCCATGAAGCTGGTCTGACACTAAAAGCCGGTTGCGGTATCGGCTACGACTTCTCCACCCTGCGTCCGCGCGGGGCTTACGTTTCCGGCGCCGGGGCTTATACCTCCGGACCATTATCGTTCATGGATATCTACGATAAAATGTGCTTCACCGTCTCTTCCGCGGGCGGACGCCGTGGCGCACAGATGGCCACCTTTGATGTACGCCACCCGGATGTCTTTGAATTCATCCGCGCTAAAAGAGAAGACGGCCGCCTGCGTCAATTTAATTTGTCACTGCTGATCACCGAAGATTTCATCGACGCCGTACGCAACGATAAATCATGGCAACTGGCCTTCCCGGTACAACATAAAGAAATCGAAAGCGGCGAAGTCACACTCGATGACCCTGAACAAGTCATGTGGCTTGACTGGCCGTCCAAAGAAGGCTTCATCCAAAACGATCAAGGCCTGACGGCCTGTAAAATTTATCGCACCGTCAAAGCACTACGCCTGTGGGATGCGATCATGTCATCCACTTATGATTTTGCAGAGCCAGGCTTTATCCTGATTGATAAAGTCAATGATCAAAACAACAACTGGTTTTGTGAAGAAATCAGGGCCACCAACCCCTGCGGCGAACAACCCCTGCCGCCATATGGCGCTTGCCTGCTGGGCTCTATTAACCTGACTCGCTTCGTTAACAAACCGTTCACCAGCGAAGCCAGCTTCGACTGGGATAAATACCGCAGCACCGTTGAAATCTTTACCCGCATGCTTGATAACGTGGTTGAAATAAACGGCTTGCCGCTGTTTAAGCAACGTGAAGAAATTCAGTACAAACGCCGTCACGGTATGGGTTATCTGGGCCTGGGGTCAGCCGCCACCATGATGCAAATGCGCTACGGCTCGGAAGAATCACTGGAATTCACTGAAAACGTCACCCGTGAAATGGCCATCACTGGCTGGAAAACCGGCGTGGCACTGGCACAGGAAAAAGGCGCTGCTCCTGTTATGGATGATGAATTCGTCATCACTGCCGATATGATGCGCAAACGTCCCGAGATCAGCAAAGACGGCTACAACATTGGCGACAAAGTGAAAGGCAAAGTTCTACTGGGCAAGTACAGCCGCTACATGCAGCAACTGGCTACGGTTGATAAAGGCCTGACCGATGCAATCGCCGAACAAGGCTGCCGCTTCACCCATCACACCTCAATTGCGCCCACCGGCACAATTTCATTGTCACTGGCCAACAACGCCAGCAACGGTATAGAGCCAAGCTTCGCCCATCATTACTCACGCAATGTTATTCGCGAAGGCAAAAAGTCCAAAGAAAAAGTTGATGTCTTCTCTTATGAACTACTCGCCTACCGCGAGCTGATCAATATGGATGCAATGCCATACGCCACCGAAGAAGAAAACAAACTGCCTGATTACTTCGTCTCCGCAGACGACATCACCCCGAATCAACATGTTGATGTTCAGGCAGCTGCTCAGAAGTGGATTGACTCATCCATTTCTAAAACCGCAAATGTCCCCACTGAATTTGCCTATGACAGCTTTAAAAATATTTATCTGTATGCACACGAAAAAGGACTGAAGGGCTGCACCACCTTTCGGTTCAATCCAGAAGCATTTCAAGGTGTACTCGTTAAGGAATCTGATCTTGAGAATACGACGTACGAATTTACGCTTGAAGATGGCAGCACGGTCACGTGCAAGGGCAATGAGGAAATCGACTACGATGGAGAAATCCACAGCGCCGCCAATCTCTACGATGCACTCAAGGAAGGTTATTACGGCAAGTTCTAGCCGTGATTAACAAATAAAGTTGCCGTCCGACCACACACGTCGGCAACGCAGGACAAACCAGCACCGAAACTCACAAGTGCTGGTCAATCAAAGTGCAATGCATAAAGACTTATAGAATTTTATGACTACCATGACCATCAAGATCGACAGCAAAATCACCGGCTATGCCGTGAACAAAGCAGACGCTGAGCCAGTCAAGCCAGCTGAAGCTGAAATCGTGCAAATGCACGAAGCTCTGAAACGCCCCGACAAGTTAATAGGTTCAACCTATAAGCTGAAAACGCCGGAGCATGTGTCAGAGCACTCCATGTACATCACCATCAACGATATCGTGCTCAACGAAGGCACCAACCACGAAATCCGCCGTCCGTTCGAAGTATTTATCAACAGCAAAAACATGGACCACTTCCAGTGGATAGTCGCCCTCACCCGCATTATGTCAGCGGTATTCCGCAAAGGCGGCGATGTCACCTTCCTGGTTGAAGAACTGCGCTCTGTCTTTGACCCACGTGGTGGCTACTGGAATAAAGGCAAACTCATGCCATCACTGGTCGCTGAAATAGGCGACGTGATTGAAGAACATTTAATTGGCATCGGCATGCTGCGCGGTCCGGAAATAGATGATGCCAAAATTGAATACATAGAGATGAAGAAGGAAGAATATCTTCAGGCAAATGAAGAAAAGCTGGATGATACAACCGGCTTTCCTTCCAGCGCGACTAACTGTGCGAAGTGCTCGGTTAAGGCAACTGTGCTGATGGATGGGTGTAGTACTTGTTTGAATTGTGGTGAGAGTAAGTGTGGGTAAGAGATTTCGCCCTGGCTAGCTGTGAGCTGTCGCGCAGCTAACAAGCCCCCCCTGCCGGGGGCCTTCATTTTTGAAAGACCAAAAACGGAAGCAAAAAGTTTTTTTGCGACTATTCAGCCCTTCGGGTGCCTGCGGCATTTTGAGAGCGATCGTGCAAGTGGATAGCACTTGCGGCCATCCATGGCTGACAGCGCTCTTTGCGCCATATATGGCGCGCCGACCCACTTCCACGATCACTCTCAAAACTGATTAAACGCGGTAAAGCAAAAGCAAAAAACAAGATCAAGAACGAAAGAGCGGGTTCATTTGTGCTGCTCCTTCGCTATTCATAATGTGTATTAGGACTTCGCCGTAGTGGTCGCTGACCTACGAACGACTCACTCGCAGGGTTCGCACTCGTAAGCTGCTCGCTGTCAACTTTTAATGCATCCCCATCACCATTAAGCCAGAATTACAGCGAGCAGGTTTTCTGGACATGTCTGTGGCAACAATTTTCATGGCAAGTTTTACGAAACGGCTGGCTTGATACTGTATCAAGCGAGATTATGATTCGTTAGCAGGATTTATTGCAGTAGACTTCAACATTATCTCGCAGCCAAGCGGTTCCCGCACAATATAGCTTATAGTCCCTGGATGTTTCTCGGGAAAGGCTTTTACATAGCAGAGATAGAGCTCCCACAGGATCTTCGCCTCACAGGGAGCTAATTCGTCATAATGTTATCGACTTGCTGGGGCTGCAACCTTTGAATTATTATATGTTGCTGATATTTAAAGAGTTTTTTATCTGCATTCTGGCTTTTTACTGGAATCACCTCAATCGGGGTTTACCTCAAATGTATGTGTGCGTTTATTAGTGCCTTTCTGTATAAGTACCAGGCGCTGCTGCCAGAGTGTTAATCACCACTGGAAACATTGGATGCAGATTTGAGCGATTTTTTTCATGAACCCCTAAATTTGTATAAATATACACTAGTAACATATGAATGATGTGAGTTTGTCTATCCCATTGCCGGGACTTGCGGCATATCCAGTGAATAGAAGATTCGGTATATCTCTATAATGGAAGTTTCGGCATAACGCTATAATAGAAGATGCTGTATAACATAAGTTAAGTGAAAATAGATCAGAAGTACTGAGGTAGAATTAATATGGATTTCACCCCGATAATACAAGCAGCCATAAAGCCATTGCTATGGGCTTTGCCGTTCATCATATTTATTGGGTTTCTCAGAACCCCCAAGGTAAAAGGCATAATTGGGGAGGCTTTGGTAAAAATCTTAGCAAAGTTTAAGCTACCGAAGGATGTCTATCATCCAATTCATAATGTAACCCTGCCAACAGAAGATGGAACAACTCAGATAGATCATATCTTTGTTTCACGGTTTGGTGTGTTCGTTGTAGAAACAAAAAATATGAAGGGCTGGATATTTGGAGGTGAAAATCAAGCTCAGTGGACGCAACAAATATTCAAGGTCAAAAACAAATTTCAGAATCCAATTCGTCAGAATTATAAGCACGTGAAGGCATTAGAATCTGCGCTAGAGGTTCCACCAGAGGCAATAATATCAGTAATCGCTTTTATTGGTGAATGTAAATTAAAAACGGAGATGCCTCCAAATGTAACACGAGGTATAGGTTACGCGGATTATATTAAATCGTTTAGATCAGAAATATTATCAAAAACGCAGGTGCAGTCTGTTGTGGCGCAGATTGAATCTGGAAGGCTTGAGCCATCAAGAAAGACAGACAGAGAGCACGTACAGAATCTAAAATCCCGTCATGAATCTGTATCGGAAATTGTGTGTCCTAAATGTGGAGGTGGTATGGTTTTACGCACAGCAAAGAAGGGGGATAATATTGGTAAAAAATTCTGGGGTTGTTCCAGGTATCCTTCATGTCGTACAGTTCAAAAAATCACTTAACAAAGCACTGTAGCCGACAGTGTACGCGGTGTCCGCCTTGTGGTGTCGCTGTCGCTCCACTTTACCACAAGGCAGCCACCGCATACACTGCGGCTAAGTGCGGCGTTAGATTTTAAAGACCAACGACTTAACAGAAGGAGAATTTTAAATGAGTCCAAGAGGTGGTACTTGTCCAAAATGCGGTAGCACTACAGTAAGCAAAGAAAGAATTATGGGTGCTGACACCATGGATCTTATATGCACAGCATGTAAGTATGCAGGGCATCCATCTGAATTTAGAGGAGATAAGTCGGATGACCTAGACCCACCGAAAGTAAAGGGCAACAAATGAATGAAGAATTTCTAATATGCCATGACCGCGGAAGTATTGAGCTTCCGGTAGTTGGTGACAGAGCTCACCTCATACTTGCAGATGGTTTTCGCTACATCGTAACACTTGAGGTTGAAGAAATAACAAACGGAAAGTACATAGGTACTGTTTCCGGTGTCTTTGATAAGGATTCCGAAGGTCAGGTTCTGAGCGGAAAAATAAAGGATGATTATGTGGGTAAGAAAATGGAAACAACTCATGAGTACATACACAAAACCATTAAGCGCAGCCCATAGTTATATTGGCACCGTTTGAATAATCTAACAATCGCTTGCAGCTCGACGGTGTACGCGCTGTCCATTTGCATGAATGGTCGTACCTCCCATTTTACCATGCAGATGGCCATCGCATACACCGCGACTGAAGCGGGCGTTAGAATCAAAATCCACCATAACAAACTCCAACAGGCTTTTAAATTAGCACGTATTTTTGTCTACTCGAGCTTAATTAACCGCACACTTCGCTGTTATTTGTCCTTCTTGTGTATTTACTGTGGGTTCCGGGAAATTTAGTGTTACTTTCTTCGTTTCGCCCTCGGATAATCCAAATATTTTTCTTTCTTTCGTGAAAGTTCCTTCACCTGTAGAAAGGGTTACTTCAACAGTTACATCACCACTACTTTTTGATTTCATAATTTCGGAAACTGTGCGGTAACCGTAATCTGGCTCTCCATTTGTCAGAAATATATCGGGACTGGCGTTCGTAGAAATAACATCACAAGTTCCCGTAAAACTGCTGACTATACCTTTAATTCCTCCTAATCTTCCAATTAGCCAGCTTATAAAAATAAACAGCAACAGGTATCCAATAATCCCAAAGTATTTGTCTTTCCGGGCTTGTTTTAATCTTTGTTCATTTATAACGTCGTACGGATTCTCAATGCCACAGTTTTTACAATTACTTGCAAGTGAATCTTGTTCGGCGCCACACTTTCTGCATTCAATAATATGTAAAAACTCGGAATCTTTATTATTGCGAGTTGAACCGGTCTCGAGCCTGGCTATTATCCGCTCAAATTCTTCTTCTGTAATTTCACCTTTTGCATACCTATCCTCTGCGATTTCCTTTGCACTTGACAATCTAGCTTCTCCGTGGTGTTGGCCGGTTGATTCTAATACAATTACTCCAAATCATTGAGAATTGTAAAATAGCATACTAATAGTCAGTTGAGAATGGGGTATAAGCTTGGTGTATTGGAGGAGCAGCTGGCTGAATATTCTAACAATACCTTGCAACCGACAGCGCACGCGGTGTCGGTTTGTATGCATGGTCGCAAGCTCCCATTTTTGCACACAAACCGCCACCGCATGCACTGCGGCTGAAGGTGGCGTTATGTCGAAAAATAGAGGTACGGTATGAGCTGGGTAGATAGCAATAGTGACCTAAGTTGTGAGAACGCAGAAGTGTTTGTTCAGAATCTCACATCACTAGCCGTTCAGTTTGCAAATTTAACGGATACTCAGAGCTTGCGCTTTCTCTATCGCGGCGTGTCAGATGTATCTCATAGGCTAGTTCCGACCGCATTAAGAACTGAGGAAGAGCATCCGAAAATGTATAAGCAGCTTTGGGAAATAGCTGACAGTCGCGGTAGACCAGCAGTAATAGACAAAAGGAACATGGAGATTGCTCAAAGACGTGCAGAGCTAACAGTTATACAGCATTTCTACCAGTACGCTGAACGTGCTGGTTTAAGCCTCCCGGTAGTATCAAACGAAAATATCCGTCAAGAGCTGCTTACCGGCAGAGGCACAGTCCTAGAAATGGCAACACATGGAACTTCATTCTCAGCGCGAGGAACTGAAGTTGCCGTATGGCCGCCGACTGAGCTCTTACCGATATTCGGGCTAGCTCAGCACTATGGCCTTCCAACAAGGTTATTGGATTGGTCTTATAGTCCATTCATTTCAGCTTATTTTGCTGCAACTGGAGCAATGTGGAGGCTACAAAATGGTGAAGATCCGAACTCTTTGCTTTGTGTATGGCACATTTACATAGACACCCATCGTAAAGTATTCGCTGCCAATCGCATCCAGATGTTTCCAAGCAAAAATATGGGATCTTTGTTAACAGTAAAGTGACAACACAA
>CAZNOB010000033.1:29064-37016 GCA_964574535.1 uncultured Granulosicoccaceae bacterium | reverse complement strand
TACTCACCTCTGGCGCATAGAAGCACGGTAGATAATTTGGCCCGCCTGCTTTTGGACCAGTACCTGACTTGCCTTCTCCGCCAAACGGCTGCGAACCTACTACTGCACCAATTTGATTTCTGTTCACATAGACATTGCCCACTTGAATGCGATCAACAATCTGCTGTACTCGATCATCTATCCGGGTGTGCAAGCCAAAGGTTAAGCCAAACCCCTTGCTGTTAATCGCTTCTATGGTTTCGTTGATACGCTCTGCGGCAAAGGTAGCCACATGGAGCACCGGGCCAAATATTTCTTCGTGCAGATCTTCTATACCACTGACCTTTATGATAGCCGGACCTACAAAATGCCCCTGATCCGGCACTGAAATCTGTTTGATCAGTTGACCTGCAATTTTTCTTTCCGCAACATAGTTGTTTATTTTTTCCCTTGCAGCCGCGTCGATCACCGGCCCGACATCGGTACTCATCAACCATGGATCACCCACGTTTAATGTGTCCAGTGCACCGCTGAGCATTTCAAGAAATCGCTGCTCTGCTTCTTCCTGAATATAGATCATGCGAAGCGCAGAGCATCGTTGACCGGCACTTTGAAACGCTGAAATCAGTACATCGCGTACCACCTGCTCTGTCAGTGCCGTGGTGTCTGCAATCATTGCGTTCAGCCCCCCGGTTTCGGCGATCAGCATGGGATCAAATGCAGCACCTTCCGTGACCTGCGACAGGGATCGTAACGAGAGTGTCTTTTCGATATGCTTGGCAATAGCGGTTGAACCGGTAAAGCAAACGCCATCAATGCGATTATCCGATATAAGCGCCTGGCCAATGTTAGGCCCGTCTCCGGGCAGCAACTGAAGGATATTCACCGGGATTGCGGCATCGTGAAGCAGCTGTACGGCGCGTGCCGCAATTAGTGGCGTTTGGGGTGCCGGCTTTGCCAGTACCGTATTGCCTGCTGCCAGGGCTGCTGCAATCTGGCCGGTAAATATGGCTAACGGAAAATTCCACGGGCTAATGCAAACTATAACGCCGCGCGCATTGCTTTGTTCGGTCTGGTTAGTGGCTTGCGCTGCATAGTAGCGCAGAAAGTCTACCGCCTCGCGAACTTCTGCAATGGCATCACTGAGATGTTTGCCGGCTTCACGGCCAATGAGTGCCGCGAGCTCGGCAATGTTTTTTTCATAGAGTGCGGCTGCATTTAAAAGACAGCCAGCTCTGTCGAGAGTGGTGCTGGCCTGCCACGGAGTGAACGCCTGCTTTGCCATATCAATAGCAGCAGCGACATCTTCTGCCGTCGCTTCAATCACTGATCCAACGGTGTCACCCGGGTTGCACGGGTTGATGACATCAATCGCTTCGGTGCCGCTAAATTGTGCTGAAATAATAGGGGTCGCGGTGAACCGGGTTTGCTTGAAAGTCTCACGCTGATCCAGTAGCGGTTGTACTGAGGCAGGATCATTAATCCGATACCCTCTGGAGTTTATTCGTTCCGGACTGAATAATTCCAGCGGTTTAATGATGGCCGGATGTTCAATATCAGTAAACGCCATGACCTCTGTCACCGGACATCGGGCTACTTCTGTGGGGGAGAGATCTTCATTGACAATTTGATTGACGAATGAGCTATTCGCACCGTTTTCCAACAGGCGTCTTACCAGGTAGGCTAACAGATCGACATGCGCCCCGACCGGTGCATAGATGCGGCATCGCGTATTGTGTTGCTGCTGAATGTTGTCATGCAATGACTCACCCATACCATGCAGACGCTGAAATTCATAAGTGCTGGAGTCCGCGCCTGCAAGGTAGCGAATGGTCGAAACCGTATGTGCATTATGAGTGGCAAACTGTGGATAGATAAATTCTCGATGATTTAGCAGTCTTTGAGCACACACGATATAACTTAAGTCGGTTATTGCTTTACGGGTATAGACCGGGAAATTCGCCAGCCCCAACTCTTGCGCCTGTTTGATTTCTGCATCCCAGTAAGCGCCTTTCACCAGCCGCACCATTATTTTGCGGTTATAGAGTTTACAGGCTGCAAACAACCAGTCGAGCACAGGCAATGATCGCCTTCCGTAGGCTTGCACCACAACGCCGAAACCATCCCATTGTTTATTATTTTCGCGGGCAAGCAATGCACCGATGATATCCAGAGAGATATCCAGCCGGTCGGCTTCTTCTGCATCGATATTAAGGCCTATATCTGCCGCTGCTGCCTGATCAACCAAGGCTGATATTTTGGGTAGCAGATGCTCCATCACTTCTGCTTTGTGAGTGGTTTCATAACGCGGGTACAATGCTGACAACTTAACTGAAATACCAGGACGCTGAGTGATACCGTTACCCGGTGCGCTGGCAATGGTATCAATGGCTTTTGCATAGGCCTGGTGGTAACGCTCGGCATCAGCGTGGGTGCGGGCCGCTTCGCCTAACATATCATATGAATAGGTATATCCCTGTGACTCAAGCGTTCTGGCCTCGGCCATCGCTTCCTCGATGGTTTGCCCCAGTACAAATTGCTTACCCAGCATTTTCATTGCCTGGCTGACTGCTTTTCGAACCACTGGCTCACCCAGCCGACGAATTAACTGACGCAGTGCCACTACAGGTGCGGGGTTATCGGAGTTATCGATGGACTCGTCCAGAATCTGACCGGTGAGCAGTAATGCCCAGGTGGATGCATTGACCAGCGATGAACTGCTTTTACCCAGATGAACGCCCCAGTTGGAGGGTTCAATCTTATCTGCAATGAGTTCATCTACGGTGCCTGCATCCGGCACACGCAGCAGCGCTTCGGCCAGACACATTAAACCCACCCCTTCGCGAGTCGACAATCCATACTCCGACAGAAAGCTCTCCATGATGGTGGGGTTATTGTTTTCTCGCAGCTCTGATACGGTACGCGCTGCGGTTTCAGTCAGCATAGACCGCTCTCGCTCACTGAGCGATTGTTCATCCAGAAGCTCTGCTACGATTTCAGGTTCGGTCTGTAAATAACGCTCCCTGATTTTAAGCCGTAGTGGTTGAAGTTCATGCATTTACTGTCACCAATTTGTTATCAACTGCGAAAAAATATTGTCTGTTCATTTTGAATCCAGGCGCGGCTGATGAATGAGCAAAGGCTAAAGAGAATCGGCAGCCACAAGAAAAACACCCTGACCACCATACTGAAAATCAAGCCACACCAGATCAAGATCTGCAAATCGCTTTTCTACTGCAGGCTGTGAATTACCGACTTCCACAATCATCACGCCCGATGATGTTAGTCGTTGTTTTGCTTTGCTCAGCATTCGATCAACAATATCAAGTCCATCGTTTCCAGCAGCCAGGCCCATCTGTGGCTCATGTTTAAATTCTGCCGGTAACGAGCGCATATCCTGTAAGTCTACATACGGGGGGTTGGATAAAATAAGATCGTAGCGTGCGTTTTCGGGCAAAGCCTCAAAAAGATCACCCTGAAACAACTGCAGTCTTTCACCCAGCTTATGTTTATCACGATTTAATTTAGCAAGCGCCAATGCGTCTGCCGAGAGATCACAGCCATGCACCTGTGCCCGGGGGAACTCCAGCGCGGTCGCAATGGCAATACAGCCGCCGCCGCAGCATAAATCAAGCACGCTGTCTGGTGGCCCGCTAAGCCAGGGCTCAAAGCCATGGGCAATAAGCTCTGCAATTGGGCTGCGCGGTATTAGGGCTCTTTCATCGGTGATAAATTCATGGCCCGCAAACCAGCTTCGACCGGTTAGGTAGGCCACTGGAATATTATCGATGGCGCGTTTTTTAAACCAGCTTCTGGCGCGTTTTAACTGATTGGCGGCTACCGGTATGTCGTAGTCATCCAAAGGGACGGCCGGTGAAAGTCCGCAGGCTTCAAGCGCGAGCCAGGCTGACTCATCAAACGGATTATCAGTGCCATGCCCATAGACAAGCTGGTGTTGTTCAAGGTACTCATTGCCTGCTTCAATAAGCTGCGCCAGCGTACAATGCCGGAGGTCCATGAGAGAATTGTGCTGTCCAGACATTGTCTATAATTTCCTGCCGTAGCGGGGAGTATGATCCCAGATATATTAGCCCATAAGCAGCGGCAAGGCTGTACAATTCGACCACTTCCAGTCACGACAGCCAACGGATATTCCAGCTTGAGTTCTCTCACCGATAAACTGAAATCTTTACCTTTATATCTGCTGCCGCACCATCTGGTTTCCCGGGTGGTGTTCCGCCTGACCCGATTGCAGACTCGCCACTGTGCCTTTGCAATCAAAAAATTCTCAAAGATATTTAAGATTGATATGCAGGAAGCGCTGCACGAATCACCGACGGACTACCCGTCATTCAATGCCTTTTTCACTCGCGAGTTAAAACCCGGCATTCGCCCGCTTGATACATCTGCGCAGGGGATTGCCAGCCCGGTTGATGGCTGCGTTTCCCAAATCGGCACCATTCAGGGTGAGCAAATATTTCAGGCCAAGGGACATCAGTACACCACCCTTGACCTGCTGGGTGGTCGACCGCAGGACACTGCGGCCTTTAAGGATGGCTTGTTTGCCACCTTGTATTTATCACCCCGTGATTATCATCGAATTCATATGCCTTTAAATGCAAAGCTGACCAGCATGCATTATATTCCCGGGCGGTTATTCAGTGTGGCACCGCATACGGTTAGGGTGGTACCCCGGCTGTTTGCGCGCAATGAAAGAGTGGTTGCACTGTTTGACACTGATGCCGGTAAACTTGCGATGGTACTGGTGGGGGCCATTAACGTTGCTGCCATTGAAACCGTTTGGGCAGGCTTAATCACTCCGCCAAACACCCGTAACATAATCCATCGCGACTACAACGACACTGCGGAAACCATCAGTCTTGCCAAAGGGGAAGAGATGGGGCGCTTTAATATGGGCTCCACTGTCATACTGTTAATGGAAAAGAATGCTGACTGGCGCGAAGACTTAACCGAGGGCAGCGTTGTGCGAATGGGTGAGTCGCTGGGCCAGTTTAATTAGGCCTTTATTTTGTAAAAATCGCTGTGCATCATCAGCATCTTCTGCAAACCAGCTTGCGGTACTACCAAGTCGAAAAGAATATCCCCAGCTATCCATATCACTGAACATTTTTTCACGACCCACATCGGGCAACGCATCTGACAAAAGAATTTGCAGATAACAAACGGCGTTTTCTTCTGTGCTGGTGCCACCTGCATTGGTGTGAAGTGATGCACGCCTTTCATCGTCCATACAGGCAAAGTGACAGGCTTCATGAAGTGCCGAATGAACCGGTGTATCAGGGCGCAGGTAGATGGTAGATCTGATTAAACCGGCTTCTTCGTCCCCCCAAAAACTTCCGGGTATTTTTTTGTCAGCGGGCACTAGTTCAACTGTCAGACCCAGAGCTTGTAACAGCTGATGCAAAGCCTGCTGATCACAATCACGGTATAACAATATTTGCGTCATGCGCGAGCCCAGTCAAAGCTGATTGCATCACCCAGATGATCAACACCGTCAATCAGTACCATCATCAAGCGGTCTAGTCCTATTGCTACACCCGCACAATCCGGCAACCCGTGATTAAGTGCGTCGATCAGCAGACAATCCACGGGCATGGCCGTTTTACTGTTAACTTGTCGCTGTTGATTATCACTTTCAAAGCGCTTCTTTTGCTCTGAGCCGTCAGTAAGTTCGTGGTAGCCATTAGCCAGTTCAACACTGCCGAAATATACTTCGAATCTACAGGCAAATGCATGGCTTGAATCGGTTGTATTGATTCTTGCCAATGATGCCTGGCTGGCCGGGTAATCATAAATACAGGTATAAATATTTTGCGGTAACTGGTCTGCAATAACCGTGGACATCCCCAGATCCAGCAACAGATCATAGTCGTCGACAATCGATTCCGGCACTTCACAACTACGGCTCTCAATGTACCCGGCAAGGTCAGCAGGTGTGCCGGTGGCGATGTCGATACCCGTCAGGTTGCTCCACAAAGATCGATAACTGATCCGTTCAAACCCCGGGAAGTTATCACCATGTAAATGAGCCAGCAACACGGCTACTTCATCGATGAGTGCATAGTGATCGATCCCGCATCGATACCACTCAAGCATAGTGAACTCGGGATTATGGTAACGCCCGCGTTCGTCTACTCGAAACACTTTACCTATTTCAAAGATATCTCCGCTACCGGCGGCAAGCAGTCGCTTTTGGTGAAATTCGGACGAGGTGCGTAAATGCCGCGTTGAGGACCCGCACAATTGAAAGCTGTCGATATGAGGGTCAGTGGTTGCACCGGAAACCAGTACCGGTGTTTCTACTTCCAGGATTTTATGCTGATAAAACCATTCACGAATTTGCCGTAGCAGCTCTGCACGGTGTTTTAATAATTCTATAGAGGCAGAGGGCTGCCAGCGCAATTCGTCCATTGATGGTCAGGCCATCAATACAGTGGGAGCGCTAGTCTTTCACGCGCCCGACATACTCACCAGAGCGAGTATCAATTTTAATGACTTCACCTTCTTCGATAAACAGAGGTACCTTTACTACAGCGCCTGTTTCGAGAGTAGCTGGCTTGTTACCGCCCTGAGCGGTGTCACCACGCAGACCCGGATCAGTCTGGGTAATTTTAAGCTCAACAAAGTTTGGTGGAGACACGCTTAGAGGCTCACCGTTCCATAAGGTGACTTCGCAGGTATCCTGCTCTTTAAGCCATTGTTTTGCATCAGCCACTGCACTTTCAGCCGCCCCCAGCTGTTCAAAAGACACCGGATCCATAAAGTACCAGAACTCGCCATCTGCATAGAGATACTGCATATCGGTATCCATCACATCAGCCGCTTCAACGCTCTCACCCGACTTAAAGGTTTTCTCAACGGTGCGACCGGTTTTCAGGTTGCGGACTTTTACCCGGCTAAATGCCTGACCCTTACCGGGTTTAACAAATTCATTTTCAACGATGGTGTAGGGATCACCATCAAGCATAATTTTTAAGCCACTTTTGAATTCATTGGTGCTGACATTGGCCATTGCGGGTATCTGCTTAACTGAAGTTGCGGTGATTATAGCGGTTGCAGGGGGTAACAGGCCAGCATACTTATCTGATTGCGAAACACATGATGCGAGCTGCGGATAATCTGCAAAAAAAAGGCCGGTAAAAACCGGCCTTGAGGATCTGATTTGCAACGGTTGACTAGCGGCGGCCCATCAGTGATCGCAGCAGTCCGGTTCTGTGCAGGTAGTACAACAGTGTCATTATTGATGTAATCGCTGCTGCAAGGTAAGTCATGAATGCCGCATTCAGCACTCGACCTGCGCCGCGCATTTCGTCATTTGAGACAATACCGGCGTTTACCATGGCAGTCTTGGCTCTGGCACTGGCATCCCACTCAACCGGCAGAGTGACGACTGCAAAGACGACTGCAGCGGCAAATAAGGCAACACCCAACAGCATCACCGGCATACCCAGCGCCGGCGCCAGAGACATCAGCAGCATGCCGACCATCAATACAGGCATCGACATTTTGCTGGATAAATTAGTCACGGGCACCAGTTTAGAGCGCATCTGCAAAAACTTGTAGCCGGTGGCGTGTTGCAAGGCGTGTCCGGCCTCGTGACAGGCAACCCCGATTGCTGATATTGAACGAGCGTTGTAAACAGGCTCTGATAAGCGCAGGGTTTTATCACGTGGATCATAGTGATCACTAAGGCGACCGGCAATTGGCTCAATTCGGCAATCGGTGACGCCGGCGCGCTCAAGCATTAATTGAGCAGCTTCCGCCCCGGTCATGTTCTTTTGGGTTCCGACGGTCTCATACTTTTTAAAAGTATTTTTGACCATCATAGATGCCAGGCCGGAAAGTACCATTCCGGGCAGCATCACCATCATCATGTAACCCATGTCAAAACCCATTATCTGGTCTCCTGATATTTGTAAAGTCGTACTCCGGAGCAAACAGGCTGGCCGGAG
>CAZNOB010000033.1:0-28964 GCA_964574535.1 uncultured Granulosicoccaceae bacterium | reverse complement strand
TCTGGTCTCCTGATATTTGTAAAGTCGTACTCCGGAGCAAACAGGCTGGCCGGAGGTTTAGTTAATACGAAGAATATGGCGACTAAACCACCGGTCTTCAATGGCGCCTTACTATTGTTGACAATTTACACAAACGGGACATTCCCTGCCGAAGCCTTCATCTTTAAACAGACCGGGACGACATGCCCTTCAGGCGGAGTCCCTTTTCATAGACGATAATATAAGCAAAAGTCGTTCGAGTTATAAAAAGCCGTTAAAACCTATTCTACGATCAGTTGAGCAACTTTCTGGAAGCCTCGCGGCAGACTGGACCCTCGCAACCCGCGCTGCGAAATATACTCTTCCACGTCTCTGTAACGCAGCGTAGTGTGACGCTTTCCGCTCACTACTTTCAGGGAGTTTTTCGGCCCCATGCTGCGAACCGCCTGCAGCTGCACCTGAGTTTTGGCATTGGCTGATTTGGGGATCGACAGTATTTTATGGCCTTTACCTTTATTCAGTTCCGGCAGTTCAGACACAGGAAAGGCGAGCAGTTTTCCATCGGAGCCCAGCGCCACCACCAGATCGGTTTCGGGGTTATTGATTCGCGCCGGAGTAAGCACGCTTGATCCAACGGGTACCGTTAACACCGCTTTTCCGGCTTTGTTGCGTGTCACCATACCGCCGAGCCGGGCCACAAAACCGAAGCCACTGCTGGTTGCCATCACAAAGCGGGCGTCGTCGTCACCCATCATCACACCAATGAAAGTCGCCCCGTCAGGGGATTTTACTCGACCGGCCAAAGGCTCTCCCAGACTTCGTGCGGACGGCAATCCATGCGCACTCACTGAATAGACGCGACCAGTGGAGTCAATAAACATGGCAGATTGATTACTGCGTCCGCGAACCGAATCCTGAAAACCGTCTCCTGATTTATAATTTAGCGTTTGCGGATCAACTTCGTGTCCCTTGGCAGCACGTACCCAGCCTTTTTCAGAAAGCACCACGGTGACCGGTTCATTGGGTATCAGGTCACTGGCATCCATGGCTTGTGCCGCATCGCGAGCGATAATCGGTGAACGTCGATCGTCACCATAGGTTTCTGCATCTTCGAGCAGTTCTTTTTTGACCAGTGTTTTCATTCGGCGCTCGGAACCGAGCGTGGTTTGCAGCGATGCCCGTTCTTTCTCAAGCTCTGCCTGCTCACCACGAATTTTCATTTCTTCAAGACGCGCCAGGTGCCGCAGCTTGAGTTCCAGAATAGCTTCGGCCTGAATATCAGAGAGCGTAAAGCGCTTCATCAGGACTGGCTTGGGTTCATCGTTCTCGCGGATGATGGCAATGACTTCGTCAATATTGAGATACGCGATCAACAATCCATCAAGGATATGCAGGCGTTTCTCGACTTTCTCCAAACGCCATTGCAGACGCCGTCGTACGGTATCGAGTCGGAAACTCAACCACTCTTTTAGCATGGTTAAAAGGTTCTTGACCGCAGGTCGACCATTGGTACCAATCACATTCAGATTTACGCGATAGGTTCTTTCAAGGTCTGTGGTGGCAAACAAGTGCCCCATCAATGCATCGACATCTACCCGATTACTGCGTGGGACTATGACAAATCGAACCGGCTGTTCATGGTCTGATTCATCACGAAGATCTTCCACCATAGGCAGCTTTTTGGCCGTCATCTGTTGCGCTATCTGCTCCATGACTCGCGCCCCGGAGACCTGGTGTGGCAGTGCATGAATCACGATCGCACCATCTTCTTTTTTATACACGGCGCGCATGCGAACGCTGCCGTTGCCGGTATGATAAATTTTGTGCAGATCTTCTGTCGAGCTGATGATTTCTGCTTCTGTAGGGTAGTCAGGTCCTGGTACATGCTGCATCAGGTCTTCGACAGTAGCCTTGGGTTTTTCAAGCAGGTGCACACACGCGTTCACCAGTTCACGCAGATTATGGGGAGGTATATCGGTGGCCATGCCCACTGCGATGCCGGTGGTACCGTTGAGCAATACATTGGGTAATCGGGCCGGCAGTACTGTCGGCTCCTGCAGTGTGCCATCGAAATTCAGTTCCCAGTCGACCGTGCCCTGTCCGAGCTCCTGCAGCAGCATCTTTGCTATGCGTGCCAGACGAGCTTCGGTATAGCGCATGGCGGCAAAGGATTTGGGATCGTCCGGGGCACCCCAGTTGCCCTGCCCGTCGACTAATGGATAGCGGTAGGAGAAGGGCTGCGCCATTAACACCATGGCTTCATAACAGGCTGAATCACCGTGTGGATGGTACTTACCCAATACATCGCCAACGGTTCTCGCTGACTTTTTGTGTTTGGAGGCTGATGACAGCCCGAGTTCGGACATCGCGTAGATGATGCGACGCTGAACGGGTTTCAATCCGTCGCCAACATGGGGAAGCGCACGATCAAGAATCACGTACATCGAGTAATCGAGGTAGGCTTTTTCTGTAAATTCGCTTAGAGGCTGTTCTTCACTGTTGTTAAACAGCGGCAGGTCGTCGGCCATTCATTTTCCGGTTGAGTCTTGCCCGAGGTGATATTCAGTTGAATACCATGAAATGCAGAAGTCGGCGTATTTCATCTACCGCCATGTGCAGTTAACTCCCCATTCTAACGCGCAGAGTGACCAACCGAAAGCCCTGACCGTCGATTCATTCGGGTTTCCTGCCACATCGAAATCGAAAATTCTGCAATTTTTTTTTGCCACTGCAGACCACTGAAAACACAGCACTTTCAGTCAAATTAATGCCAATAAAAAGTAAATTTTTGACACCAAAACGTCAAGAAAAATCGACCGTCGCCGTTACCTTGGTTCGCGACTTCGGGGCCAGCCTCAAGCGCAATTGAATTTTAAAAATAATAATTAGCAATTGGGGCAACACAATATGAACGATCGACAGAATCGTAAGCCCAACACTTTTGGTGCTGAGAACCTTAAACTTGTGGCGTTGACCGCTACATTCCTGGCTCTGGCATCTTGCGGTGGAGGTGGAAGCGACAATACAGATGAGCTTGTCGAGCCTGAACTAGGTGCGGCAAACCCCGAAGCATCCAACCCTGATCAGGTAAACAGTGTTGAAGTTTCGGCAGCGAACACTGATGTTGCTGAAACAATCGCAGGTTCACCTTTGCAGGTATCTGTTCTTAACAATGACGCTGTCGCAAAGGACGCAAGACTGGAACTGGTCGGCCAGCCCGCAAACGGCGCGGCAACCATACTGGACAATGGTCGCATCGAATACACGGCTAACCGTGACTTCGAAGGCACCGAGACTATCGAATACAGAATTATCGATGCGCAAGGTAATGAGTCAAGGGGCACTTTATATGTTGCAGTAGTTTGTGCAGATTGCAAACTACCGACAGTCGCCAGCAATTCAGAGGGCTTCCCTTATTGTGTCGGCACCAACCCGGATCCCGATGGCGATGGCTACGGCTGGGAAGAGAACACCAGTTGCGTAGTCCCGGCGCTGGGTGCGGCACTCGATCCGCTTGCTGCCCGCTCAGACATCGTTGAGATTCGGGCAGGAGAGGTAAAAACCGTGCTGCCACTGCGCAATGATTCGATTGCTGATCGAAGCGCTGTAGATTTTTATATCGACGTACAGCCCACTGCCGGTCGGATTCTGGCAGCAGAAGCGGGCATTTTTGTCTACTCTGCCCCGGAAAACTTCAGCGGCTCTGATTCCATGATGTATCGCATTAAGGATGTCGAAGGCAGATCGTCGGTAGCCAGCATTGATTTCAATATCTCTTGCTCGACCTGCGTCGATCACAAAGGGTTAAGGCTAAGCTGGCCGGAAAACCCTGAGTCAGAAGGTGTCGAGGGTTATCGTGTTTTGTTTGGCTCGGATAACAATCCATTGACCGCAAGCGTTGTCTCGGAGGTCCGTGTATCAGACCTGAACGGTGAGGCTCCGAATGTGATTTTCGACCTGCAATCCGATCTGAATGTAGCAAGGAGCGAAGGCGGTTGCTTTATGATCAAGGCCTATCGCGGTTCAGAAGAATCAGAGGCATCAGAAGCGGCTTGTTTTACGCGCGGCTAATGCCCTATGCAAAAGGAATGAGGTTCCCCCTGCCATGCAGAGGGAACAGCAAAAAAAGGTTTACATAATAATAAAAAGTAAGTCCATAAAATAAACGGTATGAGCACCGGCCAGGGTGCAAAATTACCAAATATAAGCTGTCAGGTAGAAAGCGACAGTATTCTCCGCCAAGCGCTTCAACAGCGCCTTTAACGGGGTGATCATTGATCGCCCCGTCTTTTTTTGTGTGACCGTTTTTATATTAATTCACAGCCGATCTGTTAAATTTCCCCTACAATACCGACACTCCGCCTAAAATCTGTTTCAGGTGAATTCTCAAATCCACAGCAATTTTAATGATGCCATTTCGGTCACCGATGTTGCGGCGCAGTTGAGCAACGGTGCTCGTGAGGTGATGCTGGAAAAAATCAATAACCCCGCACGTACCACGAAGATCGTGTCACTAGCCAATGGGCAGACACTTGATGTACCCGCCACCGGTGGCGAAATCTTTATTTTAAGCGGCAATTGCCGCAGCGGTGAAACGCTATTCAGTGAAGGGCAGTATTTACGACTGCCTACTGCAGCAACCCTGCAATCTACCAGTGATGACTGTCTTCTGTTCGTTAAGTATCATCAGTTTTTAAGTACAGACAACGGCGAACGCATCATTGACTACACCGATTCCAAAAAATGGTTACCCGGACCTGCACCGGGAATAAAAATACGGCCGCTGCATGTTTTTGATACCGAAAGTATCATGCTTTTACGATGGGAAAACGCCGATGAGTTTCGCCCAAACCTGGACCCTCAGGGCGAAGAAATTCTGGTGATAAGAGGACTGCTGCAACATCGCGACAATCTATACAAACCTTACAGCTGGATAAGAAATCCGGTTGAAGAGTGGCGTTCCTGGCACGGTAGTTCGGATACGCTGATATACTATAAAAGCGGTCACTTTCCACGCCTGACTGAACCTACCGCGAATTCAGAACACCATGAATAACAGGCTGCTGAAAAAAGAAATAAACGCAACACTGACCAGGCTTTTTCAATGACTTCTGCACGCCACTAAGTGATTACCGATACATCACAACTAAAAACACAAATTACGCAGTGGGCAACTGATCTTGGATTTGCCAAAACAGGGTTCAGCACCACTCAACTGGGTGAACATGAGAGTCGCTTTGTCAACTGGCTGCAGAATGACTTTCATGGCGAAATGGACTACATGCAGCGTCATGCAGATCTACGCTTAAATCCCTCACAGCTACACCAGGGCACCGTAAGTGTTATTTCTGTACGCATGAATTACCTGGCAGCCGATACCAGGGAATCATGGTCGGTAATCGAAGACGGGGAATCAGGGTTTATCTCACGTTACGCGCTGGGACGCGATTACCATAAGCTGATGCGTAAGCGTTTACAAAAGCTGGCATTAAAAATCCAGCAAGAGATCGGCGACTTTGGCTATCGTGCCTTTGTAGATAGTGCACCGGTGCTGGAAAAAGCCATGGCTGAACAAGCAGGCCTTGGCTGGATTGGCAAACACAGCAATCTGCTAAGCCGCGATTCCGGTTCCTGGTTTTTTTTAGGCGAACTGTACACCGATCTGCCACTAACTAATGACGCGCAACCCACTACCGCTCAAAGTAATCATTGCGGGCAATGTACTGCGTGTATCGATATCTGTCCCACCCGGGCAATTATTAAACCCTATGTTGTCGATGCACGCCGGTGTATTTCGTACCTGACTATCGAATTGAAAGGCAGCATTCCGCTTGAGCTCAGACCATTGATGGGCAATCGGATTTATGGGTGTGATGACTGCCAGTTGGTGTGCCCGTGGAACAAGTTTTTACAACATACCGTTGAAGCCGGATTCGCTGCCCGGGATCAACTGGATAACCCGGCACTGGTTTCTTTGTTTAGCTGGTCTGAAACAGAATTTCTGCAACACACTGAAGGTTCAGCTATTCGACGCATTGGACATCAACGCTGGTTGCGCAATATTGCAGTGGCAATGGGGAATGCTCCGTACTCTTCAAAAATAGTCAATGCACTGCTGTCGCGCGTCAATGATGACTCCGAACTGGTAAAGGAACATGTAAAGTGGGCGCTTGAACAACAGCAGGAAAAACAACCGAACAATTGATCAACGCTTCAGGTTGTTCGCTGCAACAACTTCAAATTATTTCTGCAATCCCTGTTGCGAACGATAAGTTCGTTTTCACTCTGACCTTCATGAAGGTACCCAAGCTTTGCCAGCCTGTCATAGAGCACCACATTGACGCTGGCGGCTAAATTCAAACAGCCGGTCGAGGGGATATAAACCACGTCATCTGCGCGATCGATCATCGACTGGCTCAAAGACCCATCTTCCGGACCAAATACATAACAAGCGTGCAAGGGATGTTGATAATCAGGTAAAGCGGTCGCACCTTCCACCAATTCAACGCAAACTCTGGCGATGTTATGCCCGGCAGTTTCAAGAATTGAGTCAGTGTGTTGCAGCGCGATTGTCTGGACAGATTTTTTGGTGTCAGTGGCAAATTTCCGGGCCCGTGGGTAACGCTCACCGCTGTACCAGACAGCATCAACACCAAAGCATCCTGCTGCGCGCATTACCGAACCGACGTTACTGACATTTTTGGGGTTGACCAGACCTATACTCAGCAAAACGTTAGTCCCCTGCGCCGAAATATTTATAAGGATTTAGATTCACAGTCTACAGCGATTTATCAAAAAGTCAGGCGCCACCCTATTTTAACGTCAATAGCACGCACAAAAAAAGCGGTCACCAACGCCTCTGGAATACGCTGAAGTGACCGCCTGATTTTAAACGTTTATCTTTTGTTGCCTAGCGTCTCGACACCACCACCAGGGTAAGTGAGGAAATCAGAAGGCATACGATTACTGCTGACATTGATGCTTGCTCATGTGTGCTTCGATGAGATGAATTATGTGGAATCCTGCATCTCTTTTCCGCGACCCAATCGCCATTTCTGATACATTGTGTATATTAAAAGCAACACTGTGACTCCAGAAGGCCTGGCGACCCTAAGCCTGACTCCGGGCAACAAAAGCAGTAAAAACAAGCCGTAAAGCCCAGGAGCACCAGCACCGCCTGCGTCATCAGCTGCCGGTAGTCCCAATAAAGGATCGGCCGACCAACTCAACATTTCGTTGATAGACTCAGCCGTTGCTGCAGCACTGCCAGGTGAACCGGCCAGACATAACTCATCAGAAATACATACATCCAGGGCGTGTTCACCTTCGGCGATCAGGTGCAGTTGACTGCCTGGCTGATCACAGCTGTAAACAAGCCTTGCCGACTCTGTATTCATAGTCAGCAATGCCGGGCCAGCATCAGGGCTTCCGGCATAGGCATTACACAGCCTGACAGATTGCCTGAACGGCAATAAGCTATCGGACTCGCCGTGAAGTAAAAATACCGGGGGAAAATCGGCTGGTTGCCCGGCCACAATCGACGGAAAGCTGTTTTGAGCGACTAACGCCGACTCTGTAGAGAGCATATCGAGCGATGCCGATGCGGTGACTGCCTCTATGACGCGTTGCCCTTGTTCTCCGACATATTCGCCAAGTTGCACCTGCTCGATAAAATCTGCAAAGTCAGTCGGTGGATAGAACAATACCATTCTGTCTATATCCTGAGGGCGATTAACCCCCAGAGATAACGCCAGATGCCCTCCGGCCGATTGACCAAAGGCAACCGGCTTACCTGTCGCACCAAAGGCAGGGCCTTCGACGTTAACCCAGTCGAGTGCACTGTTGACATCAGCCAGAATCTCGTCAAGCGTGGCGTTTTGACACGCAGCTGGGCCGTCCGAATCACCAATCAATCGATAAAACGGAGCAAAGACAACAAAGCCCTGATCCACAAAGTGGGTGGCCATGTTTTCAATGCCAAGAAACCCGCTACCGCGTCTTTGCCAGCTTCCGCCATGCAACGCTATTAGCGGTTGGCGGTTTTGGCTATTGGGCTGATCTGTGTAAACACGCATTTCAAGCTGGCATTCGCCGGCGACGGTGGCCACTGATTTATATGAACGAGACTGCACATAGGGTTGCGGTTTACCCTGCAGACTCACGGCACTTAAATCAAAGCGTGTGCCGGGAGATAGTGTCCAGGAATTCAATACTCCGCCATTTGATTCAGGATTACCCAGCCGGTCCGAATTTAGCGCTGTCTGACAATACTGAGCCAGACTGGTGGGTGTAAATTCAAACGACTCAAGACAGCTACTATCGCTAAAGTAGGTGCCTTGTGTTTGCGGTGTATCAATGCGTTCACATGCCAGCCCGTTTTGCTGGAACACTGGCCGTGGACTAAGCGGTATCTGCAACACATTGCCAAGCTCGCACTCGGCAGCATTGCTTAACAGATCAGTCAGTGCGTCCTGATCATCCAGTATCAGTGCGGCCAGAATTTCAAGACGACGCGACCGAAGAAAGCTTTCTGTCAGCGGGAAACGTGCCTGCGGTGTGAGCAACTCATATAACGCCAGTATCTGATCATCACTGGAAGACGGCAGTGACACATCGATAAAACCGCTGACATCACCCTCAACATTCAATGAGTCCCGAAGCTGCTGATCAATTTTCTGCTGCAGTCTGTCAATTTCGCTGCGGATTCGATCTTCACCCAGTAGCTCGTCAATTTCGTCCTCGATAAAGTCTTCCAGAAAACTGCGCAGAATGGTGTCGTCTACAGAAACGTTGATTCGTCCTTCACGCAACTGGCCATCCAGTGTCACCAGCGGTGTGACTCGAAGTACATCATCTGCGATCCAAACCGGATTAAGCGTCACTGACAAAGACAAGCTTAAATTTAGCGGGCCGGTTGCCGCGAAATCAAAACTATCACTGCCCAGACTAATACATTCGCCCAGGCGAAAGCCGAATACTTGCCGTGCCCGACCCTGTGCGTCGAGACGAGCATCGAGATCAAGAGAAAACAGCAAAGGATCGAACAGAGAATCGAACGACAGCGCGATGCCGGTGTCTCCGGAGAGTGCAATATCAGTTTGCATCTCCAGGATTCGTGTGCTGGTACAGCCGTCTTCAACCACCCGATCAACGATCATATTCTGGTACAGGAGTTCACCTGCGGTAAAGTTTAATCCAGCTGAATTCAGTCGCTCTTGAATATTGCCAAGCACCAAACGCTGGACAGCATCGGGTTCTTCACGCGCACTGTTTAGCGCCTGATCCAGTTCTCCCAGACTCACCGAAACAGTCGCAGCCGCGGCTGCCTTAATTGAGAGCAGAAGCCATAGCGCTAAAAATCTAATAAACGGGCAAATCACTGTAGTCTCCGATAAAGTGCCTGGTGGCTGGTCGGGAAAACGTGACGTGAATAGTATAAAATTTGCGGACCGGCCAGCACTGGAACTGTCATTCTACAGTGCCGGGGCCATCAAAATCCTGACAGGCAACAGCGCAGCGCACATTTAATACAAAGACACATTCAAACTTGATATGCTCCCTGGATACCTGTGAGCGTTCAAAAGCCAGTGCAGAGATACGTGCTGCTCAGAAACACAGCAGGCCATATTAGAGGCAATACGCTATTGCCGGTCAAGTGATCCACAACGCATTCTCCTACCTTACAAGTTGCGGTGACACCCACTTTAGGGTAGCGTGCGTCTCCCCTACCCTCCCTGTTCATCGGCGATACGCCGCGGTGCGAACCAACTCGTGACTACAGATACGATAAGTGCTTTCGATCAGCTTGCGCTGAGTCGACCTATTCTTAAGGCCCTTGATGCTGTCGGCTACGAAAAGCCGTCGCCAATCCAGGCTCGTACGATCCCGGTTTTACTGGCCGGGAAAGATATCGTCGGGCAAGCTCAAACTGGTACTGGAAAGACTGCTGCATTTGCACTGCCTGCGTTATCCAACCTCGATCTCAAACAAAAAAATCCTCAGGTGCTGGTGCTCACCCCCACGCGGGAACTGGCAATACAGGTCGCAGAGGCATTCGCCACATACGCTACTAATATGAAAGGTTTTCATGTGCTGCCCATTTATGGCGGACAGGATTATCGAGTACAGACGCGCGCGCTTGAACGTGGCGTGCATGTAGTGGTGGGTACTGCCGGACGAATTATGGATCATATCCGTCGAGGCACCCTGAAGCTGGACTCACTCACTCAGCTAATCCTTGATGAAGCAGATGAAATGCTGCGCATGGGGTTTATCGATGATGTCGAGTGGATTCTGGAAAAGACACCGACCGAACGTCAGATTGCTTTGTTTTCAGCCACCATGCCCGCTCAAATCAGACGTATTGCAACCAAGTATCTAAAGGACCCCGAACATATCACCATCGAGGTTAAAACCACGACGGCAGAAACCATCCGCCAACGATACTGGCAGGTTAGCGGGCGCAATAAACTGGATGCCCTGACAAGAATTCTTGAAGCTGAAGACTTCGATGCCATGCTTATCTTCGTACGCACCAAGATTGCCACCACTGAACTATCTGAAAAACTTGAAGCACGAGGCTATGCCTGCGCACCCCTTAATGGTGATATTCAGCAAAAACTCCGCGAACGCACCGTCAATCAGCTTAAGAAACGTAAGCTTGATATTATTGTCGCAACTGATGTTGCTGCACGCGGCCTTGATGTAGAAAGAATCAGTCACGTTTTGAATTACGATATTCCCTATGACACAGAAGCCTATGTTCATCGCATTGGCAGAACTGGTCGCGCCGGCCGCAGCGGTGATGCAATCATGTTTGTAGCACCGCGTGAAAAACGCATGCTGCAATCTATCGAGCGTGCAACCGGCAAACCGATAGAGCTCATGCAGATTCCATCGGGTGAGATGATCAACCAGGGACGGATCGCAAAATTCAACCAGCGCATCACCGAGACGCTGGAAGCTGACAACCTTCATCTCTATAAAAAGCTCATTGCTGACTATATCGATGAATCCGGTGCAGACCCTCAACAGATTGCGGCTGCCCTGGCTTGCCTGCTTCAGGGCGACACCCCGTTTCTCTACCCGACACAATCTTCTGATCGCAGAGATTCAAACCGCAGAGACAAAACAGATGACCGACCGGCCCGCGAAACACGTAATCCGGATCGGAAATCAGATAAGCGTACGTCGGAAAAAGAAAGATCTGCGGCAAAGCCGACCGAGATCAAAAGCAGCCATACCCCTGCAGGCGCACCGGAGCCCATAAAAAAGAAGAAGGAAAAACGTACAGATGAGGTGAATATGGAACGCTATCGTCTGGAAGTCGGCAAAGAGCATGGCGTTCAGCCCGGCAATATAATTGGCGCTATTGCCAATGAGGCAGGCATCGAAAGTGAATTTATCGGTAGCGTAAAAATCATGGACGATCACAGCTTTATCGACTTACCGGAAGGCATGCCAAAAGCAATATACAAGGATCTTAAAAAAGTCTGGGTTTGCGGACAAAAACTGCAAATCAGTCTTGCTGACGGATCGTTCAACAAGAAAGCAGCAACACCCTCAAACAGTAAAAAACCAGTACGTCAGGCTGCGCCCGAAAGTAAAAAGCGCTCAACCGCAAAAAACAAGAAACCGCCCAAACCATCTGCAGCCAACAGCGGTGCCAGCACAGAATCCGACAATACATCAACACGCAAGCTGTCGGTTAAAGGCAAGCCCCCGCAAGCTGGCACTAATCGGCGGGTAACCCGGTCCCGAAATATTAATAAAAAAAGACCAGCAAAAGCCTCTGACTGAGATTAAACTAGCGCAGCGCCTGAAATGGCGTCATTCGATGTCGCCCACTGCCGGCATCGTAAATACGCTATTTAGAAACAGATCAGTGAACTCGTTATTCGGGCAATGACACTTGAATACAACCATAGATAAGAAAAAATACAATATTCCGCTTCTGGTCTTACGCAGTACGATTTACTGGATTTGGTCGATCTTCGCTGTGCTGTTGCTCACCCTGCCTTTGTTGATCAGTTCATTATTTTCATTTGAGCTTGCTAATAAATTCGCACATCTGTGGATGCGTATGAACCTGGGAGGGCTCAAATATATTTGTGGCCTGTCGTGGAAAACTGACGGCATAGGAAATATCCCGAAGCACGCCTGCATTGTGATGTCAAAGCACCAATCAACCTGGGAGACTTTTTTCCTGCCGTCGATGTTTCCACAATCGGTCTTTGTTGCTAAAAAATCACTGGTGCTGATCCCACTGTTTGGCTGGTGCCTTGCGGCTTTAAAATTTATTCTGATAGACCGCAAGTCTGGCTCCTCTGCGATTAACCAAATGATCAAGCAATCAAAATCGCGCGTCAAAGAAAATATCAATGTGATTATTTTTCCGGAAGGGACACGGGTTCCCCTGGGCGCAGAGCCAAACTATCGGATTGGCGGTGCAATCGTTGCCGAAAAAATCGGTGCGGATATTCTGCCAGTGGCTTTGAATTCGGGTGAGTTCTGGCCGCGCATGGGCTACATAAAATGGCCAGGGGAAATCACAGTAAGCTTCGGTCCTGTGATAAAAACCGACAATAAAACCTCTAACGAGATTTTGGCTGAAACACAACAATGGATTGAAAACCGCATGCAGGAAATTTCGGTCACGCATCGTTTCCCGTACTCTCAAACAGATTCCAAATAACACCTGAGCTGTCATTGCGTTAGACTGACCGTATCGGGGCCTGCTGGTCTCTCAACGGGCACTAATTATCGCTATGAACACTCAGGCAGACATTGCACTTATCGGCCTTGCAGTCATGGGCCAGAACCTGATCCTCAATATGAACGACCATGGCTACACCGTGGTTGCTTATAATCGAACCGTAGAAAAAACGCACGATTTCCTTAGCGGAGCAGCATACGGCAGCAAAGTCATTGGCGCGCAAACGCTTGAAGAAACCGTCTCTTTACTGGATAAGCCCAGAAAAATAATGCTTATGGTGCGCGCCGGCGATGCAGTAGACGCGACCATTGATGCACTCCTGCCACTATTAGATGAAGGTGATCTGATTATCGATGGTGGAAATTCAAACTTTCTCGATTCGCAGCGCAGAGCCCTGGCACTGCGTGAAATGAATATCCTGTATATCGGCACTGGCGTTTCTGGCGGAGAAGAAGGTGCAAGACACGGCCCTTCAATAATGCCTGGCGGCAACCCTGCAGCCTGGCCACTGGTTAAAGAACTTTTTCAATCAATTAGTGCAAAGACTGATGACGGCACCCCCTGCTGTGACTGGGTAGGAGACAACGGTGCAGGCCATTTCGTGAAGATGGTACACAATGGTATTGAATACGGTGACATGCAACTCATCTGTGAAGCCTATCATTTTATGAAAGAAGTTCTGGGGCTCGATAACCTGCAAATGCAGAAGGTTTTTCAGCAGTGGAACAAACAGGAACTGGAAAGCTACCTGATCGAAATCACTGCAGAGATACTAGGCTATAAAGAAAACGATGAATTTGTTCTTGATATCATCGTAGACAGAGCAGGTCAGAAAGGCACAGGCAAATGGACAGGTATCAATGCATTGGAACTGGGCGTTCCCCTGACCTTAATCGGTGAAGCGGTATTTGCCCGAACACTATCTGCGTTAAAGGACGAACGCCAGATCGCGGAGCAACAATTAAGCGGGCCCAGGACCACGCCGATTGACGAAGATCAAATAAACTATTGGATTAAGCAGCTAGGTGATGCCTTACTTGCATCCAAGATAATTTCATATGCGCAAGGGTATATGCTAATGCGCGCGGCCGCCGATGAATACAACTGGACGCTTGATTACGGAGCAATTGCAAAGATGTGGAGGGGTGGTTGTATTATTCGATCTGTGTTTCTGGATGATATAAAACGCGCGTATGACAAAGAACCGGAACTAATCAATCTGCTACTGGATGACTATTTTTCCAGTGCTGTCGAATCAAGTGATCGGGGATGGCGTTTGATCATGGCAAAAGCAATTGAATACGGCATTCCCGTACCGGCGATGAGTTCTGCATTGGCTTTCTTTGATGGTTACAGGACCGGCCGTCTGCCCGCCAACCTGCTACAGGCACAACGCGACTACTTCGGTGCACATACCTACGAACGATTGGATAAACCAGCCGGTGAACGTTTTCACACTAACTGGACCGGCGAAGGCGGGAATGTTTCGAGTTCTAGTTATAACGTTTAAAATCTGCTCCGGACAATAGTCTGGCTTTTAAATTACCGATCAAACTGAGCCACAACCGAGATCGAGATCTGATTATGCCCGACACCCCGAATCTGCTCTTCATCATGAGTGATGACCATGCCTCGCATGCCATCTCGGCCTACGGTTCGCGTATCAACCAGACACCGCACCTCGACCGCATTGCTTCCGGGGGAGTGCGAATGGATTCGGCGTTCTGCACCAATTCGATTTGCGCACCAAGCCGCGCAGCAATTCTTACCGGAACCTACAACCATGTAAACGGTGTAACCACACTCGATACTCCTCTCGACAACTCACAATGGACCTTTGTCAACGCACTAAGAGATAACGGATGGCAAACTGCATTGTTTGGTAAATGGCACCTCGGACACACCAGCCAATCAGAACCAGGCATGTTTGAGCAATGGCGAGTGCTTCCCGGTCAAGGCCACTATCACAACCCGGTTTTCGTCGATTCAACAATCGGTATCGATGAGGTGGGAGGCTATGTCACCGACCTCATCACGGATGATTGCCTGAATTGGCTGGGCCAAAGAAACCCCGATGCGCCTTTTGCACTATTTTGTCATCACAAAGCACCACACCGACACTGGGAGCCGGACGCCAAACACTTTTCAATGTATGACGATGTCGAGATCCCTTTTCCCGACACTTTTAAAGATGATCTCGTCGGTCGCGCCGAAGTCATACAATCAGTCAAGATGCGTATGCTCGACCTTGACCCGGTCATGGATCTAAAAGCAAAAGTACCGGAAGGACTTAACCTTGATGAAGAAATCAACTGGCGATACCAGCAGTATATTAAGGACTATCTACGTGTAGTAGCCTCGATTGACGACAACGTCGGTCGCTTGCTCGACTACCTGGATGCCGAAGGATTAACCGACAATACCATTGTGGTCTACACCTCTGACCAGGGATTCTTTCTTGGTGATCATGGCTGGTTCGACAAAAGACTGATGTATGAAGAGTCGTTGTCTATGCCGTTGCTTATTCGCTATCCTGCAGTAATCGACGCTGCAAAACACTGCGACGACATCGTTGTAAACGTCGACTTTGGTCCAACACTGCTCGATCTCTGCGGCCTTGATAGCCCGAAACACGTTCAGGGACGGTCGTTCGCCGGTCAGATTACAGGCGACCCTGATGAGGATTGGCCAACATCAATGTATTACCGCTACTGGATGCACAATGATGGTTCACATGCCTGCCCTGCCCACTTTGGCATTCGAACAAAAACACACAAACTCATCTGCTACTACAACGATCCGCTGGATCAACCCGGAGCCAACGGTCCGGTGAACCCGGTTGAATGGGAGCTGTTTGATTTGGTGACTGATCCGCTTGAGGTTAACAACATCTACCACGCTCCCGAGTCAGCAGCGATTGTGGTCGAACTCAAAGCTGAGTTGACTCGCATGCAAAAAAACCTTGGTGATGCCTCGCCACTAAACGGCGACGCTTGATGGTTAAGAAACTCGTGCTGTCACAGTAACCACCATCATCACGCCTGTTTGTTCGTACATAACGCCGGCAGCTTGCAACCCCGAAATTAACTAACTTGCGTTGAATTTATCTAAACATCGATCAACCAAAACGGGTTATCTTTAAGTTTTTCCCGATGCTCAATAACGCTTTGTGCAAGAACATGGTTTCCTGCTGGCGGGCGCTAACGAGTTGCTGCCAAACACTCTTTGATTATGACGCTAAACGTTAATACTCAAGCAACTTCCATGAATTGAGCTCTACGTACCGCGCACCACCCCGCTCTCTGTGTGATTGCATTAGCTGCAGTGAAGTAAAATGCGCTGCAAAATCCGGCTCAATCAACGGCATGCTCGGTGGAAAAGTGATTTTTCGAGCCAATGTCAGATGCGGTTGATAACGTCGCGAAGCCACACGAATGCTGGCCCGATTGGCTATCGTTTTACACTTATCTGCCAGGTGATTCGCGGCAGCAGGCACCTGACGCACACCCAGCCAGAGCACAGATGGATCCGGCAAATACCTGACTTCATCGAATCGTAATTCAAATGCAGGATGTTCTAGCAGATCAAGACCTTCCTGCATGGCCAGTAGTTGCGCCTGCGTGATGTCACCAAAGAAGGCTACAGTGACATGGTAGTTTTGCATCGGTATCTTGCGACTTTGACCCGGCCAGCAAAGGCTGCACCACTTTTCAATGGCCATTGAAGTGCCAGCGTCAGGAGTCAGGGATAAAAATGTACGCACGACTACCCTGTGTTATCCAATGTCCACTAAGAAGGTCAGGGAATTATGGAATTACAATTCCAGCAACGACCGAAGTTGCCTTCAATCATTTCACTGCAATTAATACATTCACGGGCTGGCCGCTCTTCTTTTTTGCCTGCTTCAAACTCCATAATAATATCGCGAGCTCGTTGCTCGTGCTGCGGGATGGTGATCCAGACACTGATCACCCCTGTCAGAGGCAACTCTCCTGCACCACCAGCCAAATGCTGACCTTTAATAAAAGCATCAAGCCCACCAGCACGCAATTCATCGAGAGCGAGTTGAGCATCTATAATATTTTCAGCTTCGTAGATTCGTAACACTCTAATATCCGTTTATGCCGCTAATGCTGTGACATGCCGTCGACAGGATAATCTATTCGTCTGCGTCAACGCTGTAAGGTAAAGCAAGCAATGTAACTTCACGGCCGCCTTCTTTGTCCAGAAATAGAGGCGATTCTGCCGCGGCTATGGCGATCACCGCGAGCAGGCGGAACGTGCCATCACCCACTGCCTGAGCATCAACGACTTTACCGGCAGCACTGGCAACACCTTCACTAAATAACTCATCACCCGCCATCGGCAAGGACACAGAATCTTTCAATGTTCCCTGCATACGATACATTCGCCGCTTGAGCTTTCCCAAATACTGCATCCGCGCCACGACTTCCTGACCGGGGAAGCAGCCTTTTTTGAAACTGACGCCATCAATATGCTGCAAGTTAAGCATCTGCAGAACGAACGCTTCACTGGTCGCAGGCTCTATCGAGGGCACACCGGCATCGATATTTTGCAATTTCCACACGTTGTCCCCTGCCGGCTGATAATCCGCAGATAATTTATTCCATAAGGCACATGCCTGCATCACCGACCCTATGACTTCCAGCCGGGGCTCGTCACCTCGAACTCTCACCAATGTGATCCCGTCGGACTGCACTACGCCATCAGTCGAGCCTGGCATTTTTATTGACAAGTCATCTAAAATCGCTGCTACTGCTTTCTTGCCTCTGACACCGATACTGATGATGTCCGGCTGTGGCTCGATCACTACTTTTGCCCTCAGTACGAACATTCGCAATCGCCTGACCATGGGTTCTGCCAGCCCGGCAGGCATCTGCAGCAAATAGCCCTGGCCATCTCGAATGATTCGGAACAGAGTCAGCACACGGCCTTTAGGACTTGACCACGAATTCAATTGACTTCCTGGGACGGCCAGGGCTGCTATATCGTTGGAAAACTGCCCCTGTAAAAAAGCCTCGGCGTCGTCACCAGTGATTCGTAAAAATACCTGATCTGACACGGTGCAAATGACATCTGCAGGAGCTACTTTATCGTCGCCGGCAAATGTTAAGGCACCGCTTTCCGGCATATCTGCCCCGACCCCTGTCAGAAAATCCTGCCACTCTTTATTCATGGTTTAAACGCTTTACTTTCAGTGATGTGAATCGGACTATATTACGAATTCGGAGTAAATATTGTCGCTAAACAGTGTATACTCATTTCGTTAACTGATGGAACGAAACACGCGTGCCATGGACCAACGCACAGTTGGTTGCGGTATTGCATGTTCATCCGGGTGGTCGTTGTTTCAAGTTCTTTTCCTGATTGCCGTTTTCTCACGCAGTTCAGAAACGACCACGCGCGCTGTCGTTATCCTATGAAACCTTCAATCGTGGTGCAAACATATGACTGATTCACCTCAAAACAAAGAACTTGAACCATCGTCCAAACCCTCGCTCGACTCTGATGTGATCAAAACTCAGCCGCCGGCCGTACATGATGTGATCAAAAATCAGCCGACGGCCGTAAACAAAGAATACGGTGGTCCGAAGGGGCTCGAACCTACTCGTTATGGCGATTGGGAGCAAAACGGGCGCTGTACAGATTTTTAGATAAATTGCGGTCTTAATGGCGAGTCGGGCTTTCGGACTAGCTGATTAAACACACCAGGACAGTTTTTCAATACAAGTAATACATCACAGTCAACTATTTAAATTCAGGCAGGAACCTCCATGGCGTCGAATAATTCGCGACCACTCTCACCACACCTCCAGATCTACAAGCTTCCGCCTACGGCACTTATGTCCGTACTGCATCGAGGTACCGGCGCTGTACTTTGTATAGGCACTCTGTTTCTGGTTTTGGTTTTGGCGTCAGCTGCCACCGGCGCGGAAAACTTTCTCGGTACTCAAAAACTCGTTTCTTCGTGGTTTGGCTATCTGGTGTTGTTTGGATTTACGTTTGCGCTCTATGCCCACTTTTGCAATGGCATCAGACACCTTCTTTGGGACATGGGCTACGGCTTTAATATTGAAAACGCCACCAAGGGCGCTATCGCTTCGTTTGCCGCCGCTGTCGCACTGACGCTTCTCACCTGGATTGTGGCCATAGCGGCCTGAGGAATCTGATATGTCTGGAAACTCTCATGGTGCAACTGGGCACTTCTGGGTGCAACGACTCACCGCAGTTGCGCTAATACCTTTGACCATTTGGTTCTGCTTCTCGCTGGCCAGCATGCCAAATATGAGTCAGGAAAACCTGGTTGCCTGGCTTGGCTCTCCGTTTAACGCTGCGCTCATGATTCTGGTCATCGGCGTAGGTTTGTATCACGGCAAACTCGGGCTGCAGGTCATTCTTGAAGACTATGTCGCTGATCGTAATGTACGCACAATCAGTATCGCTGCCATCACACTTGTCTTTGTGATGTTCGGCATAGTCGGTATTGTCTCAGTTCTTAAACTCACCCTTGGAGCCTGACAGGCATGTCGTATAACGTTATCAAACACGAACATGATGTGGTCATCGTCGGCGCTGGTGGCGCTGGCTTGCGAGCAACACTGGGCATGGCGACCGCTGGCCTTTCTACAGCTTGTATTACTAAGGTGTTCCCAACTCGCAGCCACACGGTCGCAGCGCAGGGTGGCATGAGCGCTGCACTTGGTAATATGGGGCCAGATTCCTGGAAATGGCACATGTACGACACCATCAAGGGGTCGGACTGGCTGGGTGATCAGGATGCCATCGAATATATGTGTCGTGAAGCGATTCCCGCTGTTATCGAGCTTGAACACTATGGTGTCCCTTTTTCCCGAACTGAAGACGGGAAAATTTATCAACGCCCATTTGGCGGGATGACGACCAACTATGGCGAAGGTACCGCACAACGCACTTGCGCCGCCGCAGACAGAACCGGACATGCAATTCTGCATACACTGTATCAACAGTCGCTAAAACACAAAGCCGAATTTTTTATCGAGTACTTCGCCACTGATTTAATCATGGACGAAGGGGTTTGCCGTGGCGTACTGGCCTGGGATCTGGCCACCGGGGATCTGCACGAATTTCGCGGCCACACGGTCGTACTTGCGACCGGTGGCTGTGGTCGCACTTATTTCTCTGCTACATCGGCACACACTTGTACCGGGGATGGTGGAGCGATGGCACTACGCGCCGGTCTGCCGCTGCAGGATATGGAGTTTGTCCAGTTTCATCCCACCGGTATTTATGGAGCTGGCGTCCTGATCACAGAAGGAGTTCGAGGTGAAGGCGGATATTTAACCAACTCCGAAGGCGAGCGTTTTATGGAACGCTATGCACCGAGTGCAAAAGACCTGGCTTCACGTGATGTGGTTAGCCGATCCATGACGCAGGAAATCAATGAAGGACGAGGTGTTGGGCCAGAAAAAGATCATATCTTCCTTAACCTGATGCACCTTGGCCCCGAAGTGATTGACGAACGTCTGCCAGGCATCTCTGAAAGCGCCAAGGTTTTTGCCGGTGTCGATGTCACCAAAGACCCTATTCCAGTGATACCGACAGTGCACTACAACATGGGGGGCATCCCAACTAACTACCACGGTGAGGTCGTCACTATTAATGGTGATAATCCTGATCATGTGGTTGAGGGCCTGATGGCTATCGGCGAAGCGGCATGTGTTTCAGTACATGGCGCCAATCGACTAGGCTCAAACTCCCTGCTAGATATCGTTGTCTTCGGCCGCGCTGCAGCGCTTCGCGCCAAAGAAGTGATTAAACCGGGCACACCACACAAAAAACTACCAGACAGTGCCACTGGCGACCTGATCGACCGTCTGGACAAGGTCCGAAACTCAAATGGCAGCACCGGGGCTGCACAATTGCGGGATAAAATGCAACGCGCCATGCAAGCCCGTGCAGCGGTTTTCCGCACCGGCGAAACCATGTCTGCTGGCGTGACTGAAGTGCAGAAAATCGTGGATGAGTGGAAAGATATCGGTGTAACCGACAAAAGCATGGTCTGGAATACCGACTTGGTTGAAACTCTGGAACTCGAGAATCTGCTGTGCCAGGCGCAAACCATTATAGAGGGTGCAAATATGCGTACTGAGTCGCGCGGCGGACATGCCCGCGAAGATTTCTCTGAACGCGACGATAAAAACTGGATGAAACACACTTTAGCCTGGGTTCAGGACGGCAAGGTCAGTTTCGACTTCAGACCGGTGCACTTATACACCCTGACTGATGATGTCGAGACCGTACCACCCAAAAAACGTGTCTACTAAACCCCTGCGAACCTAATTTCTGGAGCAAGCTACTGATGGCTGAATTTACCCTGCCAGCGAATTCGATCGTTAAGACCGGCAAGACTTTTGACGCGCCTGCCGGTGCTACTAATGTTCGCAAATTTTTGGTTTACCGATATGACTCAACCGACGGGAAAAATCCCTCAGTTGATACCTACAGCGTTGACCTCGATTCATGCGGACCCATGGTTCTGGATGCATTGATCAAGATAAAATCCGAAATCGACCCCACGTTGTCTTTCCGCCGCTCTTGTCGCGAAGGAATCTGCGGATCCTGCGCGATGAATATCGATGGCGCAAACACACTGGCCTGCACAATGGCCATTGAAGATGTCGAAGGCGATATCAAAATCTATCCTCTGCCGCACCAACCGGTGGTTAAAGATCTGGTATCAGATCTGACACAGTTTTACGCCCAATACGAAGCGGTAAAACCCTGGATGCAAGCAGACACGGTACCTGAAGGTAATCGCGAACGCTTGCAAAGCAAGGATGATCGCGAAAAACTGGACGGATTATATGAATGCATCATGTGTGCTTGTTGTTCAACCAGTTGTCCTAGTTACTGGTGGAATAGCGACAAATACTTGGGGCCGGCAGCACTACTCGCCGCTTACCGGTGGATTGTTGATAGTCGTGATGAAAAAACTGACGAGCGCCTCGAAGCACTTGATGACCCATTCAAGCTGTATCGGTGTCACACCATCATGAACTGCGCTACCGTCTGCCCCAAGGGCCTGAACCCGGCACAGGCTATCGCTGATACCAAAAAGATGTTGGTGCAGAAAAATCTCTGATCAGGCATTCACAGACACCGACAAATCGCGTCTGCGATGGCTTTGCCGACGCGGCACCAAAGAACTCGATACGGCGATGGGCTTATATCTGCAGCATCATTTCGATGCCGCAGATCTTTCGGAGCAACATCTTTTCTCGCAACTGCTGCAGGAGCAGGATCCCGAAATTATGGCACTCCTGAATGCACCTGACCCAAACTCCCCGTACAACGCCATCATTCGCAAAATCCGCAATTCCCTTATTGCTGAAGATTAAACCGTCACGAATTGCCCTTGCCACCATTGCAGTCCTTCATATTTTGGCGTTGTTCGCCCTGGCGCTGGCCGACATCCCCCGACTGTTCGAAGTTGTTACTGTCGCATTGGTAGCGATTAGTTTTTTCTACAACACCCGCAAGGAACTCAAACACAGGCAATTAATATGGCGCGCCGGTGAACACTGGATTATTAACGATGATCCCGATCAGCCGCGCACTTGCAGACTAAAGGCGATTGATTTTTTGTCTCGGTGGCTGGTAATTATTACTCTGCGCGAAGATAAAAACAAAAGACAGTTGCGCCTGGTGATACCTTTCGATTCTGTTGACGCAAATACTTTCCGGCTATTCCGGGTTCGCCTTCGACTCGAAGGCCATGCACTGTTGAATCCATACGATGATCACTGACCAGCACTTCCCTATTGCGCCGAATTGCATAGATTCTCGCGGTTAGTAGACTGGTGTATCATTATTAACTGTCGATTCTTCAGTTTCTACGCTTAAGGAATCCAGCGTGCCAAATACAATCTCTCCCATACTACTCGGTGTCAATGTAGATCATGTTGCCACTGTCCGACAAGCGCGTGGCAGCAGCTACCCCGATCCGGTGCATGCAGCACTACAGGCAGAAATGGCAGGCGCTGACGGCATAACTATGCATCTGCGCGAGGATCGACGGCACATCCAGGATAGCGATATCGAACGTTTTGCAGCAGCAACCCAGACCAAGCTCAACTTCGAAATGGCTGCCACCGACGAGATGCTCGCGATTGCACTTCGTGTAAAACCACTGGATGTTTGCATCGTTCCCGAGAACCGTCAGGAACTGACAACAGAAGGCGGATTGGATGTCGCGAACAATGCCAATGCAATCACCGCAATGTGTGGGGAGCTGGCTAACAATGACATCCGTGTATCGCTGTTTATCGCCCCGGACAACACCCAAATTGATGCAACTGCCGAAGCAGGTGCCCCCTTTATCGAATTGCACACCGGCTGCTATGCAGATGCAAAATCGCCCGCGGAACAAAACACAGAGCTTAAAAAACTAACCCGGGCCGCTGAATACGCAGCAAGCATTGGACTGATCGTCAATGCAGGGCACGGACTCACCCGACACAATGTTGCGCCGATCGCGGCAATCCCGCAGATTCATGAATTGAATATCGGCCACTCACTGATCGCCGACGCGCTATTTTGTGGTTTGCCTACCGCAATAAAGCAAATGCGCAGCTTAATGATCGAAGCGCGGCAACACACGTCCTAACGCGATGATTATCGGCACCGGCATAGATCTGGTAGAAGTAGCCCGCATAGAGAAAGTATTTGACCGAAGCGGTGAACGCTTTGCACGCCATGTGCTACATGAGAAAGAATTTGCTGAATTTGAAGCATCTCGCTACAAAGCACGTTTTTTAGCCAAGCGATTTGCAGTGAAAGAAGCGGCCACGAAAGCGCTGGGCACCGGGCAGGCTCGAAATGTTCTACTGAGACACTTTTTCGTTGTTCATGATGAAAATGGCAAACCGATTATCGATGCTGATGGCCACGCCAAAAAACTCTGTGATGAATACGGTGTCAATGCCATGCACGTAAGCATTGCTGACGAAAACGAGTATGCTATCGCCAGCGTGATTCTGGAACGCACTTAATGGATAACTCTGAACTGCCCCACAGCCCGTTTAAAAAACTGGGAGGTGAAACTGGTGTTCGGCAGTTGGTTGACCGATTTTACGATTTAATGGATCAACAGAAAGAAGCACGCATCATTCGCGAAATGCACCCTCATAACCTTGATGATTCACGTCAAAAATTGTTCGAATTTTTATGTGGTTTCCTCGGCGGGCCAGCTCTCTACATAGAAAAGCACGGCCACCCTCGCCTGCGAATGCGGCATCACAGGTTTGCTATTGACGCGGATGCCAGAGACCAGTGGCTTGCGTGTATGAATACTGCACTTGGCGAACAAATCGATGATCCTGTACTACTGATGCAATTGAAATCAAATTTTTTTAGAACAGCAGATCACCTAATCAATACCGGGCAGGCTCCCGGCTGATATTACTGATTCTACCAGTAGCTGTCCGAGAATGAGGGTCGTAGCGAGGAAGAGATATTTTCAGTCAGATATTTGATCGGGTGAGACGAATAGTTATAAGTATTTAACGACCAAAATAGCTGGCCAAAAAGTCGCTTTCACAGCAGATCATACATACTCGGACAGTCCACAAGCTTATGAAGCTCTATTCGGACATTCCATGAAGAACAATTCATTTTCGCTTCACCCGCAGCTGGCTGCAGACACTATTGCGATAGCAGATCTTCCCTTATGTAGATTACTACTGGCAAACGACAATCATTATCCATGGACTATCCTGGTACCGCGTCGGGATAACATCCGTGAAGCCTATGAACTCGTGCAGCAGGATCAGTGGCAACTTCTGACTGAATCTAATGCACTCAGTCTGGCGCTGACGCAAATCTTTAGTCCGGACAAACTCAATATTGCAGCGCTTGGCAATATGGTGCCGCAGCTACACATACACCATATTGCACGTTTTAATTCAGATCATGCATGGCCCGCACCGGTGTGGGGCGTAGTCGCCGCTACTCCATACCTTGAGTCAGAAAGCAGTAGAATCAAGACACTGTTGCTGGAAAATATCGCTCTGACAAAAACAGCGCTTTAACTCAGCCCAGGCTTTCAACCCGAATTCTGGTAACAGAGCCTTCAACTGTCGCCAGTGCTTCCAGATTGGCGATTGCCTTCACCATTGACCCTTCAATAATTTTTCCGGTTAATAGAATGATAGGCACTTTGACAGAATCCGGAGCCGGCTCTTTCTGAATAATAGCTTCGATACTGATATCTTCATCACCCAGTATTCGACTGATATCTGCCATGACTCCCGGCTTATCCTCAGCCAGAATACGAAGATAAAATGAAGTTTGAAATTCATTGCTCTGTATCGCGCGAACTTCATTCAGCGCATCGTGCTGAAAAGCCAGATGCGGCACCCGGTTATCTACTGCTGCAGTTGCCACTCGAACCACATCCAGTATATCCGCTACAACACTTGAACCGGTTGGTTCGGCACCAGCACCTGCACCATAATAGAGGGTTGGCCCGACAGCATCAGCCTGCACTAAGATCGCATTCATGACTCCATCAACATTAGCGATTAATCGGCGCTCCGGTATCAGGGTTGGGTGCACTCTGAGCTCTACCCCGTCTGCAGTTGACCGGGCAATACCCAGGTGTTTAATTCGATAGCCCAGCTCTTGTGCATAGGCGGTATCTTCCTGCGTGATATGACTAATACCCTCGGTATAGACGGCATCAAATTTTAAAGGGATACCAAATGCTATCGACGCCAGAATGGTGAGCTTGTGGGCGGCATCAATACCTTCAACATCAAAAGTAGGATCTGCCTCGGCGTAACCCAGCGCCTGTGCCTCAGCCAGTACATCCGCAAAGTCGCGCCCTTTATCGCGCATCTCGGTTAAAATATAATTGCTGGTGCCGTTAATGATACCCGCCAGCCATTCAATCTTATTGCCGGCAAGCCCTTCCCTGATTGATTTAATTACCGGAATTCCACCTGCAACCGCCGCCTCAAAGGCCACACTCACCCCGTGTTCACGCGCAGCGTCAAACAACTCATTACCATAGACGGCAATCAATGCTTTATTGGCTGTGACCACATGTTTACCATTGGCAATTGCTTGCAACAACAGCGTGCGCGCCGGTTCATCACCGCCCATAGCTTCAACAATGACATCAATTTCAGGGTCGTTAACGATCTCGGAGGCGTCAGTGGTTAAAGCCACATCGGCAAGCTCTGGCCCCCGCTGGCGATTTATATCTCGCACAGCAGCGGACTTCACGGTAATGTCGCGGCCGGCACGGCGGCTAATTTCAGACGCATTTCGGGCAAGCACGGTGGCAGCACCCTGACCAACGGTTCCAAAACCTATAAAACCAACTTTTACGGGGTTCAATTTACTGAGTCACTCCACAAGTTTCATTCGAGTATTCGCTGGCAATAGTAGGCCAACTGCTTCGCGCAGGCTATTATAACGAAGGTCTCAGTCATTAATCGAAAACATGAAATTTACGCAGGAAAACTCGCCCGGGGATAATGTCTTCAGTAACTATGGCAACGGGGTGCTGACGGTCAATGACATTGACCACAACAACAGCCTGCTAATTTTCCCTGATCTGTTAGACGTGTGGCCAGTGAATAACGCTGCAGAACTGCAGATCGGTGATTTTGAAATTTTTATCGAGCGGCGTCCGGATATTATTATTCTCGGCACCGGAGCTACTCAGCAGTTCCCGTCGACAGACCTCAGACGCGAATTAGCCAAATCGCAAATTCAGCTAGATGTGATGGATACCGCCGCAGCCTGCCGAACTTATAATTTGTTGGTTTCAGAAGACAGAAACGTTGGCGCAGCGGTGATTGTCTTTTAAATCACTGCAACCTCATCAAATTTTCAGCGGCTGGCAGCAATTCGCCACCAGCAGCAAACTTTGTTTTATTTGCAGGTAAAACTCTGCAGCGAACTTCGTTCATTAATCACGCGCTCATTTGCGGCTTCCTTTGCCCCTGAACCGTTGATCTGCCTGGCCGACCTGGCCCGAGGAATATGAAAACCGCCATCGTAAGTTGACAATAAATTAGGCCGACTAATTTTGCCGCCGTTACGTTCCAGGTTCAGCTCGCCACTGTCGATGTCGCTAGGCTTTAGTTCCAATTTCATAATTTGTACCCCAAATATGCATCCATTACGAAACTCATTGTTTCATTTTTGAAGCAATGCTTCCGTGATTTGACTCACCATATGACAAATTGACGAGCAGAAACACTGTAGTTCGTCATTGCAAATGAGAATAATTCGCATTATTCTCTACGTTATCAAATCGCGGAATGCTCTGTTGCCCCCTCAAGTCAGAATAATCACCGAGCTAACAGCAAACTGGCCAAACACATCCGCTATCCCGAGGATCATTCTGTGAATACGGGTGCAGATGCACATACGGGGGCTCCACCAAATTCTCGCTCGTCGCTGAAATTTCCAGACTTCAGCACTGTCGTTGCGATTGGCATCGCCTTAATGATTTGCCTGCCACTGTTAGCGGTTATAAAGCTGGCTCTATTCCCAACCGAAAACATCTGGCCGCATCTGTTCCGCACCGTTCTTCCTCACTATCTATTCAATACTCTGGTGCTTATGGCCGGTGTTGCTGCAGGCACTTTGCTGATCGGGGTCTCGACAGCGTGGCTGGTGACTCACTACGACTTCACCGGCAGACGAATATTTGTCTGGGCGCTGTTACTGCCATTTGCTGTACCTGCATATGTAATCGCATTTGTGTACACAGAACTCCTTGAATTTTCGGGGCCGTTGCAGTCTTTATTGCGTTCGATTTTCGGCTGGGAGTCTGCAACCGACTACTATTTTCCAAAAATTCGAACACTCGGCGGAGCCACACTAATGATGGTGCTGGTGCTATATCCGTATGTCTATTTGTTAGCGCGATCGGCATTTCTTGAACAATCAGCTTCACTGCTCGAGGCAGCCAGAGTATTAGGCCAGCCGCGGCGGCGCAGTTTTTTCGCCATATCCCTGCCACTGGCCAGACCGGCCATTGTTGTAGGGGTGGCAATGGCGTTGATGGAGACATTAAACGACTTCGGGACCGTCGATTATTTCGCTGTACAGACGCTAACGGCCGGGGTCTTCGATATCTGGCAGAACATGGGCAACCTCAGTGGTGGAGCACAAATCGCCTGTCTGCTGTTGCTGTTTGTTTTCCTTTTGCTTTTGATCGAACGCTTCGGTCGCAAACACCAAAAACAGTTTCAGCCCTCGGCAAGCCGATTTCGACAATTTCACAGAACTCGTGCAACAGGATGGCACAACGTGTTGTTGTTTTTATGTTGTGCAATTCCGGTGTTGCTGGGTTTTATCATTCCGATCATGATACTGCTGGAATATTCAATCCGTTATTTCGATGAATCGTGGACAGAGGAATTCCGACAAACTGCGACTAATAGCCTGCTACTGTCAGCCACAGCAGCCGTCATCGCGGTAGGCCTCGGCATTCTGCTGGCTTATAGTAATCGAATTAAAAAGAATAAATTACTACAAGCCTGCACCCGCCTGGCCAGCACCAGTTACGCCCTGCCCGGTGCAGTACTGGCTATCGGAATCATGATCCCATTCGCGACGATCGACAACACTATTGATTCATTCATGCGGGCGCAATTTGGGATTTCCACAGGCCTGATATTAAGCGGCACCGTGTTTGCGCTATTGTTTGCCTATGTGGTGAGGTTTCTGGCAGTGGCGTTTGGTTCCGTTGAATCCAGCCTCGCTAAAATTACGCCGAGCATGGATATGGCGGCGAGATCTCTGGGTCAAAAACCATCGAAGATGTTGTGGACAGTACATATCCCTCTAATGAAAAGCGGCATACTTACCGCGTTACTGGTGGTGTTTGTCGATTGTATGAAAGAACTACCGGCTACCCTGCTACTCAGACCATTTAACTTCGATACCCTGGCCACGCATGTCTACCAACTAGCATCCGATGAGCTTATTGAGCAAAGTGCACTGGCGGCTCTGTTAATCGTATTAACCGGGTTAATACCGGTTATTCTACTGAGCCTGACGCTTGATCGCAGTCGTTCCTCAACCAGCCGAAAGGTCATCCAGGAACCGTAGAAGCATCCTTCCAGGCGAGCGGTGTAGCGGTGCGCTGTCGCGCAACTAACAAGACATCCCTGCCGGGGGCATTCAATTTTGAAGACCAAAAACGGAAGAGGCTGGGCAAGAACTCAATCGGTGGATAGTTTCGACG
>CAZNOB010000032.1:0-37303 GCA_964574535.1 uncultured Granulosicoccaceae bacterium | reverse complement strand
TACAAGCATCCGCACAAATTACTTAGACCAAATTTTAAATGAACTTTTTATCCTTGAACACATTTTGCTCAAGCAAGCCGCCTAATATAGCGGCCAATATTTTCGTTGTCAACGTTTGATTGAAATATTTTTTCAAGGCACTGACAACTGACCCGCGACGCACGAGTGCGTTGCGGGGAGCGAGGAGTCTACAGCCTCAGCCGTTTATGTCAAGGTCAATTGATGTTTTTATTTTAGACAGCACCAACAACAAACATGACTACCGTTTCGAGGTTCCGGGCACCACTATATATAGGGGCAGGCCGGGTGAAGTCTGGCGCGCTATCTGATTTCGGTCAGCGATAATTTAGATACGATTTTATTGTAGCTCGCAACCCAATGCCGGACTCAGGACGGAGATCCGCTGTAGCCGGAGCAGTTTGACTACTACGACGATCAATCCCATTTGTCACATAAACACCGTTGCACCTTGTTAGAAGAATATGCCTGATAAAAACTTCACAACGTCGCTTGAACATTAAACCCCGGACGGACTCGCCTGCGCCTGACGAAGAAAGAACGATCTGTATCTTGTGCGGACGCGATATAAATGCCCGCTATTGCGTTCAATACTCGCTAAGGGTTAAGAACAAACAAACAGAGGATCAGCGCATGATCACCTGACGGCAGGCCAAACACACTGAGGAACACCGCCAAATCTTTCGAACAATTAACGAACATTCTATCTCCGGTAAAACAGCCATAAACAATGCTATCTAATTGATATTATTATCTATAATTTGCTTTCCTTACACAGGCGTAAAATTGACGACACAGTGTTAAAAAATTATTCTTACCGACTAGATTTGAAAGAGATGATTACCTCGTGGCCCAGAATTCAAACCGTGCCCGCAATCAAGTGCGGGTCGACTACAAAAACACCACGTCGCCTGCTATCCCTGCAGAAGAATCTGTAGATACTACGGAGAGTGGTAACGGTCGTATCAGAAAATGCCTGGCGCTCGGTTGCATTGCCATTATTGGAACGACAACCTTTAAAATGGTTTTTTCCGGTACTAACAACCCAACAGCGGCGGCAACACAACGCGAACTACCAGCAGCGCCTTCTGCAACCGCCGAGACCAAAAATTCGCAACCACCCGCATCTAACATAATGCCGGTCATGGCAAATAGCGTGGGTATTGAACCTATTCAGCCACAGTTCTTCTTTAACAGTATTGGGTCTACGCAGCCACTGGACCAGCCTGTTGAAGATGTCCCTTTTCTTGAAGTCGACAGAATTGATGATTTCTCACCGGAACATACCGACAATAAAATCTCGGTAAGCAATCCTGTCCCATTGACCGCAGCTGCCCCGGAACTGGCCAATGATTATAGTCAGGAGCCTTCCGAGTTATTAGTGACAGTCAAACAAGGGGACACTTTATCTGCCCTGCTTTCCAATCACGGACTAACGGCGAAGGAAATTGCAGAGCTTGCAGCCATTCCCGAAGTAAACGACCACCTGGTTAATATTCGCGCTGGACAGGAAATACGCGTAGATCTTGACGGCAGTCGCCGACTGACCGGCCTGACACGTGAGATTGACCTCGCACGGACGCTAACAGTGACGCGTGAAGCAGACAGTAAATTCAGTGCAAAGATAGACGTTCAGCCACTTGAGAAACGGGTTCGCATGGCTGAACTCACCATGGACACTTCACTGTTTATTGACGGAGCCAAAGCCGGACTCGCTGAGTCAGTAATTATGGAGCTGTATTCTATCTTCCAGTGGACGGTCGATTTTAATCGGGAAGTCAGAGCCGGAGACAGACTGCTGGTACTGCATGAAGCCTTCTATAAAAACGGCGAGAAAGTCAAAGACGGCAATATAGTGGCTGCGGAATATCATTCAGCAGACAATATGCATAGTGCATTTAGACACGTAAGCAACGGCAAGACTGGCTACTACGATAGCCAGGGTCAAAGCCTTAAAAAGCAGTTCCTGCGCAACCCGATCAAAGCAAGAATCACTTCGCGATTTAATTTAAAGCGCAAGCACCCCATTCGCCACACTATCCGCGCGCACAAGGGCGTGGATTATGGCGCACCCACCGGCACACCGATCAGTGCCGCCGGTGACGGCCGCATTATATTTGCCGGCGTGAAAGGCACCTACGGCAATACCGTGGAAATTCAGCACGGTGATCGACACACCACCCTTTATGCACACCTGAGTAAATTTCCCAAAGGCCTGAAGAAAGGCGATCGCGTAAAACAGGGCGAAGTGATTGGCTATGTGGGACGCACCGGTTTGGCAACGGGTCCACACCTGCACTATGAATTCCGTATTGATGGCATACACTACGATCCCCAAAAAGTGAAATTAGGTGGATCCACACCGCTCAACCAGCTGGACATGCTCGCGTTCAAGGAAAACATTGAACCGTTACGCGGGCAGCTGGCTTCTATGCGAACCATAGCCAAGGCCAATTAATACCGTAGTGGCAGTAAAACTACAGGGTGGCTGATGGCCTTTATATCGGAATAATGTCTGGCACCAGTGTCGATTCAGTTGATGCGGCACTGGTTCATATCATTGGCGATCAATGCCAGTATCTCAGTTCAGCATCGGTCGCTTATACGCGTGCAACCCGTGAATTTCTGCTTTCTCTCAACACTGATCCTTCGATTCAGCTGTCGAACTATATTCGGCTTGACCATGACGTCGCTTGCGTGTTTGCAGAAACCACGCTTTTGCTGCTAAAAAAAACCAGTTATCGCGCTGAAGATATCGTGGCAATTGGCTCCCATGGACAAACGATCTATCACCAGCCTGACACCCACCCGACAGGCACCATTCAAATTGGTGACCCCAACCGTATCGCAGCAATTACCGGTATTGATGTTGTTGCAGATTTTCGACGCGCGGATATGGCCAGAGGCGGTCAGGGCGCGCCGTTGGTGCCCGCCTTTCATCACTATGCACTAAGCGCCAGTGATGGCACACCAAGAGTCATCCTTAACCTGGGTGGCATTGCCAATATCAGTGTGCTGGATAATACTGTGAATGGTTTCGACACAGGCCCCGCTAATACCCTGCTGGACGCATGGTGCGAACTATCAATCGGTAAGCCTTTCGATGAGGGCGGTCAATGGGCGCGTGAAGGGACTGTAAAAAGAACGCTTCTGGATAAAATGCTGTCAGACAACTTCTTTGCCCGATTGCCACCTAAATCCACTGGCAAAGACCATTTCAATCTAAGCTGGTTGAAGCAATATTGTGTCACCGATCATCCCCCACAAGATATTCAGGCGACTCTGGTCGAGCTTAGTGCCGTAACCATCGCACAGGCTATCGATCAACACGCCGGGCATATCAATGAAGTATTTGCCTGTGGCGGCGGCGTAAGAAACCACTATTTAATGGAAAGGCTGGCGCTACTGCTGACGCCTAAAGTATTCGGCCTGACCAGCGATCTGGGTGTGGATTGCGAGGCCTGTGAGGCAATGGCATTTGCGTGGCTGGCAAGCCGATTTAAAGCAACCCTGCCTGGTAATCTTCCGAAAGTAACCGGTGCTGCCGGGCAAGCCGTGCTGGGTGGGTTATATCCGGGCCGAACCAGCGGCCCGCAATAGTAATGCGCCTTCTAGACTGAGAAAGAAGAACCGCAGCCGCAAGTGGTCGTGGCGTTCGGGTTGCGTATGACAAACTGCGATCCCTCAAGACCTTCTGTGTAATCGATTTCAGCCCCCAGAAGATACTGATAGCTCATCGGATCAATCAGCAGCTTGACACCTTCTTTTACGACCTCGGTATCTCCATCGTTTATTTCTTCATCGAAGGTGAAACCGTACTGGAACCCAGAACAGCCCCCACCCGAGATGAAAACGCGCAGTTTCAGCTCAGGATTGCCCTCTTCTTCGATCAATCCCTTAACTTTAAGCGCTGCCGCTTCGGTAAAGACGAGAGGATCGGGGAACTCCTCATCAAGGGTTGCGCTATCAGCTTCCAGACTCATAGAATTGCCTCGGTTAGTTTTGTTATATCCAAAATAATGCATTACCTGACAAATTCAATCAAGTATTTCAGAATATTTGTTATGAAAACAGGAATCAGGTGCTTCTTAAGAACAGTTTCGAGCCGCTTTTACATTGCCAATTAGAAAGTTAGCGAAAAAACTCATTAATTAACAACCGCTTGAAATTGGCTATTTAGAAAAAATGAAAAGAAATCCTCTAGTTTACGATTAGACACTTTTCTACTATATGTTGTGCATTGACCACAAATTCGAGCATAAAGCATTGACATAAAACTTGTTCACAGCCTAATTCGGAACGCTAATAGCGAAGTAGAATCCACCCTTTTTACATTACTCGCTGGAAAGAAACCAGCAAAAACCACCATTAAACCAACTATTCAAGCCACTTAAAAACACTATATTTTATTTATATTCAAATACTTAATGCACATACGTCAGGTGAATTCGACATTTTGATGTCAACGTAATAACATTTGCCCCGCAATGCAGCCAAAGTTGCGTTGCTGCAACAATTTTCAAAGTATTGGAATCGACATGAAACGACTATTAATTTTTTCCGCAACGGCGTTTGTTATCAGCATTTGCACAGTCGGCTTCACTGCCAAGATCAAAAACGTCGGAACCATTAAAATCGAGAATAGCCCGGCGCACTTCGCAGTCAATAATTGCCATATCGGGAAGTTCTACGAAGAAGTCCATCTCTACGCGGGCTCTGGCGTACTGCCTGACGGCAAAAAGTTCGAAATCTCTGCTGACGGCAGTGGCGGCTGGGTGGAAATGCACGTGGGCATGGATTCAGGCTCTCCTGAAGCGTTCTACACTTCGACACTGCAGAACCCGGAAGAGTCCATCACTGTACAGTCTAAGCAAGTGGTGATACGCGGCAGCTTTGATGAGGCAATCTCTGACCAAAGCGGTATTCCGTTCGAACTTACGGCTTCCTGCGACGGCTGATCACCGCCCACTAACTATCCCTGTGGGCCGCGCTCCAGCAGCGCGGCCACAGCTTCGGCCAACACAGGCTCTGCACACGGCTTCTCGAAGTAGCCGGCAGCATTAACACTTTGCAGCCAGTCTTCTATTTCATTACCTGGCCGCGAACTTACCACCAACAATTTTGTGTTATCCAAGCGACTGTTCGCCCGTATGTTGGCTGCCAGATCAAATCCGTTCATTTTCGGCATTTCAAGATCCAGAATAATCACCGAAGGTATCGTTGTCTCCAATAACGTGGTGGCTTCCACTCCGTTGCGCGCCAGCAGAATTTCGAACCCTGCGGTTTTCATTGCACGGCCAAAGGACGCTCGAATAGTTACCGAGTCATCAACAATCAGCACTAGCGGAACTTCGGCTTCAGCCACTTCTGCAGTGGCTTGTGACACAGGCGTTTGCAGCAAAGCACTATTAACTTTTAAAACGATATGGCGGCCATCCAGAATGGCTGATGCATTAAAAATTCCATCGACATTTAGAATCGAGTCATGATGATTAAAACCAAGCGACATCCGCCCGACAATTGAATCAACCTGCAGCGGCACGGCTTGATCATTCACCTTGCAGTTCACCACTACCTGATTCTGCCCGGGTAAAGGCACTGAAATCCCCAGCAAACCAGCAAGACTTACCGGCTCAGCAACATCGTCAACCACATCAACCACGATAGCACCGTCGAGCGCATAGTGCTGTTGCGCTACTTCCACCACCAGGACATTTTGCGCAACTGACAACAGTGGAATAGACAAAGTAAAGCGAGTACTTTCATGTGCGGTAGTTGTCACAGCCAGGTCTCCACTATGATTTAGAACCTGCTGCAGTACTACATCAAGCCCAACCCCGCGTCCGGAAGCTCGGTCTACACGGTGGGCTGTTGATACTCCTTGCTTCACCAGGTATTGCAAAGCAGCTTCATCGCTACTCAGTAAAGCTCTATCAACATCTGATTGATCCTGCAACCGACGCCGAAGCCTCGAGATATCAATTCCGCCACCATCATCGTTAATACTGACCCGCAAGGTGTGATCTTTTATAGTCAGTGCAACCTCGATCAAACCGGCTTCAGGCTTTTTGCGCTCAAGTCGTACCAGCTTCGTTTCGATGCCATGCACAACAGCATTAATTAATAACTGTTCAAGCGGACTAATCAAATCGGTAAATAACTTTCGTTCTAACTCAAGCTCCGCACCATGAAAGCGAAAGTTAACGCGTTTACCAGTCGTATCTGCAGATTTTTCTACAATACTCTCCAGCCGCACTCGCATGCTGTCTGCAGATATCCGGTCTGCCGATGAGACCAGCGAGGCCAGATCCTGTATGCCGACCTTTTGCCGTTCTTCGATTGTGGTAACACGCGCCATCAGCCGAGTCAGACTCCGTTGAACTGAATCAAGGTCTGATAAACTCTCTGCCAGTGATTTATTCAACCCCCCGCCAGTTGAGCGCATATTGTTAGTGACAAGGTATCGAGTACTTTGAAGCGTTGATCGCATCTCGGTAACCTGATAGCGAAGCTCATCATGGACTTCAAGTAAATCACCATTATTGCGGCTTAACTGACGCTCGGAAACTTCCAGCGCCTGAAAATATTTTGCTGAGCCGAAAGCAGGCACCCTGCCCTTCGCTGTAGCGACAGGTAATGTTCCATCAATATTGGCAGCGCCCTTCACCCGTTCAGGTAACACTTGTGAAGGTGGTGATTTTTTAAAGTGCGACGATTCTTTCGAATCAGCTGGTTGTGTTGCTGTATTGGCGAATGACTGAAGCTTTTCTATTAACTCGGCACGGTCGGCAACCTGCTCACTGTTTCTGATCCGGTCAATATCATCAGTTAATGATTCAATGGTATCGATTGAAAGATCAAAAAACTCGGCATCGGGCATTGATGTACCGGTTTCATGATGAACATGAGCCAGCACAGATTCCAAATGATGGATGAGCGCTGCCACAGTGCTTAGGCCTACTGTATCAGCACTGCCTTTGATTGAATGTAAGAGCCGACTAATATCGCTGTGCAGACGGCTGCTACCGTGCGGCGCTCCCCGCCAGCGCTGAAACAATTCAAACAAACGCTGAAAATGATCCTCTGCTTCTTCGACAAAAATATCGATCAGACCAGAAGACTCATAATCACCGCGCAACTGATGTCGACCATCAATGGCCACCGCCGTCATGCGATCGGCAACATCGGCAACCAATGCTGACATCGGTTTACCATTCACCAGAGAGTCAACACCGAGGGTTATTGCGACAATCGCTTCCTGCACCAGCAGAGTATCTGACTGACTCAGTGTACTGCTGGCTTGTTCTGCACTGACCAGAATCTGAGTCAGCGGTTCTATTAATCGCAACAGCTCAGAAAAACCCGCTTTCTCAACACTATGCTGCAAATTTGCTAACGCCGTTATCACGGTTTGATCAGGGCTCAGGTTACCCGAACTGCCGAGAGCGGTATCGAGTGCATGCTGAATAATATCAACCTGCACGTTACAGTCGTTCCCGAAATCGATCGAAGCGACGGATTGAGTTTTTTCGGCGCGCTTTGGACTTTGCGAAGAGCTGCTTTGATCATCTTCATTGCGATTTTCAGCAGGAGGCACTACCAGATCATCGCTATCTGTGTCACTTAGGATTGAACTATTATCTTCTGCAAGCTCTGCTAATCCTGTGCTGTCCTCACTTTTCACTCTCTGCTGCAATTCAGCAAAAGCCAGATGCACTTCCTGCTCAGCCAGTTTTCGTTTTGCGGGCTCTGTGTAGACTCCTAAATAGTGATAGACCGCTCGCGCTAATCGCAACAGCGCAGGTTGTCGACTTTCCGGCAAGAATGTTTCGCTAATAAGTTTAAGTTGCGCAAGCTCATCAAACAAAAACGTATCTGACAAAAAGGCAGACCCAGATACTGCATCCAGCAATACCGCCTGCAACCACTCACTAGAAAAAACAACCTCACCACCACCTTCTTCGGTGGCTTCATCATCAACGTGTATCAGCTCGCGTATGAGTTCATTAACGAGCAAGGTGTCCAGTGTTTCATTATCACGGTATGATAATCCGCCGGAAAGTTGTCCTTCGGCGGATAGCAATTCCGTAAATTGTGCAATCATCGCCTGCTCAGCCAGCATCAATGAAGTAGCACAAACCTCCTGATCAGACAACGGTTCACCGTGAGCTGAAAATCGTCGGTATGCATGCAGTGCTTTATTAAGATGCACTGCGGCTGAAGCACACAGTACGGCACCGGCATCGACAAGCCTCTCCAGACTTACCAGAACCGATTTTGTGGAAATTACTTCATTAACGCCCACTGCATCCAGCGCAAGCTTGGTTTTTGCAATCCGTCTATACGTTGCTAGCACAGACGCGATGATCATTTGATCGCTGACGAGCTTTTCTGATTGATCTGACGGATCAAGCTGCAACAGGCTCGCTCTGGCACCGAATTTTTGCTCAAGCTTTAACGACAACGGATCATCTGCGTCGTATAAAGCAATATAGAAAAGCATATTGCAAAGTGCCTGCTCAACACTGTCGATGCCCTCTACCGAGAGAAGCTGCGTATCCGCGTCGACGACAAACGTCTGTATCACCACCTCTATCTGTTGCAGCACCGTCCTGATAGCTGGTGACAAAGGCTTTTGCTTTTCAATACTCGAAAAAAAAGCACTGCACGACAACCAGAAAATAGCTGCGTACTCGTGACTGCTTTTATCAATAGCCGAACGAGCCAATTCTGCCAATCGATCCAAATCACTTGACGGATTTTCAGCCTGGTACAGGGATTCAAGAATCCCGCTAAATCGCAGGTGGAACTCGCGACCGTTAAATTGCGGGCTGGTTGCCGGCAACACAGACACCAGCGTATCCGACTTAGCCGCTGAATATTCCGATGGCAGCGTTAAAAAACTTTCTGTCATCAGCGTTTTGGCATTGGCGGCTCGCAGATCGTTAAGCCCTGCCAATAACAACAGAGGTTTTTCATTACCGCTGCTTTTTACCTCGATAAGATAGTTCGATAAAACCTGCAAAGCATGATGAACCAGAGGTGGTTGTGCCGAGCTTTGTTGATTAGCGACATGCTGATGCAGCTCATCACATAATAGTGCTCCACATACAAGCTCATGATCGATTAGAAGCTTTGCGGCTTCTGAGATTGTCCTAAGCAATTGAGCGCTTGTATTTTCTGCGCCCGAATTATCAGCCAGCAGACTGTCAACCCGGGCACTAAGAGCATTGATTGCATCAGAAGTCATTATGCGGTGCCGTGCGCCTCGGGCCATCAGGCTTATTGTTTTTCGAAAGAGAAGTCTTATCCACCAACGGCTTCGTCTCTGTTCAAACGGTAGCGGGACAGCGATTTTTCAAAATTCCCTGCCAGCTCCTGTGTCTCCAGGGCGGTTTGCAGAAGCTCTTTGTATTGCTCGGCAATGCCGATATTGTCGTCATGTGTTGTTAAAATTTCTGCCGCAATATTCAGGTTACTACTGCTGGAAACCAACGCTTCAATCAGACGCTGCCGATCAGCACTTAAGGCCTCTAGCCCACTGACCAGCGCACCGGTTACATGACCAGCCTTTAAGGAACCATCAGCACCATCATCAATTGCAGCACTGCAACTCGTCATTGCAACACTAGTAGCTTGTAGATCACTCTTTAGTCCATCTGCCAAACGCTGTGCGTCTGTAGCACTGGCGATTAGATTTCTGGATACCGCCAATACGTCATCAAGAAACTGGGGTGATATTTCCAGATCACCACCATCGCCATAAGCGGAAATCTGAATAGAGGTATTCAGCGCTTTAAGGCTGGCTTTTTCAGCAGTTGCCTTTATTTTCTCGACCACCAGGGAAAGCTCTCCGACTGTCTCTGCAGCCCGGGAAATTCGACTGCTGCCAAGCTCTACCTGAGAAGAGATACCCGCCAAAGAAGCGTTGGATGTAACTGCCGAGCTTCTTGCTTTTTCTGCATAAGTGGCAACGTCATCATACGCAGGCACTTCACTACCACTCAACGCTTTAAGTTCTTCAGCATGTTGCTGAAGACTATCTATCTGCTCAAGCAGCGGCTGACTCGGCAGTGACTGAGAATCGATTAATGACCGGGTAATTTGCTGTTGGCGATCTGTTAACTCAAACGTACGAATCGCCACGCTGCGTGACACGTGTACCAGGCTTCGAAACATTTTTTCAGTATGGTTAACAGCATCGGCAATCGATCGGCTTTGCTGCGCATGCAGACTGTCGCCCGTCAGCGGTTGCACAGTAACCGCCAGATCACCGTCAGCGATTGCACTGATTTGCGCCACCATATCACCAAGATCATCATCATGAAGACGCCGCGATTGTTTTTTTAGCGACCATATTCCCCAGGCTACGATCGCAGACAACAGTATCGCTGCACAAAGACAGGCAAGCGCCCCCAATATCGCGCGCCTATACTGGTAGATAGCATTATCCAGAGCTCGGCGGGCAATCTCGTTTCGTGAAATTGCATTCTGTATCAGGCTTTGCGCACCAGTGAGATCAAGCGGTTTCGGTTCTTTTGTGTCCAACTGAACTGCAGTTGTGGCTGGCTTTAACAACGCGGTCTTCTCGAGGAACCTTTGCATTGCCAAAGAAGACTCATAGCCGATTAAAGACCCACCCTGTTCTCCCCGTACCCGTACTTGTAATGTGTCAACCGCTGTTGCGAATCGCTCAAAGCTATTGTTAAAGGGCTGAATAAACAGATCATTTGCCGGCAAACTATTTAAAAACTGCAGACTGGCCAATTCCGCTTTTACTTCGCTTAATATCTGTAGTAACGGTACTGATAATGTCTCGTTGGTCACTCCGGTAAATACGGCATCAAACGCCTGGTCAACTGCATCCAGCAATTCCGGGTTTAACAAACGACCAACCGCCTCTCCATCTACTGTGAGTGCATTCGCGTTTAATTCTGCCAGTGCAGATTTAATGGTTAACCAACGTGCCGATATCTCGTTAGCGTCCGTCGATAGTTCTTTGGACCCTGCGCTCTTAAACCAGCCCTGTGATGGGTTGGTGGCCAGGGCTTTACTTTGCACGTCACCCATCGCCAGTAGCTGTGCAAGCGAATCACCTTTGACCCCACCGACTTCTGATTCCAGCTCACCGGGCACCACCACCAAATTGGCCAATCGAGTAAGCGTCAATGCAAATTCAGTTGCAGCGGTTTGTCGTTCACTGTGAGCAGATAACTGAGCAGCCAGTGAAATCACCAGCCAGGTGCCCAGTACCAGGGCAATCAACAACACCGCAAACAGTACAAACAGTCTGCGCAACACGGTAGCGGGATTCATGCGATATCCCTATTTGTGCGAACGGCTTGCTTGCTATAATTTTGAAACAGAGTTGCTACTTTTATCACACCAATGGTGACACCATTCGACTCACAGGAATATTCAATAAAAGGTGCGGGATACTCTGCTGGTAATTTTGCATGCCGTTGTGAACCGGATAAATCAGAAAGCGTGTTTATCTGTTCCACCGCAAGCAAACAGGAGCCGTGAGCACAATCAATCACTATCGCACGCTTACACGCCTGTGATGAAACTGCGCTGTCAGGGTGCAGCAGGTGCTGAGTATGGATAAGTGGAACAGCTACCCCTTCGCAATTGGCCATTCCCAACAACCAGGGCTTAGCGCCTGCAACGGGCACCACCGCTGGCAACTCCATTACTCGCCGAACAAAGGCGACTGATACCGCGTAAGTGGTGTTGCCCAATAGAAACAGAAGCGCTCGCCCGGTGTTATGCCGCGCATCGAGTTCGCGCGCGGACCATGTGACTGACAGGGATTGTTGATTTGCACCATTCAACGAGCTAACTCAACATGGGCTTCAAGCGCACCGTGCAACCCTTCTGCGGTTAGCGGTTTGGTCAGGTAAAGTTCGGAACCGGCCATACGCCCGCGAGCTCGGTCGAACAAGCCGTCTTTGCTGGATAACATCACCACCGGGATATCACTAAAGCGCGGGTGTCTTTTTAATAACGCACAAGTCTGGTAGCCATCGAGTCGCGGCATCATTAAGTCCAGAAAAATAATATCGGGCTGCTGACGTTCAACAACACAAAGTGCCGCAAACCCATCGGCAGCGGTTAACACCACCGCACCGCGCGGCCGCAATATTCTTTGCACTGCACTTCTGATGGTTTTGCTATCGTCGACAACAAGAACTTGCAAATCTGGCTACCGTGGTTGAGCGGATTACGGGTTAATTTTACTTGATCAAGCGCCAACCAAAACCCTTGGACAAACAGACCAGGCCAGCGATCCAGGTACATGACTCAACTTAGCCCACCCGGTCGCAGACTGTAGCCCAACGCCCCTTTTGCCGCAACACCACAAGTATCAACGAAAAACGGATAATACATATTTATCAATTACTTAACCAAACAGCCCTGAAAGAAAATCCTGTCCGCAAACAACACGCGATACAATAGCACTATCAACTACAAACGGATGCCCGCAGTGACAAAAAAAATCGGCGTGTTAATGGATCCTATCGAGGATATTAAAGTTGCCAAAGACACCAGCCTGGCGATGATGCTGGCAGCGCAAAAACGCGGCTGGGAACTCTGGTATTTCAAACGCGAGGATCTCAGTATGCGGGACGGCGTACCCGCTACTTATATGCAAAGTGCCAAAGTGTATGACGACCCCGATCACTGGTACGAACTAGGTGCAATAGAGCAAAAGCCCCTTTCCTCACTTGATTGTATTCTGATGCGCCTGGATCCACCTTTTAATATGGACTATGTATTCGCCACTTACTTTCTGCAGCGTGCCGCAGATGATGGTTTGCTGGTCCTGAATAATCCGGCGGCGCTGCGTGATATCAATGAAAAAATGTACACCGCCTGGTTTCCGGATTGTTGCCCGCCGACACTGATCACCAGTCGCCATGATACGCTTCGTGATTTCCATGCAGAGCATCAGGATATTATTGTCAAACCACTCGATGGCATGGGTGGCGCTTCAATTTTCCGGTTGCGAGCAGATGACCCGAATATCAGTGTGGTACTGGAAACCATGACAGATTTTGGCAAGACCCAGATCATGGCACAACGATATATCCCGGAGATCACCGACGGCGATAAACGTATTCTTGTCGTCAATGGCGAACCGGTATCACATGCTCTGGCCCGGATGCCTGCAGCGGGAGAAACTCGCGGAAATCTGGCTGCCGGAGGCACTGGCGTCGCGGTTCCGCTGACTACCCGGGATCGCGAGATAATTTCGAAAATCGGTCCAAAGCTGGTCGAGAAAGGGGTGTTATTCGCAGGAGTTGATGTGATTGGCGACTGGGTGACGGAAATCAATGTGACCAGCCCAACCTGCGCACGCGAACTGGATGCGCAGTGCAGTCTGGATATCGGCGGGCAATTTATGGACGTAATCGCCGGGAAACTTGGTTAGCAGAGAAACGCAACGCTGCGATAATCAATTGCTTATCGCAGCAAGTAACTCTTCGCTGGACAGGCAATCTGATCGGATTGCGATGCGCAATACCCGGTAGTCTCTGTTATCCCGAATCGGTGCATTTGGTCTACCTTTAGTAGATGATAGTAAAGCGCACCAAGTATGAATGCCCACATCAATGTACACCGCTCCTTCAATTTACTGCCCACAGCCATCGGAGTCGCTGCGGTAATCCACCTGGTGTTCATCCTGAGTGTCGGATTTGATCTCAGCAGCGAACAATACATTCCGCCAGCTCTGGAGGTGGTTTTAGTTAAACAAGCCACTGAAGAACCACCAGAAGTCGCGCAATTCCTTGCCCAGCACACGCAACAGGGTGGTGGAGAATCAACTGAACTCAAGCGACCTTCAGCACCAGTCAGTGGCGCGCTGAAGGCTCGAGCAAACGGGACGGCCGCCAAAGAAATCGAATCAAGCTCACCGAAGCAGACACAACAGCGCGAAACCCCGGAGCTCACACAAATTTTTGCCGATCAGGAAATAGAAAAAAATAAACAACAAAACCAGGTAAAAGACATTCAGGATGCCCCGCAAAGCAGGCAACTGACAAAAAAACAGGAGATTGCCAGACTCACCGCTGAATTATCACTGGCACTGGAGCGTCAGGCCAGCAGACCACGCAGCCTGTATGTCACCGCCAGCACCAAGCAATCAAATGCGGCGAACTACATGCTCAACTGGGTTCAAAAGGTAGAGCGAGTGGGCAATTTGAACTTTCCCGCCAACAGCGTCAAAGAATCTGCCTCTCTGGTTCTGGTGGTAGGCATTAATCAACAGGGCGCTATCACAAAGGTTGCAGTGCAAAGATCATCCGGCCAGCCGCAATTGGATGAAGCTGCCGTCGCGATCGTGAAAATGGCCGCACCTTTCGATCCCATGCCGCCTGCTCTGGCAAGTGAAACTGATATCCTCTATGTCACCCGGACCTGGCAATTTAATTCGGACAATTCGATCACCACCCGCTAAATGTGCGGCAACATATTCGCGGTTGCAGACATCATCCGAGCTGGCTTTCGCCGATTCACCTACACGAGACCTTGAGCAGTCAAATAGAAAGTGCTGTATTGCATCACTATGAGGATACCCGAACTGTTAAACTAGCAGACGGGTGATACACAACTCAACCGCTCGCTTTTTCCAGAGACTCGGTATCGAATGGATTTAACGCATCATTTTTTGCTGTCAATGCCAGGCCTTGCAAACTCTTGGTTTGGCAATACAGTCACTTATATTTTTGAACACAACGAAGATGGCGCACTCGGCTTCGTTATCAACCGCAGTGCCTCTATTACTGCCGGCGAAGTATTCGATCAGCTGGAAATAGAATGTAAATACCCGGCAGATCGGCAAGCATATGCCTATGAGGGCGGCCCGATTGATACCGAAAGGGGCTTTGTACTTTATCCGGCCAAAAGCGGCAGTCTTGGCGCACACTGTGCCGATGGTGGCTACGGGATAAACCTGTCCGGGTCAGCGGAAATCTTAACGCTAATCGGCGCGGGAAACGGACCCGAGCAGTATTTATTATTGCTTGGCTACGCCGGATGGGAAGCCGGACAGCTTGAAGCAGAAATCGCTGACAATGCCTGGCTAAGCTGCGAAGCTGACACCTCGCTTCTATTTAGCGCAGACCTGGATAAAAAGTTCGCACAGACAGCACAATCGATGGGCATCGTCGATATCTCCCAGTTGTCTGCCGATATTGGCCATGCCTGAACTCCCGGGCAATCAACCCTCGCCGGCGACCGGCACTTACCTGTGTTTCGATTTCGGTGGCCGTCGCATTGGCATTGCCGTCGGACATTCAGATACGCGGCAAGCGAACCCGTTGGTGACAATTCGCAATGTGAATGGACGACCGGAGTGGGAAAAAATAGACGAACTCGTTGAACAATGGCGTGCAGTTGGCCTGATTGTGGGCCTGCCATTGCGGGATGATGGCGAACAACAGATGCAGCTCACTCTATCTGCATCGTTTTCGAAAAAACTTCGCAAACGCTATGGATTGCCGGTTTACCGCAGCGATGAGCGCTACAGTTCGATTGAAGCATCGAGAATTCTTGCAGAAAATCGCCGACTGGGTAACCGACGCAGAATTGAACGCGAAGACACTGATAAAATTGCTGCAGCAGTGATACTGGACCACTGGTTTAGCGAAACCGCTAATATTCCGTGACTCCAGCAACCCCATAACACCCGATATAAAAACACCTGTTACCAGCGTACAGCCAGCCATCAAACGAACAGACCTATGACCCATACAAACCGCTACGATCCGGATGAAGTCAGAACCTGGCTTTCAAGCATGAGAGACGAGCTGAAAACCATTCTCTCTGACAGCAAGAAAGCGCCAAGGATGCTCGGCATAAAAACCGGAGGCGTACTGGTTGCCAATGAGCTGCATCGTGCACTTGACCTGAAAGATCCGGCGGGGGAACTTAACATCTCTTTTTATCGCGATGACTTCAGTCGAATTGGACTACACCCACAGGTTGGCGCATCAAACATTCCGTTTTCTGTCGATGGTGAAATCATTATTCTGGTCGATGATGTGCTCTACAGCGGCCGCACTATACGCGCCGCTATGAACGAAATATTCGACTTTGGCCGCCCGGAGCGCATCATACTGGCCACGTTAATTGAGCGCTCCGATGGCCGCGAACTACCTATTTGCGCCGATGTAATCGGCCAATCGCTTTCCCTTGCTAAAGGCCAAAACATAAAACTGCAAGATGACTTCAGCCTTGAAGTAGAGGCCAGACTATGAGTGTTTCTGAAATAACCAGGCCTGCAGTCATGGCCAAGCAGTCTAACGAGCTTCAACTGACCAATGACGGTGGCATCAAACATTTCTTAACCATTGAAGGCCTTAAGAAAGAACGCCTGGTTGAAATTCTCGATACGGCCGAAACTTTTGTTGGTGTACATAATCAATCCACCAAGAAAGTACCGCTGCTGCGCGGTAAGACGGTAGCCAATCTGTTTTTTGAAAACAGCACACGAACACGAACCACCTTTGAACTCGCCGCCAAACGATTATCTGCTGATGTACTGAATATCAATGTCAGCGTTTCTGCCACCAGTAAGGGGGAAACCCTGCTGGACACACTTCGAAACCTGCAGGCAATGCAGTGCGATATGTTTGTTGTCAGACACTCAGCATCAGGGGCCGCCCATTTTATTGCCAGTCATGTAGAACCGCATGTCAGCGTCATTAACGCCGGTGACGGACAACACTCTCATCCGACACAGGCAATGCTGGATATGTTTGCGATTCGCCGAAACAAAGGCGATTTTTCACAACTAAAAGTGGTGATCGTTGGTGATATTCTGCACTCACGTGTTGCTCGATCGCAAATTCATGCGCTCAATATACTGGGCGCTGGCGAAATCGTAGTTGCTGGCCCAAAAACCCTGCTGCCCGATAAACTACGAGAGCTTGGCGTCACCCTGCAGCACAACTTCGACCAGGCGCTTCACGATGCCGACGTCATCATTGGTCTGCGGTTACAAAAAGAACGAATGCGCACTGCTTTGTTATCTACCGAAGATGAGTATTTTCGAAGCTATGGCTTAACAGAACGTCGCCTGAAACTGGCCAAACCTAACGCCATTGTGATGCATCCCGGCCCGACCAATCGCGGTGTTGAGATCGAAGCCAGTGTCGCGGATGGTCCTCAGTCAATTATTCTTGAACAAGTGACTGGAGGCATTGCTACTCGCATGGCAATTATGTCTATCGCCATGGGTAATGTAGAGAAAGCCCTGACCGCAAATCGAGCCAGTACTACTTCCTCAATCTCCCAGTCGTCGACCGATGCAAACCATAGCTAACTGCCCCATGACACGCACAACCATTATAAACTGCAACTATACGGATGTTGATGCGAGTAAAACTTGTAGTGGAAGTATCAGCTACGAAGACGGAATTATCACGGCTGTCGGAGATCAGCCACCAGAGCACACCAGTAACACCATTGATGCAAAAGGCAGGCTGCTAATACCTGGACTCATTGACTGTTACGCAAGACTTAGAGAGCCCGGCTACGAAAAATCAGGCACTGTATCTTCAGAAGCAAAGGCGGCAGTCAATAGCGCAATCACCACCATAATGTGCGCACCCGATACGGACCCGGTGATCGATGAACCCGGTACCGTTGAGCTAATCAAGCGACGCGCCGTAAACGCAAACGGCATCAATGTACTGCCAATCGGCGCAGTTACAATTGGCCTTAAAGGCGAACAGCTAGGAGAGATGCTGACGCTTTCCGAGAGTGGCTGCGTGGCTTTCAGCAATGGCGATCAGGCGATTCACAATACGCAGGTGCTACGCCGCATAATGGAATACAGCAGCGGATTTAATCTTAAATTGATTATCGCCCCGCAAGACCCGTGGTTATCTGATGGTGTAGCCCATGAGGGTAGTGTTTCAACACGGCTTGGCTTAAGAGCAATACCCGCCGCTGCAGAAACCGTGGCCTTGTCACAACTTATTGAGCTTTGCTATCAAACAGGTGCCAGTGTTCATTTTTCCAGACTGTCTTCACACCGTGGCGTTCAACTGGTAAGTCAGGCGAAAAAAGACAACATCAGAGTTACCGCCGATACTGGTATTGACCACCTTTTTCTAACAGAAATGGATACCAGCGACTTCAACAGTCTTTGTCATACCTCTCCCCCATTCAGATCACGCAGAGACCTTGAAGCACTACGTGAAGGATTGGCGAGCGGTGTTATAGATGCTATATGCTCTAACCATGCGCCTCACGAACTAGACAACAAACTAACACCGTTTTCTGAAAGTGCAGCCGGTACATCATCACTCGATTGTTTTCTGGGCTTGTTGTTAAAACTTGCTGATGAAATGCAACTGCCGTTAGCGACCATTATCGCCCGTGCCTCGTCTGGCCCGGCCCATTGCTTTGGGTTAAAGCAGGGTCGCCTTGCTGTTGGCACCCCCGCAGATTTTTGCCTTATTGATACTGATGCCTGGTATGAACTCAATATTGATGACATGCACAGCAAGGGGAAAAATTCACCGTACCACGGGTGGGATTTTGCAGGACAAGTGGAGATGGCCGTAGTTAACGGCAAGCAAGTGCCACTTGATCAATAGCACTGCACAACTATAAACTCAAAAAGCCACCCTTTTCACCAAGGTGGCTTCCGAGCTAATCAACACATCTGTAAATCAAGACGCTATTTTATAAGAATCATCATCAGCGTCTTTTAACTGCAAGCCACCGGTCTGATCTTCTTCCGACTTACCAGCGGATGATTCATTGAGCTTCAGGCGCAACCTAAGATCGTTTACAGAGTCTGCATTGCGCATCCCCTCTTCGATAGTGACTTCGCCCGCCTTGATCAATTCAAAAATCGCTTCATCAAAGGTAATCATGCCTTGCTCACGCGACTTTTTAACCAGTTCTTTCATCTCATGAATCTCGCCCTTTTTGATGAGCTCACCCATCAATGGGGTATTCAATAGAATCTCTACTGCAGCACGGCGACCGTCACCACCTGGTGTTGCCAGTAGTCGTTGCGAGATCACAGACTTAAGGTTAAGTGAAAGGTCGAGTAACAACTGATTGCGACGTTCTTCCGGGAAGAAGTTAATGATTCGATCCATCGCCTGATTGGTATTGTTAGCGTGCAGTGTGGCGAGGCACAAGTGGCCTGTCTCAGCAAAGGCAATTGCGTGTTCCATGGTGTGCTCGTCACGAATTTCACCAATCAGAATCACATCGGGCGCTTGCCGCAGAGTGTTCTTCAGCGCGATTTCAAAGGTTTCTGTATCAGTGCCAACTTCTCTCTGCGTTACCAGACAACCTTTATGCTGATGCACAAATTCCACCGGATCTTCGATGGTGATGATATGCCCCTGACTGTTTTCGTTACGATAATCTATCAGGGCCGCCAGACTTGTTGACTTACCAGAGCCGGTCCCCCCCACAAATATAACCAGGCCACGTGTTGTCATGGCTACATCTTTCAGCACTACAGGTAAATTAAGCTTATCGAAGGATGGTACCTCAAATCCGATAATACGAATAACCATGCCGGCACTGCCACGCTGAACAAAGGCATTCACTCGAAATCGAGCCACATCAGGCACACTGATCGCAAAGTTGCACTCACGTGTCGCCTGAAATTCAGTCTGCTCTTTTTCTTCCATTACAGCCACGGTCAATGCCATGGTCTGCTGTGGTGTCATTTTCTTTTCGGTCAGCGGAGTGATCTTACCGTGTAAACGCATGCACGGTGGCGCACCGGCTGTAATGAATAAATCTGATCCGCCGTCCTCCTGCATCTTGGACAGCAAACTATAAAGATACTTCCTCGCCGAGTCATTTTCCATCGGAGTATTCCACCTAAAAGAATTTTATGCGCTTTGCGCGTACTATTTTAGTGATTCTGGGTTAGCCGACTTACGCCGCGCATCTTCAAGACTCACTGATCCTTTTTGCACCAACTCCTTTAAGTTCTGATCCAGCGTCTGCATGCCTGCAGCCTGACCAGTCTGTATCGCTGAATACATCTGTGCGACTTTATCTTCGCGTATAAGGTTTCGGATCGCTGGCGTGCCCATCATAATTTCATGTGCCGCAACACGGCCCCCGCCTACCTTCTTTAACAGCGTTTGAGAAATAACTGCTTTAAGGGATTCCGATAACATGGATCGAACCATCGGTTTCTCACCAGCGGGAAACACATCAATGATTCTATCAATCGTCTTTGCAGCAGAACTGGTATGCAGGGTACCAAACACCAAGTGACCTGTTTCCGCAGCGGTTAACGCAAGGCTGATGGTTTCCTGATCTCGCATTTCCCCCACCAGAATCGTATCAGGATCTTCACGTAATGCAGAACGCAGCGCTTCATTAAAACCATGCGTATCTCGATGGACTTCTCGCTGGTTTACCAGACACTTCTTACTTTGATGCACAAATTCTATTGGATCTTCGATAGTCAGAATATGACCGAGCTCGGTCTCATTCTTGTAGTCCATCATCGCCGCGAGAGTGGTTGACTTACCAGAACCGGTGGGACCGGTGACCAGCACAATGCCACGCGGAAATTCAGAAATTTCCTTGAAAATCGGCGGTGCACCAATTTGCTCCAGTGTCAGCACTTCACTGGGAATGGTTCTAAACACCGCACCAGTACCTCGAGCATGGTTAAACGCGTTTACACGAAATCGGGCTACCTCGGGAAGCTCAAACGAGAAATCCACTTCCAGCTTTTCTTCGAACTCCTTGCGCTGCTTATCGTTCATCACATCGTAAATCATCGATTGCACCAGACCTGCATCAAGCTCTGGCACGTTCACGCGACGTATGTCACCATCTACGCGAATCATCGGTGGTAAGTCTGCCGATAAGTGCAAATCGGAAGCGCCATTTTTCACGCTAAAAGTTAAAAGCTGTGAGATATCCATTGTCAATCCCGGATCAAAAGGTAAATTTACCGGACGCCTTAGGCCAAAGAGGTTGCGTCTCGCTTAAGTTGCTATCGACAGAGGATCAGGTTTATTAACGTTCAATCAGCACGCTAGCGGACCGGGCACCCCCAAAACGAAACAAAACTCCACGAAACCCGCAAAAACTATGGTCTCTAACAACTTAAGTCAGATTCATGACACGATTTCTTCGTGCGAAAATGCCTATCAGCGCACACCCGGTAGTGTGCAGCTGCTGGCGGTGAGTAAACGTAAACCGGTGTCCCATATTCTTGAGGCAGTCGCAGCGGGACAGCGTAGCTTCGGGGAAAATTACGCTGATGAGGGTGTTGCCAAAATTCAGGAGATCAGCGACCCCTCCCTCGATTGGCATTACATCGGACATATTCAATCAAACAAAACCCGCTTGATCAGCAGTCACTATGACTGGGTCCAGAGCGTAGACCGATTGAAAATTGCTGAACGATTGTCCGCTCATCGTCCTGATAATCTGCATGCACTGAATATTTGCCTGCAGGTAAATATAGACGCAGAGCAAAGCAAATCAGGCTGCTCTCCAGAGGAACTTCCGGCGCTCGCTGATTTTATTGCTGGACAAAACAATCTGATACTTCGCGGCCTGATGGCCATACCTGCCCCGCAGACCAACCCTGAAAAACAAAGAGCGTCGTTTCGCAAGCTCGCAGCTCATTATGAGATCATGCGGCAACAGCATTCCAGTGTAGATACTTTGTCGATGGGCATGTCTGGTGATATGGAGGCCGCCATTGCCGAAGGGTCAACCATGGTCCGAATTGGTACCGCTATTTTTGGCAGCAGGGACTAAATTACAACTCGCTGCCTTGTGGTCTCACTTCGGTATGGCAGACTGGCCAAATAACTCTATATAGTACTACCGCAATGCACTGGTAGTACGCCAATCACTAAACCCGTATCATTCGCGTTAACCACGATACACGTCAAAAATATTTTTCACTCTATATTCCAGGGAACCACCATGTCGACACCCAATCCATTAGTTGCTGCGAAACAGGCCGGCCAGAGCTTATGGCTGGACTTTATTCAGCGCAGCATGCTGTCTAACGGTGATCTCGACAGACTGATCAATGACGATCATATTTGCGGTATCACCTCAAACCCTGCCATCTTCGAGGCCGCTATCGCCAATACGGACGAATATGACGATGAAATTAAATCCATCTTAGCATCCCGGCCAAACGCATCAGCCATGGATATCTTTAAAAAACTAGCTGTCACGGACATTTCGGATGCTGCAGATAAATTTGCAAAAACCTATCAGAACAGTCGTGGCGATGACGGCATGGTGAGCCTGGAAGTCTCTCCAACACTTGCCCATGATACCGAAGGCACAATCGCAGAAGCCCTGGAGCTGCATGCCGCCCTGAACAAACCCAATGTGATGATCAAGGTACCAGGCACTAAAGCTGGTGTACTTGCCTTTGAAGAACTTACTGCTCGCGGAATCAGCGTCAATGTGACATTACTTTTTTCCGTCGGGCGTTATAAAGAAATTGCGCAAGCCTACCTAAGCGGGCTCAATCGACGCCTGGAAAAATCTGAGGACATAAGCCAAATCGCATCAGTAGCGAGCTTTTTTGTCAGCCGTGTTGATGTTGCTGTCGACAGCGCCCTGTCAGAACTCTCTTCACCGGAGGCAACCGCTCTACAGGGCAACATGGCTATTGCCAACGCGAAAGTTGCCTATACCTACTATCAAAACGTATTTGAAAGCCCACAATTCGAGAAACTTGCGCAGGCAGGTGCCATGCCTCAACGCCTTTTATGGGCCAGTACCGCCACTAAAAATCCTGATTATAGCGATGTCTATTATGTTGAGCAGTTGATGGGCCCCAATACTGTTAACACTATTCCGCCAAAAACCATGGATGCATTTAGAGATCATGGCGTAGTAGAAAACAGACTGGAAACCAAATTGCAGGAGAGCCTGCCACAACTTGAAGCACTGGCCTCATTGGGTATTGATCTGGAAGCAATCACCAATAAACTGGAAGCTGACGGCGTGGCTTCTTTTGCCGACGCTTTTGATCGACTACTTCAAGCCATCACCAGTGAATGCAAAAAAATAGAAGCCGCTTAACCCGGCTTATTCATGAAATAGCGAAAATATCGCGTAGAGATTTGTTTTCACAGTGCCTGACCTTTATATCTTAGGTATTCTTGCGTCTAAGACTTACTGTTATTTGCAAAAGAAAATTTTTTTTGTGGCATCAAAGATCAGGTGAGATGCCGTCGAATACATGGATAATCCAGGTTAATACCTGCCACCGCAAAGACTCCTGAAGCACAAGCATGCAAAACTCTGTGACAGAACAACTTAAGTACTTATCCTGGAAGGCGCAACTATGAAAATAGCGTTTATTGGCGGCGGTAATATGGCACGCAGCCTTATTGGCGGTATTGTCGATTCTGGTGCAAATGCATCAGATATCACAGTGTCAGACCCGATTTCTGCCATCGCGGAAGCTCTGGCCGCTGATTTCGGCACCCACACCGCAGCCGATAATACACACGCAGTTGAGTGCTCAGACATCATTGTCATGGCCGTAAAACCGCAGGTAATGCAATCGGTGTTAACGCCGCTCGCCAGTCAATTTACCGATAAGCTGATGATCTCAGTTGCTGCAGGAGTCCTCAGTCAGGATTTGGCAAGCTGGGCAGGGGCTGGAAACCTTGCAGTTGTGCGTTGTATGCCCAACACCCCGGCATTACTGCAATGTGGAGCAACCGCGCTGTTTGCGAACAGTCATGTCACCTCGATACAAAAACAACAGGCAGAAACAGTGCTGTCCGGAGCCGGTGAAACCGCATGGGTTGAGCAGGAAACCCAACTTGATGCAATTACTGCTCTGTCCGGCTCTGGTCCGGCATACTTTTTTCTGTTAATGGAATCAATGGTGTCTGCGGCAGAGCAGATGGGCCTGCCCGCCGACCTGGCCAATCAGTTTGCCATACAAACAGCTCTTGGCGCTGCACGAATGGCAAAAGAAGGCAATGATTCAGCGGCACAGCTTAGAAAAAACGTCACTTCACCGGCAGGCACCACAGAAGCGGCAATAAACAGTTTCACCGCAGATGAATTTAACAAAATAGTACAGCGTGCAATGCAAGCGGCTGAACAACGCGCCACACAACTGGGCAAAGAACTCGGAGAAAATAATGGGTAATACCGGTGCTGGATTTAATTATCTGATCTCAACTTTATTCGACCTCTATGCGTTTGTCGTCATGCTCAGGTTTTTAATGCAACTAACACGCGCTGACTACTACAACCCGGTGTCACAGTTTGTGGTGAAAATCACCGACCCCTTGCTGCTGCCACTTCGTCGAGTGATCCCCGGCATCGGCGGGCACGATATCGCCGCACTGGTGCTGTGTTTTTTGGTCTTGCTAGTCAAATTCGGGCTTCTGTCGATGATTGGCGGGGCTGGCTTAACCGGTATGGCGAGTATAGTAATCGCGGCGATCATGGGCATCCACCGACAGGTCGGTGTCATCGGTACGGTCTTCGATGTATTTTTCTTTTCTATCCTTGCCATGGTCATCCTGAGCTGGGTATCGCCCGGCGGCAATCCAATCTCTGGCCTCCTGCGCAGTATCACATCACCCATTTTGACGCCCATTCAACGCGTGATGCCTGTCATGGGCGGCTTCGACCTGTCACCTCTTGTCGCACTTATTTTGCTGCAATTTTTCCGTATCATTCTCAACGTATAAACTGGCCGCCCCGGGGCATACCAAACCGGGAAATACGCTGCCAACTCGCAGCGTATTTACGCTAGTGTATTGAAAAAGTTATTGACGCTATCAGTGTGACCGGAGCGTCGTAACTAATCACCCTCACAACATACGCGCAACAGTATTTACGGTTATACTGAAGTAACTCCTGCCGTCACGGTAGCGTAACTGAATTTTAATGTCCGCCAAAACCACAGACTCTCAATCCGTCGGAGTAGTTACTCCGCAAACTGCTCACCTGCAAACACCATTAACCCTGGAGTGTGGGAAAGTGCTGCAGGAACACGAACTGGTATATGAAACCTATGGCGAGCTAAACGAAAATGCCACCAACGCCATTCTGGTTTGCCATGCTCTGTCCGGTGATCATCACGCTGCAGGCAAGCACTTTGAAGACGATAAAAAATACGGCTGGTGGGATAGCTGTATCGGCCCCGGCAAAGCAATAGATACCAACCGATACTTTGTGGTGAGCTCGAATAACCTTGGGGGTTGTCGAGGTAGTACCGGTCCGCTTTCCGTCAACCCTGAAAACGGACGGCTGTTCGGTCCAGACTTTCCGATAGTAACCTGCAAAGACTGGGTACAGAGTCAAAAGATGCTAATGGAGTATCTTGGAATTGGTCATTGGGCAGCAATCGCGGGTGGAAGTCTCGGCGCGATGCAGGCGCTGCAATGGAGTATAGATTTTCCTGACCTGGTCGATCATATTTTGCTGGTGGCATCAGCGGCCAAGCTGACAGCCCAGAATACCGCATTTAACGAAGTCGCAAGACAAGCCATCATGACTGACCCGGAATTTCTCGAAGGGCGTTACTTCGAGGAAAGCAAAATTCCCAAACGCGGCTTGATGCTGGCAAGAATGCTTGGCCATATCACCTATTTATCTGAAGATGCTATGGAAGGAAAGTTCGGGCGAGAACTGCGAAAGGAAAAACTCAACTTCAACTATGATGTCGAGTTTCAGGTAGAAAGTTATCTAAGGCATCAGGGCGCTGCTTTCGTCAATCGGTTTGATGCCAACACCTATCTGCTAATGACAAAGGCACTGGATTATTTCGATCCTGCACACGAGTACAACGATGATCTGGTTGAAGCATTCCGACAAATCAGGGCAAAAGCGATGGTCATCTCCTTCACCTCGGATTGGCGCTTTTCCACAGAGAGATCAGAAGAGATTGTTAACGCAATGATGCTCGCGAATTGCGACGTCAGCTCCTCAATTATCGAATCGGATTCCGGGCATGATTCGTTCCTTTTACCGATCGATGACTACATCACCAGTATAAAATGCTGGCTAAACAACATAGTGCTGCGATGAACCCTGAAAGCGCAAATAGTCAGGCTCAAAGGGACCTGCGAACCGACCTCAAAATCATTCAGGACTGGATAACTCCGGAGAGTCGAATCCTGGATCTGGCCTGCGGCGATGGTGCACTGATGACAGCACTCCAGAAAAGCAAAAACACCAGCGGCTACGGCATGGAAATATCACAACCGGATATCAACATATGCCTGACCAATGGGTTAAACGTTATTCACCGTGATATAGAACTGGGATTACAGACCTTCGACGATCAAACCTTCGACTACGTATTGACGACTCACTCGATCCAGACACTGAAAAACCCGGCCCATATACTGGAAGAGATGGTTCGCGTGGGCGTAAGAGGAATTGTGTCTTTTCCTAACATGGGCTATTGGCGAGCCCGCGCCCATATTGCATTCAAAGGGAAAATGCCGATAACAGAATCGCTCCCGCACCACTGGTATAACACACCGAACTACCATTTATGCACCTTGCGAGATTTTGAAGATCTATGTAAGAAGCTGAATATCCGAATCTTGAGAAGCGCCGCTGTCAGCCATTCGAATAATCGGCAACTCCCATTTTCTATATTGCCAAACCTGCTCAGCGAAACAGCGTTGTATGAAATAACAAACCAAAAGGCCTAAAATACAGCATAAAAGCGGAATTTTCGTACATTCCAAAAGTCCAGAATCAAGGCTGTTTTTTTGGTAAAGCCATACCCCAAACATTACGAAAACGCTGTATTTATAGGTTAAAACAGTAAATAATCGCAATAAACCCCGTATTCAGGGTAAAAAGCCGTTTTTTTATGTTGGAATCTCATAAAGATGATGTATCATCCGCTTCGCGCTAAAGCGCTATCTACAAACAAAACCAGTCAACCAAAACGCTCATAATGTAGATAAAAGTCCCTTTAGTAAGTGTATTTGATTCCAGGGTTCACTCGACTCCACCCTGATCAGAATTCACTAGTGACTTTTTAATTCGAGAGTTTTGGTTTCACGCTAACGTATCATAGGTGTCTTAAAACATGGCGAAGAAAAAAGCGTCTGCAAAAAAGAAAGTTATTGGCAAAAAGAAAAAAGTAACGGCAAAAAAGAAAGTATCGAAAAAGAAAGTGGCGGCGGCTGGCAAAAAACCACCTACCAAATCAGAAATTCTTGCCACTATTGCGGACGACACTGAACTCAGCAAGAAAGATGTAGCTGCAGTCCTTGAATCACTAACAACGCTGATCGGTAAAAATATTGGTTCTCGCGGACCCGGCACCTTTAATCTGCCTGGCTTAATGAAAATTAAGGTCAACGTGAAGCCTAAGACTAAGGCGCGAAAGGGTATAAACCCATTCACTGGCGAAGAAATGATGTTCAAAGCCAAGCCAGCAAGGAAAGTGGTCAAAATTGCTCCCCTGAAGTCTCTCAAGGAAATGGTCTAGTTACCTGATCCGAAGTTGGGCCTCGCCCGGGGCCCAACCACTTACAAGGCATCCGCCATTCGGCAATCCCCGCCAACAATTTCCAGACAAATCCCTACAGAATCTTTACACAATACCGCAATGTGATACCGAACTGTCAGAACTCATCCCTGTCATTACTACGAGTGTTGCTTATAGATAGAGATGATCACTGCAAGACCAGACCTCAGCTTACAGTTCACGCAAGCAATACATTGGAAACAAACAACACTGTATAGTGAAATCACTGACACGAACCAATATCATGTCAGTTCGAAAAAGCCGATTTCTACGTTATCGATAACCAGGAACGGCAACCAGATTAATGAGATTTTGTAAATGGCTAAACTAGCATCCTGGGTGAGTCGACTACTCGTGATACTTATCGCGTATGTGGCGGCGTCAATCTCGCTACGATTTGTCCCGATCGAAGAAACGCATGCCAGCGTTGCGCCCCCGGCAGTACCGCTTGAAGTGCAGGCAGTTGGCAGCCCGTCAATGGCCGAGGTAGCACGCGATGCTGCAAGAAAGAATATTTTTGGCGTTGCCGGCAGCAAGCCGACGAAAAAGGTGGTTCGGGAGGCGGCACCTCAGGTTACTTCGCTAAATTTGTCTCTTGTCGGCGTTTATACAGCAACACCAGCTGATCGCGCTTTGGCTATTATCAGTGCCAACGGTAAGCCCGAAGAAGTATTCCGAGTCGGAGATACGATCACTGGCCGAGCCACACTCCAGGAAGTCGGACTGAACGAAATCGTGATTGACAACGGTGGTCGACGAGAAATAGTAAAACTACCGGAAAAAGTCGCCTCCACCAGTCGAAGCACAGGTCTTGAGAACTTGCCTGGTGCAAATGTCCAGGCCGCCGGCAACCAGCAGAGTGGTACGCCAATCGAATTACCAGAATCGCCCGCTGAAATTCGCGATACGCTGGTACAAAATCCAGCTCTGCTGAACAAATTAGTCAGTGCGGTACCTTACCGTGAGAACGGTCGCATATTAGGCTATCGATTAACCCCGAAGCAAAGCGGCGGACTGCTTGAAACCAACGGCATTCTACCTGGCGACGTGGTGACTCGAGTTAACGGCATTGCACTGGCAAATCAGAAAAATGGCATCCGTGCACTGAGAAAACTTGTCAAGGCAACGTCGGTTGATTTAACTATCCTGAGGGATGGTGTAGAAATCCCCATTAGCATCGCTTTACAATAATACTGCATTAAAATCTTTACAACTTAGATAGATTAATGCGTTAATATAGCTAAATAGGGGATAATTCCCTTAAAAAAAACGTGCAACCTTACGAGTAAGACGTTGAAAAATAATAATAATTATCGTTGGAAACGAACTGCCTCCGGAGTATCTACTGCTCTGTATCTAATGTGCAACACTGGTATGGCACAGGATAATTCCGGAGACGATACCTTTACCCTGAATCTCAACAATACGGATATACACTCCCTGATTGCTACTGTTTCGAAGCAAACTGGAAGAAATTTCGTCGTAGATCCTCGAGTAAAAGCGAAAGTTACCGTTATCTCGACGGACCCGGTGAGCTCGGACGGGCTCTACGAAGTATTTTTATCGGTGCTGCAGGTACATGGTTATTCTGCTGTCCCGGCAGGTGACCTAATCAAAATCGTCCCTGATGTCACGGCTAAACAGGGCCCGGTACCGATACTGGGTAATGACGCCGACTCCAGCGATCAATTGGTTACTCAGGTAGTGAAAGTCGTCAACGTACCGGCGGCACAACTGGTGCCGATTCTGCGACCGATGGTCCCTCAACAAGGCCACCTGGCCGCTTACGCCGCTACGAATTCGCTTATCATCACAGATCGATCATCGAACATTCAACGTCTCACAACCATTATTAAACGCATCGACCGGCCGGATAATGAAGAGATTGAGGTGGTACGACTGGATCATGCTTCAGCAGCTGATATCGTTGGCACGCTAACCTCACTGCAACGCAATAACATTGGTGGCCAACAGGGTCCAGGAGCAATTCAATTAGTCGCTGATGAGCGGACTAACAGTGTACTAATCAGCGGCGATACAGCCGTTCGAGTACGTATTCGCGGCCTGATCGCCCACCTTGACACACCGATTGAATCAGGCGGCAACACTCGGGTTGTCTACCTCAAATTCGCTAACGCCGAAGATCTGGTGAGTATTCTGCAAGGAGTCTCTCAGGGTCAGGCAAAAGTGGGCGCATCAACCGCTGACGTTTCCGACGGCCCCGCCGCTGCTCCGACTCCGCAACCTGCCGTGGTACAGCCAGCGGCAAATGGTGCTAATCCGGCAGCAAATAATCTGGCTGCACAAAGAACACAGTCGCAAAACGCTGTCAGAGCACGTAGCTCGGCAGATGTTGGTCAGTCCAATGTAGATATTCAGGCCGATGAGAACACCAATTCCCTGATTATCACCGCCCCGGCTGATGAAATGCAGAATATCCTCGCGGTTATTCGCCAACTTGATATCCGACGAGCGCAAGTACTGGTCGAAGCTGTGATTGCCGAAATCACTGAAGATAATACACGCGAATTCGGAATTAACTTCTTGCTCGATGGGTCCGCGAAAGATGTGCCTATTGGTTTTACCAACCTTGGTGGTGCGACTGACGGTGCATTGGGTATTGCCGGGGCAGCAGCCGCTGGCGGCATTCCAAGTTCACTGGGGTCAGGCTTATCACTGGCGCTTGGACGATTCGGTACTGGTGAAATTGATTTCGGGTTTTTAGTGCGCGCCATTGCATCAGATGCCGACAACAATATTCTCTCAACTCCAAGTCTGTTGACACTTGACAACGAAGAGGCAGAAATCGTTGTCGGCTCAAATGTACCATTTGTCACCGGCCAACAGTTGTCCGCCAATAACGATAATCCGTTTCAAACTATTGAACGCCGTGACATCGGCTTAACGTTGAAAGTGAGACCTCAAATTAACGAAGGCAACACCATTAAAATGGTGCTGGAGCAGGAAGTCTCTAATGTAAATACAACGGCACTAACCGGTGCGTCTGATATCATTACAAGCAAGCGTTCTATTAAAACCACTGTCCTTGTTGAAGATGGCCAGACTTTGGTACTTGGCGGCCTCATTGACGACAGCATTACTGATGTCGAGGAGAAAATCCCGCTTCTCGGAGATATACCAGTCCTGGGCCGACTATTCAGGTATCGCAGTACTCAAAAAAGTAAGCAGAATCTATTGATCTTCCTGCACCCTGTTATTATGCGAGATAGCGAAACAGCATCTCAATACAGCAGTTCCAAATATAATTTCTTACGCTCACAACAAACGCTTTACCGACAAAAGAAAGATAACAGCCTTGAAAAGGACAAGCGCACTCTGCCCGAGTTGAAATTATATTTCGATGGGCAGGCCGTCGATAGCCCCTTAACCCGTTTTGACGGATCTGATAAACCGGAAAACCAAACGAACTCATTGGCAGCTATCCCGAACCCCGAAATTGACATCAGAGTAACACCACCACTACCACCTCTATCTGATATCGAAAAGCTCACTGCACCCATCCCGCAAAACGTTTCCAGCCCGGCATCAAACGCGAGCTCTCCAGAAATTGAAGGCACTGCGACACTGGAAGACGCCGAAGCTTCAGATGTAAAAGACATTGTGGGTGATTCTGCGTCGACAGAACCTGAAGTGACTGCGGAGTTAGTCGCAGAATCAGACGCGATGCCGCTTGAACAATCCAGTGTGGCATCGGTCGAGAACGCTGAGACGATAATTGCCAGTGACGATGTCAACACGCAAGCACCATCGATCACCGAAGACAAGCAATTAGCAGTTGCAGAAACCGTCAGGGAAACGACAATTGAACCTCAGGTAACTCTGGTAGAGAACGAAGTCTTGCCATTACAGACTTTCCCACCGACAAATGTTCCTGCCTTCACCAGTAAAATCGAGGCTCCACAGGAAAAGGCTACGTTGACAAACGAGCTCGCAAAGCCAGCGCCGCTCGAAGCTGACAAACAACATTCGCTAGACGGCATCCGCGCCGGCGACGGATCTATGGTGATACTAGGCAAGGCCAGCAAACCTGAACCAAAGAGCATTCAATCTTCGATCACCGAGGATCACGAATCCAGGCTGGTAGAGATCAGCGCTGCGGCTGGCAGTAAAAACACTATACAAAAAGCTATTCCGGCACCGCTGCGTTTTACTCAGGCACCTGTGAGCAGCACCGAAATTCTACCCGCTGTTGAGACAGTAAAACCGGTCGCAGACTGGAACTCATCACCTGATGCAGAGGTATCTATTTTATCGGAGATTGTGGTGAAAGGTGACGCGTCGGATACGATGCCTGCACTGAATTAGGTATAGATTAGTACAATACAAATACAGGCGTGATTTTTGCGCCTGTGCCAGGAACTGGCACAAAATATTGCGCTGACTATGTTGGCACCAATAATCGAACAGATAAACTATGGCTACTGTGACAGATTTACTGCAGCTGAATTAGAGTCTTATAGTTCGTTACAGTCATCCATAGTGACAGCAAGGACAATCTGTTCACATCGGGTTACGTCAGGATTATCGCGATTGCAGATAAACACTACGTTTCAAATACGGAGTAAATACGCACAACCATGGCTTCTCAACCAATAGATCCAATCGAAGACCAGATCGAGGTGGAAGCGCCGCGCCGCATTACCCTGCCGTACGCTTTTGCCAAACGCCATGGTGTTTTGATTGATGATCAACATGAAGACATTCCAACGCTGGTGTATCGCCCAAATGTAGCCAACGCTTCAATTCTCGAGGCACGGCGTATTGCTGGTCGACCAGTGATTGCACAAGCAGTGACTGAAGATGACTTTGATCTTATGCTCACCCGAGCCTACGAAGGTGACACCGGTGAGGCCATGAACATCATGGATGATTTCGGTGATGAGCTGGATCTCGAGCGTATGGCAGAGTCACTGGAACCTGAAGATCTCATGGAATCACAGGACGATGCCCCTGTGATCAAACTGATAAACGCTATGCTGACAGAAGCCATTCGAAAAGGTGCATCAGATATACATATTGAACCCTTTGAAAAACGGCTCTCCGTTCGCTATCGGGTCGACGGTGTGATGAATAAGCTGATGGAACCGCCACAGCAAGCAGCAGCACAGGTTATTTCGCGTATCAAAGTAATGGCAAAACTTGATATTGCTGAAAAACGACTACCACAGGACGGCCGTATTTCACTTCGTCTGGCTGGCAGACCCGTTGATGTTCGAGTGTCTACACTGCCTTCCGGCCATGGTGAAAGGGTTGTTCTGCGTCTATTAGACAAACAGGCTGGCAGACTCAACCTTGAGCATCTGGGTATGGCTGACGAATCGCGTGAGAATCTGGAAAAAGCCCTGAAACTGCCTCACGGTATTCTTCTGGTGACTGGTCCCACCGGTTCAGGAAAAACCACCTCTTTGTACGCTGCACTGACCAAGCTCAACAATGCCCGCAGTACAATACTAACGGTTGAAGACCCGATTGAGTACTATCTCGACGGCATCGGCCAGACCCAGGTAAACACAAAAGTAGATCTCACTTTCGCCCGAGGCTTAAGAGCAATACTACGACAGGATCCGGACATTGTAATGGTCGGGGAAATACGAGATCTGGAAACCGCTGAAATTGCGGTACAAGCCAGTTTAACGGGGCACCTGGTATTATCAACACTACACACAAACACAGCTGTAGGCTCTGTCACACGGCTTCGTGATATGGGGGTTGAACCCTTTTTACTCTCTTCAAGCTTAGTGGGTCTGGTTGCACAACGGCTGGTTAGAATCCTTTGTAACGAATGTAAAACTGCACACACACCGAGCCGGGCTGAATATGAAACACTAAATATTGATCCCGCCGAAGACGTCACTATCTATCTTCCGCATGGATGCACCAAGTGCAACCACAGTGGCTACGTAGGCCGCACGGGAATCTACGAGGTCGTGCTGGTAGATGAATCGTTGCGCAATATGATTCACGACGGCTCAGCTGAGCATGAAATAGAAACTTATGCGCGCTCCAGGTACGCAGGTATCACGGAAGATGGTATGCGCCTGGTTATAAAGGGCGATACCTCACTTGAAGAAGTACTTAGAGTTACCCGGGAAATGTAATGCCAGCTTTTGAATATGTTGCTCTGGACGCCCGTGGCGGCGAAAAAAAAGGCGTACTCGAAGGTGACAACGCTCGTCAGGTGCGCCAGCAGCTTCGCGACCTAAAGCTCACACCCATAGATGTCAATGAAGGTAGCAGCAAGGCGGGAAAGACAAAATCAAAGACACAATTTCGCGGCGGCATAAGCTCCAATGATCTGGCACTGATTACACGGCAGGTCGCGACACTGGCATCATCCGGTACTCCTATAGAGGAGGCTCTTCAGGCTGTCGCCAAACAGACAGAAAAACAAAAAATTAAATCATTGGTGCTATCGGTTCGAAGCCGGGTTCTGGAGGGACGAACACTGGCAAGCGCGCTGGGCGAGTACCCTAAAGTATTTCCAGAGATATTCCAGGCTACAGTGGCTGCTGGTGAACAGTCGGGGCACCTTGATTCGGTGCTGGAGCGTCTTGCAGACTACACTGAAGATAAAGAATCTACCAAAGCCATTATCAGCAAAGCACTCTATTACCCGATTGGCCTGGTGTTCATTGCCTTCGGTATCGTGACGTTTCTACTTGCCTACGTCGTGCCCAAGGTTGTGCAGGTTTTCGACAGCATGGGGCAGGAACTCCCGCTGTTAACCCGGGTAATGATCTACCTGTCTGACTTTATCAAAGAGTGGGGACTGCTTGTTTTTCTGCTATTCGCTGGTTTATTTTTTTTGTGGCGACACGTGCTGCAGAATGAGTCAGTCAAAATGCGGGTGCACCGATTCATGCTCGAGGTCCCGCTGCTATCAAAAATAATACGCGGCTCCAACGCATCTCAGTTTGCACGAACACTGAGTATATTGGCCGCTTCCGGAGTTCCGGTACTGGACGCATTGGGCATTGCCTCGCAAGTCCTGACCAATCGGCCCATGCGAGAAGCGGCTAAAAAAGCCGCCAATGAAGTTCGCGAGGGCAGCACATTGAGCAAATCACTGGAACGCACCCGATACTTCCCCCCCATGATGCTACACCTGATTGGCAGTGGAGAAGCATCCGGCAGACTTGAAGTCATGTTAGAGAAAGCTGCCACCCACCAGGAACGAGAGTTGAACTCCATTTTGGCAGTATTCCTGGCGCTTCTCGAGCCCATGATTATTCTAATCATGGCAGGCATGGTCATGTTGATTGTTTTGGCGATATTACTGCCAATTTTCGAGCTAAATGATCTGGTTGTTTGACCTAAATTTGTAATTTTACTGTTTTTTACCAGAAAAACGTCTAAATACTAATTAAATGCGGCGAATAACCAGATTGGAAAGCTTCCTGCTACGGTGCCTGCAATCAACGCATTAGCTGGCAAGCGGTTTGCAGCAACCTTCGGACTGTCTGATTCTTAATATACTATCGAGGAAAGACTCCGAACCCATTGATATATACTAAGAAGGTAAAAGCCGGCCAGCGCGTCACACACAAAAATAATTCGAGCCTGCACGTATGATGAATATAATAACAAAGCTCGCCTCTGGTGCGGCCTTCGCTTTCACCCTGTTGTTGACAGGTTGCAGTAGCGAAGGCATCGATCGCAATGCAGACGCTATAGCTGAAAACACCTCATTCAGTCAGTTCGGAGCCAGTGGCGAGACAGGCTCAACGCTCGATGATGCTGGTCCCAACCGCTTTGTAGTGCTCGAGAAACTGAAATTCGAAGCCCAGCCCCCCTCTGTGATCAGCGTACTTTTTCAGGCGACTGACCGCTACGGCAATGCATTGCCGGGGTTGCAAACCAGTGACTTTACGTTGTTGGAAGACAAGCAACCTATCTCCGAAAACGAAACATCACTTGCTATTGTTCCGCATCAGGAACTGCCGTTTTCTCTGCGCACAGTCATAATGATCGATACCAGTAGCAGCATTCTTCCCACTGATCTCGATAAAATAAAAACCGCTGTGGTTGCTTTACTGGTTGATGATAACGGCAGCTCCAGATTACTGCCCAGTCAGGAGGTCTCGATATATTCGTTCGATGACACCGTCTCGCTCGTAAAGAGCTTTTCTTCTAATGCTTCCAGTCTCGTTGATGCTGTTAATAGTATTCAACCTGCAACGTCAATTACACCTACTGATTTTTATGGCGCTGTGATTGAAGGCACCAGCCTGTGGAATGATCGCTTTGATTTATCCCAAATCACGCAAGGATCATTGATTATCATCACTGATGGCACCGACACTGCGGCCAAACACACTTATGAGGATGCTTTAAATGCAGTGACTGGAAAGTCGGTCTATACACTGGGCATTGGAGACGAGGTTTCCAACGAGGTGATGGCATCCATCGGAACCTCAGCAACGTTCGCACTGCGAAACTACGAGCAAATAAATAGCGCCCTGCAAACTATTGGTCAGCAGGTTAAAAACTCTGCCAACAGTTTCTACTATCTGCACTACGCATCACCGAAAAGACGCGCCGAAGGCGATGCGGCAAACAGCCAGCATGAGATTATGCTTTCTGTGACAAATAACGCGAATACCAGCTCCTCAGGCACTTTGGTAGATTCGTTCAATTCCGCCGAGTTCAGCAACGTGAGCGCTGAGGTGGTTATTTCAGGGCCCCAGAATATGGAGATTCAACAAACGGCCACATTTCGCGCCACTACCCGTTGGGGGCCGTCTCCGAATACTTCTTACCTGTGGTCACTGCCTGAGGAAAATACTGCCTGTGCCATGCAGCAAACCGCGGATTCAACAGTGCGTATAACAGGTCTTTCGACCGGTTCGTGCAATTTGTCTGTGCACGACCAGGCTGCAGGTGAAGCGCGTGGCTGGCACACGATCAACATAGTTGGGGACTAACTGAAACACTAGGCTTCTCCCCTGTCGACCCTCTGGCGTAGAACTGTGGGCGACGTATTCTAGTTTTGCTTACCAATCTCGGTGATAAAACTACGTATGTCAGCAGTGGCCACTGAAACCGAGTGATTTTTGATCTTTACGTAACTATCACCGCTGACATAAGCGGCAAATCCGCGCAGCATACCCGCCAGCACGTGCTTACCAGACTCACAACTTATCAGACCACCTCCGGATTGTCCGGAGTCAATCGGTGCTGTGGTGTGCAAAGCGCCGTCCGTCTCAGCCTTGACTTTAAATGAGCCGGTGGATGTTGTTTTGGACTCAGCCCGAGGAAAACCAACTGCCCAGACCTTAGCACTGGTATCCAGATTTTTATGTCCCAATTCAATTGGCACTATCCCTCCGGTCTCAACGTGAAGTACGGCCAAATCCTTGGATCGGTCAATTAAAGCAATTGAGGCTGCATTGCGGCTATCGCCAATCAGCACGTAGGACTGAAAATGCTCATCTATAGCGTGAGCAGCTGTCAATACCCTGTTAGGCCCTACAACCACACCGCTGGCGTGACTGCCATCATCGCTCATCACCCGGACCACAGACGCCAGAGCCTCATGCTCCGGCCAGCCACAGTTATTGGCATGGACCGGCGACTGTGACGCCAGTATTACTGCGGCAGCAAATCCCAGTGTTATTTTTTTCATCATTCTCACATTCCTTTACCATCGCACTGTGCTTGACTCCAGCGCTCTGCAGCAAGGTGTCTTAGGAATCCGGTATCAGCCCGATTCTCACCCGAAGTAACCTAATGGTAATAAATGTG
>CAZNOB010000031.1:0-37796 GCA_964574535.1 uncultured Granulosicoccaceae bacterium | reverse complement strand
GGCAGTGTGTCCGGGGGAGCGGGTTCAGGTGGAAGTTCTGCGATCCAGTTCTGCAGCTGATCTTTCAGGTCTGATGCTATTTCGGGGTTTTGGTGTATCAGGTTTTGTGATTCTGATATGTCGGTGCTGATATCAAACAGGTACTCGCGTTGTTGATCTGCTTTTAGATACTTCCAGTTGCCTTGCCTGACCGCTGACTGTGACTGGAAACGCCAGAACAGTGTTCGATCACTCAGGGTATCAGCGTCCCCCGTCAGTTGTGGTATCAGGTTTTCGCCGTCCAGTTCTGAATGCGTTGGTTGCTTGCTCACAGCAAGACTGGTGGCTGTAATATCCAGTGATGAAACAGGCTTATCATAAGTAGATCCTGCTGGCAGCACACCTGGCCATGTGGCGATAAAAGGCACTCTGATACCACCTTCGGTTAGCATGCCTTTCTCTCCGTTGAGAGGAGTGTTTAGCGAACCATCCCAGTTAGCGCCGACATCCGACAGGGGCCTGTCGCGGTTTTGTCCACCTAGTGGTGCACCGTTATCACTCAGGAAAAAAATCAGTGTATTGTCGTCGATGCTGTGTTCGTTGAGGGTCTCACGTATAGAACCTACACCGTCGTCCATCGCTGCCATCATGGCCAGACCATAGCGTCTGCGTTCCTGCGAAATATGGCTAAATTTATCCAGATATTCCTGCGGTGCTTCCAGCGGCACATGCGGGGCGAAATAAGACACATACAGAAAAAATGGAGTGTCTTTATGTTGGTTGATGAACGCGTTTGCTGTGTTGGTGGTGATATCTAATCGATAGTCCGTGATCGTTTTGTGTCTGGCGCTTTCCGGCGCGCCGTTGGCATCAACATTTGACCACCAACTGTTTATATAACCGCTGTGAACATCATCGAAGCCCCGGTTGTCTGGAAAATACAGTCGTTGTTCCGCTAGAGGCATGGTTTCAACGTCAAAATTTTCAGAGGCCTTCAGCACTTCGAGGTGCCACTTACCGACCATGCCGGTACGATAGCCTGCCGTTTGCATGTGATCACCAATCGTTTGTTCTGACATTGGCAGCGGAGCATGTTTGCTTTCATCGACACCGAAGCGTTGCTGGTACTTGCCAGTCAATAAAGCAGCGCGGGAGGGTACGCATTGCGGAGAAGTGACGTAACCTGCACTCATGGTGACGCCGTCCGCCGCCAGTTGATCAATATTTGGCGTGACGATATCTGAAGTCACACCGTGGGTACCCACATCGGCGTAGCCCTGATCATCTGTCAGAATAACAATGATATTGGGGCGGCTGTCGTCGTCGCGATTATCCAGCGCAGGCTGGAAGCTTGTGGGAGCCGTGGTGGATCCACTGTTACAGGCGAGCATTGTGGTGACTGCCGCCGATAGAATGAGTTTTTGAGTCAGTTTCATTGCCACCAGGCTGCACGCAGGAATACTGCCAGTGGACGATGTGTTAGACGCATTTCTGATTTTGCCGTGTAGATTTGCATCTAACAAATGTATAAGCGTCTGATTTCTCGTGTTTAAGTATTTTCGCTACAGACAACAGTCCGTCCATTAAGCACTGCTATCAGACGAAAAACGCAAAGCGTTTGCTCTTTCGTTCCTGATCTACCCGCGTTTAATCAGTTTTGAGAGTGATCGTCGAAGTGGTTCAGCCTGCTGGCAGCCCGAGCGCACCGCTCCGCCACGGCGCAATCGTCTGAATGACACTCGAGTGGTTTAGATCTGCTCCAACTCCACAAGGGTTCCGCAAAAATCTTTGGGGTGCAAAAACAACACCGGCTTGCCGTGCGCACCAATACGCGGGTTTCCATCGCCAAGGATTCGTGCGCCGTTTGAGACCAGCTTTGTTGCGGCTGAGTTGATGTCGTCGACTTCATAACAGACGTGGTGAATGCCGCCGTCAGCATTTTTTTCAAGAAAACGTGCGATCGGGCTGTTCTCACCGAATGGCTGAAGCAGTTCAATTTTGGTGTTAGGCAATTCAACGAAGACGGTTGTTACCCCGTGTTCCGGCAGATCAGTTGCTTCACTGACCGTCGCGCCAAGCGTGTCTCGATAGACAGCAGTGGCTTTTTGCAGATCAGCAACAGCTATTGCAACGTGATTTAGTCGACCAATCATAAGTTTGCCCGTTATTCGAATTCTAGAATGTGCTGGTCAACATCGAGTGTAGCGCCTTTTTTCTCGTGCACTACCGACACCACACCATCGCGTTCTGCCCGGAGCACATTTTCCATTTTCATTGCCTCGACAATCGCGAGCGTATCGCCCGCTCTGACGGTCTGTCCTTCGCTGACCATTACATCGACGAGTAAGCCCGGCATCGGCGACAATAGTAGTTTTGATGTATCGATTTCCTTGCGTACCGGCATTAGCTGATGAAGTTCCGCGGCACGCGGCGACATCACTTGTAGCTCTTTGAGAATTTTGGCATTGGAAATTTGATAGCCAACAAAGGTGCGCTTCCACTGAAAGATCACTTTTCGGGTTTGGTTAAATTCGGCGCTGATCACGGATTGCCCGGGTTGCCATTCTGTTTTAACAGTCAGAATGGTGCCATCCACATTTACGTCGAACCTTTGGTCACTGCCGCATTTCACGGTGACGGTGGATTGCCGTTCACCATCTATAAGGCATAAGGTGGCCTGTTGTGGAATTTCAACCGGTAGCATGGTGCCGCTAATCTGTACAGCGCGCTGTTTCAACACCAGGTGAGTTATTGCGGCGATGGCATCTATCTGCTGCGTTTCATCGGTGCCCGGTGCCAGGCGTGTAAAACCATCGGGGTAGTGATGATCAATAAAGTTGGTTGAAAATTCCCCGCTGCGAAAATCTGTATGATCAAAAAGTGCGGCCAGAAATGGAATATTAGTAGTGACACCATCTATCAGATAGCGATCAAGTGCATGTTGCATGGTGTCGATCGCGCTTTGGCGATCAGGCCCCCAGGTGATGAGTTTCGAAATCATGGGATCATAGTAGATAGACACCTCGCCACCTTCACCGACGCCGCTGTCAATGCGAACGCTATCACTGCTGTCTGGTTCTTCGTATGTGACTAACCGTCCGGTGGATGGCAGGAATTCGCGAAACGGGTTTTCGGCATAGATGCGTGCTTCCATTGCCCAGCCGTTTATTCCGATGTCGGACTGCTTGACGGTGAGTTCTTTGCCGGCCGCAATATTGATCATGTGTTCCAATAAATCGAGACCTGTGATCATTTCAGTTACCGGGTGTTCGACCTGTAAACGCGTATTCATTTCCAGAAAGTAGAAATTCTGGTTTTTGTCGACAATAAATTCGACCGTACCTGCAGAGTGATAATCGACTGCTTTGGCTAGTGCACAGGCTTGCTCACCCATTGCCTGGCGTGTTTCTGTGTTCAGGAACGGGGAGGGGGCTTCTTCAATTACTTTTTGGTGACGCCGCTGAATGGAACACTCGCGTTCATTGACGTATACGGTGTTGCCGTGCTTATCGGCCAGCACCTGGATTTCGATGTGTCTGGGTTCTTCGATAAATTTTTCGATAAAGACTCTGTCATCACCAAAGCTTGAACGCGCTTCGTTGCTGGCGCGTTCAAAGCCTTCACGACATTCTGTTTCATTCCATGCGACTCGCATGCCTTTACCGCCACCGCCGGCACTGGCCTTGAGCATCACGGGGTAGCCAATATCTGCCGATATTCTTGCAGCGTGATCCGGATCTTTAATGATGTCTGTATGACCGGGGACGGTGTTGACCCCCGCTTCATCGGCCAGTTTTTTTGAGGTGATTTTATCTCCCATGCTTTCGATGGCAAATTTACCGGGACCGATGAAGGTGATGTTCTGCGCGTCGAGCGCGGCGGCGAATTCAGAATTTTCAGATAAAAAACCATAGCCGGGGTATACCGCGTCTGCACCGGTTTGCTTGCAGGCTGCTATGATTTTATCAATGCGAAGATAACTATCCTTTGAAGCTGCAGGTCCTATAAATACTGCTTCATCGGCACTCTTTGTGTGCAAGGCTACTGAATCCGCTTCCGAATAAACAGCGACCGTCGCGATGCCCATTTTCTTTGCCGTGCGCATAGCGCGGCAGGCTATTTCACCGCGATTGGCAATGAGAATTTTCTTAAAAGGAGTTGAGTTTGAGTCCATGTTCCCGCTGTCTGGTGAGGTCTGTGTAGGTAATCGCGCTAAGCTTTTTTATAATGGCAGGTTGTCGTGCTTACGCCATGGATTTTCAAGTTGTTTGGTCGCGAGCATTGAAAGGGATCGACACACGTGATGCCTGGTGCCCGAGGGTCTGATTACATCATCAATATAACCACGGCTTGCTGCAATGAAGGGGTTGGCAAATTTTTCTCGATACTCTTCGGTACGTTGTTCGATTTTTTCGGGGTCACCGATATCTTTTCTAAAGATAATCTCTACAGCACCTTTGGCACCCATGACGGCGATTTCTGCATTGGGCCACGCCAGATTGACATCGCCGCGCAGGTGTTTTGATGCCATTACATCGTAAGCGCCGCCATAGGCTTTGCGGGTGATAATGGTGATTTTAGGTACCGTACATTCTGCATAGGCAAACAAAAGTTTGGCGCCGTGTTTGATAATGCCACCGTATTCCTGAGACGTGCCGGGCAGGAAGCCTGGTACATCAACGAAGGTGATGATGGGTATATTGAATGCGTCGCAAAATCTGACAAAGCGTGCAGCTTTAATGGATGATTTAATATCCAGGCAACCTGCAAGTACCAGTGGCTGGTTAGCGACAATACCTACTGTGCTGCCATTCATTCGTGCCATCCCGATGACAATGTTTTTTGCGTAGTCCGGTTGAATTTCAAAGAAGTGAGCTTCGTCGACAACTTTATGAATCAGTTCCTTGATGTCATACGGTTGATTGGGGTTGGCGGGTATGAGTGTGTCGAGCGATAGTTCACGACGGTCAAGAGGGTCGCTGCAGGGGCGAACCGGTGGTTTTTCACGGTTATTAAGAGGCAGAAAATCATAAAACTCACGTAATTTTCTGAGTGCGTGAACTTCGTTTTCAAAGGCAATATCACAGACGCCTGATATCGTTGCATGGGTGTCTGCACCACCGAGTTCCTCATGCGTTACTTCTTCATGGGTGACGGTCTTTACGACTTCGGGGCCGGTAACAAACATATAAGAGGTATCGCGAACCATGAATATAAAATCTGTCATGGCTGGCGAATAAACAGCACCCCCGGCGCAAGGGCCCATTACCATTGAGATTTGCGGTACCACACCTGACGCGAGTACATTGCGTTGAAATACATCAGCATAGCCACCAAGTGATGCCACACCCTCCTGAATTCGTGCGCCACCTGAATCGTTTAAGCCGATCACAGGTGCGCCGGCTTTCATAGCCTGATCCATGACTTTGCAGATTTTTTCGGCATGAGCTTCGGATAATGATCCGCCAAATACAGTGAAGTCCTGACTGAAGACAAACACCAGTCGTCCATTGATGGTGCCCCAGCCGGTCACTACACCATCGCCGGGTATTTTCTGATCCTGCATACCAAAATCGGTGCAGCGATGTTCTACGAACATATCTGATTCTTTGAAAGAATCGGGATCGAGTAGTAGCTCGAGCCGCTCTCTGGCGGTTAATTTACCTTTAGCGTGATGTTTTTCTATTCGGGCTGTACCGCCACCGACTCGTGCGGCATCGCGGCGTTCCTGTAACTGTTGTTCTATGGTTTGCATGATCGGGTAAACCTTGCGCCGGTGGCGCAATCATTAGTGAAAAACATGTGGATGTGCAGTGACTATGATGGATGGGCCGAGCCAATTAGCTCTGCGGATAGCCGATTTTGTTTAGGCTTTCGGTGATTTCATCAAGAATGACGGGGTCATCAATAGTTGCTGGCATCTTCCATTCTGTGCCGTCGGCGATCGAGCGCATGGTGGCGCGTAAAATTTTACCGGAGCGTGTTTTAGGCAAACGTTTAACTACCACGGCATTTTTAAATGCGGCGACTGGACCAATTTCGTTGCGAACGCTTTGAATGACTTCGCGGCAGATATCTTCTTCGTTTTTTTGACTGCCTGTGTTTAATACCAACAGGCCGACCGGGACTTGTCCTTTTAAAGTATCGGCCGCGCCCATCACGGCGCACTCGGCGACATCGGGGTGGCATGAGAGCACCTCTTCCATTGCGCCGGTCGACAGTCGGTGACCCGCGACATTGATGACATCATCGGTTCGGGCCATCACAAATATGTAACCGTCTTCATCAATGTAGCCTGCGTCGCCGGTTTCGTAGTATCCGGGGAAGCTTGAAAAATAGGCTTCCTCGTAGCGGTCCGGGGCGTTCCATAGAGTGGTGAAAGTGCCTGGCGGCAGTGGTGATTTAATAGCCAGTGCGCCAATATCACCCGGTGCACAGGCTTTACCGTCAGGATCAAGGACCTCGAGCTCATAACCGGGTGCGGCGACAGTTGGTGAGCCCGGTTTGATTGGCAAGAGTTCCAGACCCAGATAGTTAGCACATATCGAAGAGCCGGTTTCGGTTTGCCACCAGTGGTCAATGACGGGCACCGCGAGGTGCTCCTGTGCCCATTGCAGCGTGTCAGGATCGCAGCGTTCGCCCGCCAGAAATAGGGCTTTCAGACCTGACATATCGTACTTTTTCAGATATTCGCCGGTGGGATCTTCTTTTTTAATGGCTCTGAATGCCGTGGGTGCGGTGAACAGCACTTTGACGTTATGCTCAGAGATGATTCTCCAGAATGCTCCCGGGTCTGGTGTGCCGACGGGCTTGCCTTCATACAGAACCGTGGTGTTGCCGTGAAACAGCGGGGCGTACACGATATATGAGTGCCCGACTACCCAGCCAACGTCTGACGCTGCCCAATAGACATCGCCGGGTTCGACACCGTAGATGTTTTTCATCGTCCATTTCAGGCTGACAATCCCGCCACCGGTGTCCCGCACAACACCTTTTGGTTGTCCGGTCGTGCCAGAGGTGTACAGGATATAAAGCGGATGATTAGCGTCCAGCTCGATGCAATCGGCAGCTGTAGCGGCGGCTTCAGCGCTTTGCCAGTCAATATCTCGTCCATCTGTCATTGTGGCCTGTGCCTGGGGGCGCTGTAGCACTACGCAGCTCTCCGGCTTGTGGGTCGCCTGCGAGATCGCTAAATCCAGCAGTGGCTTGTACTCCACGGTGCGTCCGGGCTCGAGTCCACAGCTTGCTGCCAGAATCATTTTCGGCGTGCAATCGTCAATGCGTACGGCCAGCTCATTCGCCGCAAAGCCACCGAATACCACCGAATGCACTGCGCCAATGCGAGCGCAGGCCAGCATGCCGATTACGGCTTCAGGAATCATCGGCATATAGATAATGACCCTGTCGCCAGTAACCACACCGTTTTGCTGCATCATGCCTGCGACTTTGCTGACTCGGGATTGCAGTTCCCGATAGGTGAGCTTTGCGGCGCTGTCGGTGACCGGGCTGTCGTAGATCAGGGCAGTTTGGTCTGCGCGGCCTGACTCCACGTGCAGGTCCACAGCGTTGTAACAGGCGTTCGTTTTTCCGTCAGGAAACCAGCGCAGGAATGGGGGATTGCTATCGTCAAGTGCGACAGTGGGTGGCCGGTCCCAATGGATGTCGCGAGCGAGACCGAGCCAGAATTCACTGCGATTGCTGATGGAAGACTCGTACAGAGGTCGATAGCCTGTCATCTGAGGTCCTTGGTTAGCATTGGGCACATAACGGGTGATTGTCGCGTACAAAAAAGATCGGAACAACACTAGCACGGTTGCGAAGCTCATTATTTGTGCTAGATAAGGTGACAGGGGATGGTCGGTGGCTCGTGCGAAAAGCCTGGCGGTGAACTTTTGTGAACACTGGCGCTTACCGGATGCAAAGGGGATCTGGTTCTCCTATAGAAATTGACAGGATGTTAACGTTAGGTAACAATTCAGTTATTGGCGACAATTGGCCAGGTTTGACTGCGAGACCATTGAACGATTTAGTGGTGGCTGACCTGGACATTAGAAAAGAAAAAAATGGTACTCCGCGTTTTTGCTGACTGTGAAGCCAGTCCACTGTAAGCATTGCCGGAGAGAATAATAAAACCGGGAGCCAGACCAATGGCAAAAGGGCAATCGCTACAAGAACCCTTCTTGAACACGCTGCGAAAAGAACGTGTACCAGTCTCTATCTATCTTGTGAACGGGATAAAACTGCAGGGGCAAATTGAATCATTTGATCAGTTTGTTGTTCTGCTGAAAAATACCGTCAGTCAAATGGTTTATAAACACGCCATCTCGACCATCGTTCCAGCACGAGCGGTGAAAATAGTGCCCCCGTCTCCAGAGGAGCAAGAAGCTGAAAGCTAAGCCAATCGGGTCAGACGAATTTGTTTGACCGCCCCGATTTAGGAAACGACTGTGTTGTTGTAAATATCGAGATTCCTGGCGAAGACAAACACCCCGGGGAATTCTCTGAGCTGGTTGGCTCAACGGGGGCGAATCTCGTTGGCCGAATTGATTTGAAGGTAGTCAAGCCACATCCGCGATATTTCTTCGGATCAGGTAAAGCGGAAGAAGTTGCTGATCTGGTTGCCAGTAGCCACGCTGATATCGCTATCATCGATCATCAGCTGTCTCCCAGCCAGGAAAGAAACCTGGAAGCCCTTTTTAAGTGCCGCGTGCTTGATCGTGCCGGACTAATATTGGATATCTTCGCACAGCGTGCCCGTTCCTTCGAGGGGAAATTGCAGGTTGAGCTGGCGCAGCTGGCGCACTTGTCTACACGTCTGGTGCGTGGCTGGACTCACCTTGAACGGCAGAAAGGAGGAATCGGTCTGCGCGGGCCCGGGGAAACCCAGCTGGAGACTGACCGTCGCCTCATTGGCGCCCGAATAAAGCAGATTCAAAAGCGTTTGCAGCGAGTGGACCTGCGGCGTGAGCAGGGCAGACGTAACCGTAAGAAAAATGAGCTGCCGACGGTTTCGCTGGTCGGCTATACCAATGCGGGTAAATCAACCTTGTTTAATCGACTGACAGATTCGGTCGTGTTCTCAGCGGATAAATTATTTGCGACACTTGATCCAACCATTCGCAAGCTAGACCTCGGTGCAGGTGAACATGCCCTGATCGTAGATACGGTGGGTTTCATAAATAACCTGCCGCATGAGTTGATTGAGTCTTTTCGGTCCACCTTGCAGGAAACCCGGGAAGCCACCATTTTGTTGCATGTGCTCGATGCCTCGGATCCCGCTCGTCAGGATCGGCGACAGCAGGTGCAGGAGGTTCTGGATGAGATCGGCGCCGACGTACCTCAGATTCTGGTGTTTAACAAAGTAGATCTGCTCGATACGCAAGCGCGCGAAGAGTTGCAGGATGGCTTGCTGGGCGAAGACGGGGTTGCCTTGTCAGCTGAGACCGGTGAGGGAGTTGACAAGCTTCTCAGTCGAATTGCAGATCGCGTGCGCCCGCACCGAAGACGTGGATGGCTGACACTGTCTGCCCGTCAGGGCAGGGAGCGTGCGCTTCTCTATGCAAAAGATGCCGTAAAGCACGAGGAAATCGGCAAGGGCGGTGAGTTTATTCTGCAATTGGAAATCGCAGAGCAGGACTGGCAGAGGTTTATTAAACAAACTGGTGTCGATGCTGATCTTGTAAAGCAGCCCGGTTGACGCCATATGATGTTGGGCGGCGAAAAACTGTTTGTATATTTGAGTTGATAGACGCACGTGCAGCGCCTAAACTTGTCGGCTTGTGCCGTCTATTTGCTGTTAGGGCAAGGATTCTGCAGCGGACAAATCAGCACTTTAATTTTCGCATTAAATCCTGGGCGCAATGCGCCTGTCTGAATATTTCTTTGGAGTCGGCATGGCCTGGAACGAACCTGGGGGCAATAATAATGACCCTTGGGGTAACAAAAAGAACGATAGCGGTCCGCCGGATCTGGATGAAGTATTCCGCAATTTGCAGAAGAAACTAGAGGGATTGTTCGGTACCAAGCGTACTGGCGGGTCCGGAAGCGGTGGCGGCGGTGGTCTTGGGTTGCCAGGACGAATGGGGTCGATTGGCCTGATGGCTGTTGCGCTGATTGCCGGTATTCTGTGGTTGCTGAGCGGTATCTATATTATTCAGCCTGCTGAACGCGGTGTGGTGCAGCAGTTTGGTAAATACGTTAAAACCACTCTGCCCGGTCCTCATTGGCGAATACCCTGGCCAATACAGCGTCACGAGCGCGTCAATGTGGATCAAAATCGCTCTGTAGAGTTGAAATCCCAGGAGATTTTGACCAAAGACGAAAACATTGTCGAGATTGACCTCGCCGTGCAATACAACATCAAGGATGCGGCACACTACAAGTTCAATGTCACTGATCCCGATGCCACTTTGCGCCAGGCAGCTGAGAGTGCGCTGCGTGAAACAGTGGGTCTGACCGTAATGGACCTGGTCATAACCGAAGGTCGCGGAATTATTCAGGCCGACACCAAAGAGAAGATTCAGGAAACCCTCGATACCTATGAGGCGGGTATTTTTGTCACTGCCATCAACCTGCAAAGTGCACAACCGCCAGAAGCTGTGCAGGATGCTTTTTCTGATGCAATTAAGGCTCGAGAGGATCAGGAACGATTTATCAACGAGTCAGAAGCTTACAAAAATGGTCTGTTGCCTCAGGCTCGTGGTGACGCGGTTATCGCTATTGAAGAAGCGAAAGCCTACAAGTCACAAACGGTGAATGCGGCACTTGGTGAAGCAGCCCGATTTGAGTCATTGCTCACTGAATATACGAAGGCACCAGCCGTCACTAAACAACGTTTGTATCTGGAATCTATTGAAGCTGTTCTATCGAATAGCAGCAAAGTAATGGTGGATGTTGAAGGTGGAAACAATCTGATGTATTTGCCCATTGATAAACTGATGGGTGGAGCTGCTGCGCCGACGGGTGCTGTTGGAAACAAAATAAATGATTTGGGGTCGAAATTTGATAACCTTCAGTCAGGTAGTGATGTGCTGAACACACCGCGCACAACAGATAACCGCTCGCGCTCAAGGGAGACACGTTAATGTTTAGGTTTGGACTGATTGCACTGGCAGTGGTTGCTTTTCTGGTCACCGTGAACAGTACGGTGGCGCCATTCTTTGTGGTTGATGAAAGAGAGCGGGCGATTAAGCTGTTTCTGGGGGAAATTGAAGAAACACAATATGAGCCGGGCCTGCACATGAAGTGGCCTTTCGTGAACACAATCCATAAGTTCGACAGCCGCATCATGAATATTGATGCGATACCGGAGAGGGTTCTGACCAGTGAGAAAAAGAACGTTATTGTTTCGTCTTTTGTGAAATGGAGAATCGATAGTCCCCGAGAATTTTTTAAAGCAACTGGCGGTGATAACCGTCGTGCCGAGCGATTGCTTTCCCAGTTCATTAACAAAGGGATTAAAGATGCCATTGGTACACGTACTATGCAGGATGTCATCTGGGGTGAGCGGCAGGAAATAATGGATGAGGTCGCGGTAGCGACCAATCTGCAAGCTGCCCCGCTTGGTGTTGAAATTGTTGATGTCCGGGTGAAAAAAGTAGAGTTACCGGAAGATGTGAGTGACTCCGTTTATCGCCGAATGCGCCAGGAGCGTGCCAAGGTGGCGAAGGACTTTCGATCTAAAGGGCAAGAGAAAGCCAAAGGGATCGTAGCTGACGCAGAAAGACAACGATCAGAGTTATTGGCTGAAGCCTACAACACCTCGCAGCAGATTCGCGGTGAAGCTGATGCCGAAGCGGCGAATATCTATGCTCAGGCTTATGGTAAAGATCCTGAGTTCTACGGTATGTATCGAAGTCTGAATGCCTACAAGAGCACTTTTAGTGGTAAAAACGACGTACTATTGATTAAGCCTGATTCTGACTTCTTCAAGTATTTTAATAGCCCGGAAGGTAACTAGCCCTGAGGGCTGGGCGGGTGTCCGATAATGAGGATCGCAGCGAAGAAGTGAGATATTGAATCTGATTTTTTTGAACGCTAGAGGCGAGTAGTTATTCATATTGTTCGAAATAGCTGGCCAAAATATCGCTTTCGCAGTAGATCATTCATTTCGGATAGCCACCGGGGCTATAGTTGCCAGACACCAGATAGAATTGGATGTACAATAGGTGGAAAATCTGAGGGTTTGCACTGAGCAGACCGTCATCCGACCAGAGCCGACCCATGGCCAGAGAAATCCTTACTGCAATTGCCCTTGTCCTTGTTATAGAGGGATTGCTACCCGCGATCAGCCCATCCGCTTACAAGCGAGCAGCCACTGAATTGGCGTCATTGCCATTAAGGGGCATTCGTATCACCGGTTTGGTACTAATGGTTGTCGGCACCATTCTGCTGCAGTTTGTGCACTAAAAAGTTAAAGAATCCATTGAACACGCAAGGCCAAAATCACTGGCAACTACCGGAAGGTATGGATGAAATGCTGCCGCGTCAGGCGCATTTCAGAGAGCATTTGAGGCGTCGTATCTACGACCTGCATCTAGGTTGGGGCTACCAGCCTGTACATCCGCCATTTGTCGAATACCTTGAATCACTGCTGTCCGCTGCCGGTCAGGATTTTGATCGTCAAACCTTTAAGATTGCAGACCCTGTCAGTGGCAGAATGATGGGTGTGCGTGCTGATATGACACCCCAGGTGGCGCGTATCGATGCACATCAGTTAAGTGGTGAGGGTGTATCCCGTCTATTTTACCTTGGCACCGTGATAAGAGCCTATGGGGATGGTCCGGGTGGGCGCAGTCCGCTGCAACTGGGTGCCGAGCTTTTTGGTCATAGTGGTGTTGAAAGCGATGTTGAAATAATTCAACTGATGCTGGCTACTCTGGATGGCGTCGGCGTTCAGGATATTCATCTTGATCTGGGTCATGTGGGGATATTTCGAAGCATTTCGGAACGCCTTCAACTCTCGGAAACCGATCAGACAACACTCTTTGAGTTGCTACAGCGAAAGGCTGAATCGGATATTCAGCAGTTTTCACGCTCCGTGGGTATCGATCAACAGAATAAGCATATTCTGAGTCAGCTGTGTTCGTTGAACGGAGACGAAACGGTTCTTGCGCGGGCGGAAACTCTGCTGGGGGGCTATGGTGAGGCTATATTGGAAACCATCAGCGCGCTGCGTGAAATCGGGTGCGCACTGTATTCTGCCCAGGGCGGTGCAGTGGTGCACTATGACCTTGCCGAGTTGCGCGGTTACCAATATCACAATGGAGTGGTGTTTGCGGCCTATGTGCCTGGCAGTGGCGCCGAGATAGCACGTGGTGGGCGCTATGATGGAATTGGTGCCGTGTTTGGCAGCTCCAGGGCGGCAACCGGATACAGCACTGATTTGAAAGCCTTGATGAACCTGATAGAACCTCAATTATCCATTGAATCAACAGGTGGCATTCTGGCACCATTGCACGGTTCAGATAAATCCGCCGATGAAAATCTGAAAGCGACTGTTTTGGCGTTGCGGGCTAAAGGCGAAATAGTGGTAACGCAACTGGGTGAAGATAAAGCACCACAGTGCGATCGAATTTTAAAAGAACACAATGGCAGCTGGCTGCTGGAGAACCGTTAAGTGGCAAATAATGTAGTAGTGCTTGGTACGCAGTGGGGAGACGAAGGGAAAGGAAAAATCGTTGATCTGTTGACCGAACACGCCTCTGTGGTTGTTCGTTACCAGGGCGGACATAACGCTGGCCATACCCTGGTGATAGAAGGCGTGAAAACTGTTTTGCATCTTATCCCCTCTGGCATTATGCATGAAGGGGTTGAGTGCGTTATCGGTAATGGTGTGGTGTTGTCTCCGCAGGCATTGATGGATGAAATCAGCTCGCTTGAAAAAACCGGTAAAACTGTACTGAGCAAAATAAAAATCAGTGATGCCTGCACGTTAATTTTGCCTTATCACGTCGCGCTTGATCAGGCCCGCGAGAAAGCTGCGAATAAGCACGCGATCGGAACCACAGGTCGAGGTATCGGACCGGCGTATGAAGACAAGGCTGCACGGCGAGCTATCCGGGTGGCGGATCTTTTTGATCCCGAACTGCTTGAGAGAAAAATAAATGCAGCACTCGAATTGCATAATTTTGTATTGCAGGGGTTACACAAAGTAGATCCGGTCGACCCACAGGTTGTGTTTCAGCAGTGTCTGGAGTTTGCTGATCAGATTAAACCCATGGTGATTGATTGTGCGGGATACCTGAGTAAGGCACAGGCGAATGGTGCGAAAATCCTGCTGGAAGGTGCACAGGGTACTTTGCTCGATGTTGATCACGGTACCTACCCTTTTGTCACATCGTCTAACACCGTTGCAGGGTCTGCAGCAACAGGGTCAGGTATCGGGCCTTCTGCGATTGACTATGTTCTCGGCATAACCAAAGCTTATACTACACGTGTTGGTGCCGGGCCATTCCCGACTGAACTGTTTGATGAACACGGCCAGCATTTGGGTGAGAAAGGCCATGAATTTGGTGCAACCACCGGCCGACCCCGCCGTTGCGGATGGTTCGATGCGGTCGCCGTAAAGCGGGCTTGTGCACTCAGCGGTGTGACGGGATTATGTATCACCAAGCTCGATGTTCTGGATGGTCTTGAATCGCTGAAAATTTCCGTCGCCTATGAACTAGACGGTGATCGAATAGATTATCTGCCCTCGGGGGCAGAGCAGCTAGCACGTTGTGTCCCTGTCTATGAAACCATGCCGGGTTGGTCTGAAAGTACGGTGGGTGCGATGGAGTGGTCAGCACTGCCGGCAAACGCCAGAGCCTATCTGGAACGACTGGCTGAGTTAGCGGGTACACCGATTCATGTGGTTTCAACGGGACCGGATCGTCGTGAAACTATGGTGCTTGAAAATCCATTTGAATGAACACTGCTCCCGGTGAATATCTTAGACCGGGTATGCAGCCTTCATCCCGCTTGCCGCGATCGTCGTGGGAGCGCACTGCTGAATGGATGAAGCGCGAATAGCATCCATTGTGCGCAGAAAGGGCTGAGTTTTAATATATTCGAGAAAACGAACATAAAGAATGGTGCCGAGAAGAGGACTTGAACCTCCACGAGCCAAAGCTCACTAGCACCTGAAGCTAGCGCGTCTACCAATTCCGCCACCTCGGCAAAGATGGTGCTGATATAGAGCGCGCAACTATAGAAGTCTGCACCACGTATGTCAATTGCCCGACCGAAATTTTAAGCGGATAACAATCTGCAATCGGCAACAGCTGGCAACAAGCGTGAGGTTGCACATAAAAGTTGAGAAATAAAAAGTAATTATGACTAAAAAAAAGAAATCGACGCAAAAGCGTTCAAAAGACGAAGGCTCGCGCAAGCGAGGAGCAGGAAAACAGGCTGCTGGTAGTCGTGGGAAAAAGAAATTTGCAGGAAAATCTGCTGATAAGCGCTCCGCACACGCGCCTGGTCAATATCAGTTCGAAATTGCCAGTCGCGATGAACTCAGTGAGATGCTGGTGTCAGCGGGTAGTCCGCTCACGCATGAGCAACTGGCCGATGCGCTGCAGATGTTCGCGCGTGATGAAAAGTTTGAAGCGCTCGGAAAACGACTGGGTGCAATGGTCAGAGATGGTCAGATCATTCGTAACCGGCGCGGCGCGTTTCTGCCTGTTGATGAAGAAAATCTGATCAGGGGCCGCGTATCAGCTCACCCGGATGGATTCGGATTTCTGATTAATGAGCACGGCGGCGATGACATCTATCTGAGTGCCCGACAAATGCGCCGCGTGCTTGATGGTGATCGGGTGGTGGTTAATATCACTGGCACTGATCGACGAGGGCGTTCTGAAGGGGCGATTGTTGAAGTCGTCGAGCGCGCAAATAAAACCATCGTTGGGCGCCTGGGCATCAGTCGCGGTGTGGCAGTGTTGCAGCCGGATAACAAACGACTCAGTCGTGAGATATTAATCAGTGATACCGGCACAGCCAAAGATGGTCAAATCGTATTAGCAGAAATAGTAGAGCAGCCCACCAATCGCAGGCCGCCGATCGGTGCAGTAATTGAAGTGCTTGGTGAAGCTCTGTCACCGGGGATGGAAATTGAAATCGCCATCCGATCACGTGATATTCCAGAGGTGTGGCCGGAGGAGGTGCTTTCTGAAAGTGGTGCCATTGGTACTGAGGTCGATGCCGACGTCATAGCCAGCAGAAAAGATCTCCGTACTACGCCACTGGTCACTATCGATGGTGAGGATGCCAGAGACTTTGACGATGCCGTATTTGCAGAGGCCAAGCCATATGGCTGGCGTTTAGTGGTTGCTATTGCCGATGTCTCTCACTATGTCGATATTGAGTCGGCGCTGGATCGTGAAGCTTATAATCGCGGTACGTCGGTTTATTTTCCTCAACGTGTAATACCCATGTTGCCTGAAAGTTTGTCGAATGGTTTATGTTCATTAAATCCTGATGTGAATCGATTGTGTATGGTTTGCGATATGGGAATCACGAAAGAAGGTGAAATAAAACGGGCTCGTTTTTATCCGGCCACTATGCGCTCGCATGCGAGACTCACTTATACGCAGGTTGCAGCCTTTTTGGAGGGCGATGAAGACGCAGTTGCACAGGTGGGTGCAGTAGGTAAGCACTTGCAGGTTTTGCATGAAATGTATTTGGCGATGCGTGAAGCACGAGCTGCGCGTGGCGCGATTGAATTTGAAAGCACAGAAACACGTATCGTGTTCGATGATCAGTCCAAGATAGATCAGTTGCTGCCTGTGGTTCGCAATGATGCGCATATGTTAATCGAAGAATGCATGATTGCGGCGAATATCAGTGCTGCACGTTTTATTGAAAAACGCCGCATACCGGGACTGTTCAGAATTCATGAAGGGCCGGGTGAAGACAAGCTGATTGATGTGAGAAAGTTCCTGGGCCAACGGGGATTGCAATTGGGAGGGGGGGGTAAACCGCAGGCTTCTGACTATGCGAAAACCCTGCAGGATGCAAGCGACCGTGCAGATTTACTGGTGATTCAAACCGTGCTGCTCCGATCGATGAATCAGGCCGTCTACGCAACCCGCAACAGCGGGCACTTTGGATTGGCCTTAGAAGAATATGCACATTTCACGTCTCCCATCAGGCGCTACCCTGATCTGATGGTGCATCGGGCAATAAAACACATGTTGATCCACAAGCAAAAAGACAGCTTTGCTTATGATGGTTCGCGTGTGACTGAAATAGGCGATCATTGTTCAGTGACTGAACGCCGCGCTGAGTCAGCCGTGCGCGATGTTGTTGCCTGGCTTAAGTGTGAATACATGCAAGAGCATATTGGTAGTTCACATCGAGGCGTCATTACAGCGGTGACTTCGTTTGGTGTATTTGTCGAGCTCGATCAAATCCATGTGGAAGGCCTGGTTCACATTACGTCGTTGCCACAGGATTTCTACGATTTTGATTCCGTGAATCATCGTTTGTCTGGTCGGGCGGGTGGTAAGCGCTTTGAGTTAGGGCAGAAGATCGAGGTGCTGGTGGCTGCGGTTAATCTTGATGAGCGCAAGATCGATTTTCAGCTCGAAGGCGATGGTATCGATGAAAGTCAGTCGGTGTGGGGAGCGGCAGAAGAAACTCGTAAGGTCCGCAAGCGCGGGGTGAAAAAAGGCAGTAAAAAATCGACTAACAAAGCGGTTGATAAAAAACGATCAAAAAAGAAAAAGCAAACTAAAAAGAAAAAAGCGGCTGCAAAAAAAGTTGGTAAGAAAAAGGTGAATCAGAAAAAGAAGGCGGTCGCTCGACGCAAGAAGGGGGCGGTTATAAAGCCGTGAATACACATACTGTCTTTGGTATCCATGCGGCGACAGCAGCACTAAAAAATGATCCGTCGCGGGTGCAGGCTATTTTTCTTTCCAATGAACGGAAAGACAATCGAATAAAGTCATTGGAAGCGCTGGCTGCAGAGTGTGGTATCGCAACGGAGTCTTTAACACGTCGTGAAATGGATCGGCGTTTTGGAGGCGTTCGCCATCAGGGGGTGGTGGTTGAATGCCAGGTGCGCGAGCCGCTCAGCGAACCGGAGATGCTTCGACTGTTAACAGACTTACCTCATCCGGCTTTGGTGCTGGCGCTTGACGGTGTGACGGATCCGCATAACCTGGGGGCGATTTTACGTACTGCCGATGCGGCTGGGGTTGATTGTGTGATTGCTCCGCGCAATGCCAGTGCCGGTATCACGCCGGTTGTTCGTAAGGTGGCATCCGGTGCGGCTGAGTGCGTGCCGTTTTGTCAGGTCGCAAATCTTGCCCGGTCTCTGGGGGAGCTAAAATCACTGGGTCTCTGGTTGTACGGGGCGGCGGCAAGTGATGAGGCTGTGGCTTATCAATCGGTTGATTACAGCGGAGCGGTGTGTCTGGTGATGGGGGCGGAAGGCGCTGGCTTACGACGTCTGACACGGCAGGCCTGCGATGGATTGATCAGTTTGCCAATGGCAGGCTATGTAGACAGCCTGAATGTGTCTGTTGCAACTGGTGTTTGCCTGTACGAAGTTGTCCGCCAGCGTAACATTCAGCAGTCTGTCTGAACCTAAGGCGAGTAGCCGCCATCAGCTGCAGATGTCGGCGTATTAGACCGCTGTGTGGCGAGTGCTCATCGCGACTTTTGATAGCCCAAACTAGTGGCAATCCGATGAGCAGATTTATTGGTAAAACGTTCCCTGTCAGCGAAATCCTGTGTTATAATTGGCGGTTAGCCGTATACAATTCGATCAACTCCTTGTCCAGCACCAACTTCCGAGTGCGGGCATTAATCCACAGGAGCAGCAATGCGACACTACGAAATCGTTTTTCTGGTGCATCCAGACCAGAGCGAGCAAGTCCCGGCCATGGTAGAGCGATACCGCGGTATTATCGAAAATTCAGGTGGCACGGTCCACCGCGAAGAAGATTGGGGCCGACGCCAGCTGGCTTACCCGATAAACAAGGTTTACAAGGCTCACTACATTCTGCTGAATATTGAATGTACTCACGAGTCCCTCGAAGAACTCACCAGTGCCTTCCGTTTCAATGATGCGGTCATCCGTCACATGGTATTGCAACGCAAAGCCGCTGTTACTGCTGAATCTCCTCTGCTCAAGCGCGAAGAAGAGGAAACTCGTCGTCCCAGAGAGGATCGCGATGAGAGCAAAAGCAAGCCTGATACCGAAGATCGCCCGGCTTATAATGTCAATGAGGGCGAGCCTTCTATTGTCGAGGCTACCGAACAGGCAGCAACTGCTGCTGAAACGCCAAGTACTAACCCCGGAGAATAATCATGGCTCGTTTTTTCAGACGCAAAAAGTACTGCCGTTTTACTGCGGAAAACATTGCTCACATCGATTACAAAGACCTTGAACTACTCAAGGCGTATGTAACCGAAACTGGTAAAATTGTACCCAGCAGAATCACCGGTACCAGTGCGCGCTACCAGCGTCAGTTGGCTACTGCGGTAAAGCGAGCACGTTTTCTGGCGTTGCTGCCCTACAGTGATCAGCACTAACTAACCCCGGATTTTAAAAAGAAAACTGGCACCAGACTATGTTTCAGGCGCTTGCCAGTTATGCAGTGCGCGGACCAATGCAGGCAGCGTTGGTCGCCTCCAGTATGCTGGTTCTTTCAACCATACTGGCGCCATTAATGGTGGTGAGCAGTGCAATAATAGCGCTGGTCTGGATGCGGTCCGGACCACAAGTCGGGGCGTTGGCAGTCGGCTTGTCGTTGCTGCTTTCGCTGGTGATATCAGTGTTTACGCCATTACCGGCGCTGGCGCTGGCCGGAGTGATTTTGTCATCCTGGTTGCCAGTGATTGTAATGGGGTGGGTGTTGCGAGACACCATCAGTTTGAATCTTGCAATACTGGCCGGCGCCGGGGTCATAGCGATTGTAATTGTGCTGGTTTATCTGGTAGTTCCCGATCCGGCTGCAGGTTGGTTGACTCTGTTCAACAGGATGTTGGAAAACCCTGACCTGCTTCCTCCCCTGTTCAGCGGGATGGAGCAATCAGAGGTTCAGGAACGGCTGGAAACAGCCAGCAAGTATGTCACGGGGCTTTATGCAGCAATTTTGTTCCTGATTGCAGCAGGGAGTCTTTTATTGGCTCGGGCGTGGCAGGCGCGCCTGTTTAACCCGGGCGGGCTACAAAAAGAGTTTCATCAGCTCCGATTTGGCAAAACAGCCAGTCTGGTTGGGCTGGCGATTTTAGGCGCGGCAGTGTTGTTTCGATTCCAGGTGTTATACAGCTTTGGGATTTTGGTCTGTGCTGTGTTTGCATTACAGGGAATTGCTGTGATGCATGCTTTGATTGCAATTCGTGGACTGGCAAGAAGCTGGCTGATTGGCGGGTACCTCTTGTTACTCTTCATCATGCCGGAGTCGTTGTTGTTTATCAGTGCCGTCGGAATTGCCGATGCGTGGCTGGATTTCAGAGAAAAATTTGCGAATAAAACCCGTGAAGACGACGGGCAAACTTAACAGGTGAAAGAATATGCAAGTCATCTTGCTTGAAAAAATAAGTAATGTGGGCAGCCTGGGTGATTTGGTTGATGTCAAACCAGGTTTTGCCCGAAATTTTCTGCTGCCATCGGGTAAGGCTCGTATGGCAACTAAAGCCAATCTCGAAGAATTTGAAGCCCGTCGTGCTGAGTATGAAGCGCAACAGAATGCTCTGCTCGAGACTGCCAGGCAGCGTGCGGCAACTCTTGAAGGTGCTTCGGTAACTGTGCTTGCCAGAGCTGGTAATGAAGGCAAGTTGTTTGGTTCTGTTGGTGCTGATGAAATCGCCACTGCATTTGTTGCGGCTAATCAGGCGGTTGAAAAGCGCGAGCTGCGTTTACCGGAAGGCCCGCTCAGAAACACCGGTGAGCATGAGATAGTGCTGCACATTCATCCTGAGATCGATGTCACCGTTAAAGTTGTTGTTGAAGGCGAAGAAGAGTAATGCTCCTCCAGTAGTTTGAACTCGCCAGAGTTGCTACTGTTACATGGTTGAAGTTGAAAGCTAGCGTCTGCAGTCATTCACTGCAGATGTCGGCCGGAACGGCTCTATACCGGATGTCTTTGACTATTTTTTGTGTACGCAAATTGTATCGGTTTGTATGCAATTTTCGAGAAGTGTCGAATCTTTTTTGAAGTGGCAGATAAAGATTTAAAACTAGCCCTGTGACTGCCTAATTCGGTAGTATAGTCGGCCCGTCCAGCGCATATTGGCCTAACGATTGGCAACTCAATACCCCAGTGAAGATAATTCTACTGCCATTCGAATGCCGCCCCATTCACTTGAGGCAGAACGTTCTGTGTTGGGCGCACTTATCCTTAATGCCGAGTCCTGGGATAAGGTGGCTGATGTTGTGGTTGAAGAGGATTTTTACCGCAACGATCACCGTCTTATCTTTCGTGCAATTGAATTCCTCTCGGAAAAAAATGCACCCCGTGATGCGGTCACAGTATCCGAGCGACTAGAAAGCTCCGGCGATCTGGCTGAGACTGGCGGACTGCCTTACATGGTAGAACTGGCCGAGCAAACTCCCAGCGCTTCAAACGTGGTTGCCTACGCCAAAATTGTGCGTGAGAGATCTGTATTGCGGCAATTGATTTCCACCTGCAATTCAGTGGCTGATCTGGCATTCAGGCCAGAGGGTATGGCGGTGGCCGAGATTCTGGATTCCGCAGAATCGCAAATGTTTGCCATTGCAGATCAAACCAGCCGCTCGGTCGCCGGTTTAACCAAGGTGGGTGAGATCATGCAGCTCACTAAGGAGAAACTGGAAGAGCTGGGAAATAATCCGACTGCGCTAACTGGAGTGTCTACCGGCTATAAGGACCTTGATAACCTGACCTCCGGCTTACAGAAGTCTGATTTGATTATTGTGGCTGGACGCCCGTCGATGGGTAAAACCTCGTTCGCCATGAATCTGGTTGAAAATGTTGCCTTGAGTCAGGAGCTGCCCGTCGCCATGTTTAGTATGGAGATGCCCGGTGAGCAACTGTGTATGCGAATGATTGCAAGTTTAAGCAAAATCGAACTGAACCGGGTACGTAACGGGCAGCTCAACGATGCTGACTGGGCAAGAATCACTTCGGCAACCAACATTTTGCATCAGCACAGTCGGATTTTTATCGATGAGACACCAGCGATGTCACCTACGGAAGTTCGCGCCCGTTGCCGGCGTTTGGCCCGAGAGCAGGGTGGGATTGCGTTGGTTGTCATTGATTACCTGCAACTCATGCAGACAGGCACTCGTACCGAAAACCGTGCTACCGAAATTTCCGAGATATCCCGCTCTCTCAAGGCACTTGCCAAAGAGCTGAGTGTGCCGGTGATAGCGTTGTCGCAGCTAAACCGAAGTCTGGAAAATCGTCCCGACCGACGACCAATCATGTCTGATTTACGTGAATCAGGTGCGATTGAGCAAGATGCCGATGTAATCGCGTTTGTGTATCGGGATGAAGTCTATAACCCGGATTCTCCGGATAAAGGTACTGCTGAAATTCTGATTCGCAAGCAAAGAAACGGCCCTACGGGAATGATCAGGCTAACCTTCAATGGTATGTGGACCCGTTTCGATAACTACGCAAGTGAACACTACGGTGGTGTTCAGGATTTTGATGAGTAGTACGGATGGGGTATAGCGACAGAGACAATCGTCGGGTAAAAATTCATATCGATTTGGCAGCAATGCGTCATAACCTTAACCGCGCCTGCCTTGCTGCACCGGGTAAGAAAACGTTTTGTGTGGTGAAGTCTGATGCTTATGGACATGGGCTACAGAAAGTCGTTCCAGCGCTCCGGCAGTCTGATGGCTACGCAGTCGCCAATGTTGAGGAAGGACTGGCGGTGCGCAATCAGGAAGCACGTAAACCTGTATTAGTACTGCAGGGTTTTCAGTCCACAGCAGAACTGCGCGATTGTATACGTGCCAATTTGTGGCCGGTGATTCACCACGCCGAACAACTAACGATGTTAGCTAGAAATGACTCGACATCCCCCGGGTGTTGGGTCAAGTTTGATACCGGTATGGGACGGCTTGGTTTTGAGCCAGCCGAAGCTCCCGGTATTTGTCGCCAACTGGCAGAAAAATCTGTCAGAGTGATTGGCGTAATGACGCATTTGGCGTCCGCTGATCGACTGAGGGATATGTCCACAGATCGGCAGTTAAAGGTGTTCCGCTCATTGCAGTGGCCCGATACAGTAGATTACTCCGTGGCCAATTCGGCAGCACTTTTGACCCGGCATGACAGTCACTACGACTGGATACGGCCAGGGATAATGCTCTACGGAGCTAATCCTATGGACGCTATCATCGATGGCAATATGCCGGATTCAGCTGGTCCTTCGCTGGAGCCGTATTCAGGCCCTGACGGCCGGAATTTCGCCCTGCAACCGGCCATGCGTGTCTCAGCACCCGTGATTGCAGTGAGAAATTTCAAGCGTGGCGACCGCATCGGTTATGCGGGGACCTATGAATGTACGGGTCCTACGAAAGTCGCTGTTGTGGGGGCGGGATATGGCGACGGGTATCCACGTCGGGTTCCGCCCGGGACCTGCGTGATGTTAGGTGATCGGCGCTGTCCGATTCTGGGCCGGGTATCGATGGACTCCATGAGTGTTGACGTCACTGGATTGTCGGTGGTGCCTCCGTTGGACTATCCTGTTACATTGTGGGGGCACTCAGGGCTTCGAGTCGATGAAATAGCCCGGCGTATTGGTACCATTCCCTATGAATTGCTATGCGGAATTCGAGGAAAAAGAAGCTGGCTGGATCCTTCGCCGGGTACCAATGTAACCTCAATTTCTGACGATAAGTCAGTTTAGACAAGAATTAGAGTGTTTCAAAAGCTTCATAAAATGCAAATTCCGGTCGGTAGCAGTTACCAATAGCGTAAGCCTGCGGTATTGTGTGCGGACGCTAAGAGGTGATTGTGCGATCATGGGTGGTGGTGCAAAAGTTGTCACCAAACAATGGCATGAACTATGTTTGCAACTATGGATCATGTCGGCACGTTAGAATTTTGGGACTGTTACGGAAAAATAATGAAGCCAATAAAAAAAGCAGTGTTTCCGGTTGCCGGTATGGGAACCCGGTTTTTACCTGCAACGAAAGCAAATCCAAAAGAAATGCTGCCTGTTGTAGATAAACCGCTGATTCAATATGCCGCTGAAGAAGCGGTGGCAGCCGGCATTGATACACTGATATTTGTAACCGGGCGCAATAAGCGATCTATCGAAGATCATTTTGATACCGCTTACGAGCTCGAGCGTGAGCTCGAAGAGCGCAACAAGGAAAAGATGCTGCGGATCGTGCGCGAAATTTTACCACCTGAAGCCAAGTGTGTTTTTATCCGCCAGTCAGAAGCGCTTGGTTTGGGCCATGCGGTACTTTGCGCGAAACCAGTGGTTGGTGACGAACCATTCGCAGTAATACTGGCCGATGACCTCATTAGCTCTGATGATCAACCAGTTCTCAGTCAGATGGTAGATGTATACAACTACCAACACTGCTCGGTGCTCGGTGTGCAGGAAGTGCCTATGGAGGAAGTACATCAGTATGGTGTAGTTGATGCGAAAGATGCCAGCGAAAGAGTATATGAAGTGAATGGTATGGTTGAGAAACCTGCACAAGCCGATGCCCCTTCTAATCTTGCCGTTGTTGGGCGATATATCCTCACGCCGAAATTATTTGATCTGCTCGAAACTCAGGAACGCGGTGCAGGTAATGAAATACAGTTAACCGATGCGATCGCCCGATTGCTTGGTTCGCAGCGAGTCCTGGCTTATAACTTTATCGGTAAGCGTTTCGATTGTGGAAGCAAGCTGGGGTATCTGCAGGCACAGGTGGAATATGCGTTAGCGCATGAAGAAGTAGCCGAAGAATTTCGCGATTACTTGATGTCGCTGGATCTTGGCGCCATGCAACATCGGCAGGCGGCTAACGGTTAGCAGTTTTATTGACTAGAAAAATAAGTTAAAAAAAGGCGCTTCGGCGCCTTTTTAGTTTTTTGCGAACGACAGAAAATGAAGACTAGGAGTCAGGTTTCATAAGCTCTCTGGGCAGCATTACATTGAAGTCTTTTCGCAAGGCTTCATCGAGTTCGGGGCTAATATGCGAAGGGAAGTGGCTGCTGATGATTTCATCCACTTTTTTTCGGGCTTCTTTCAGGAGTTCGGGGCGATTTTTTTCATACCACTCTTTCGGACTGTTGCGGTCCCCGATTTCCGGATATAGATATTCCTTTTGCATCAGGCTCATGGTTTGCCCATGACCCAGGTAATGCAATGGTCCATCGATACAGACATCCCGCATAGTTTGAATAGATAATGTTTCGTCATTAACATCAATTCCGCGCACCGTTCTGTTGATAGCGCCCAGCATATCGTTATCGATGATATAGCTTTCCAGACAAGCTCCCAGCAAGCTCGCGTGCATACCTGCTGATTCGTAAATCATGTTCGCGCCTGAGTGTGCCGCCAGCGTGACTGTATAGCCTTTTTCATAGCCGGATTGTGCATCCGGAATTTTTGCATCGGCCATGCCTGCAGCAACACCGGTTGGCAAATTGTAGTGGCGGCCCATCTGGCCGCAGGCGGCCATCAGTATCGCTTGTTCGCCGCTGCCGCCGCTCATGGCTCCGGTCCGTAAGTCAGAAACAAATGGCCAGGTTCCAAAGATAGCTGGATGGCCTGGCACCAGCGCGTTGACATACACCAGACCCGCCAGTACTTCGGCGACAGACTGAACGACCGATCCCGCTATGGCAGCCGGGCTGGTAGCCCCGGCCTGTCCGGCCGATAACAGCAGGACTGGCATACCACCATAGACGGCGGACTCCAGGCAGGCGCAGGCGTCTTCGGCAAAGCGCAGCGGTGGTACCACAAAGCAGCAAGACATCGAGACAAAAGGGCGCTTGCGCCAGGCTTCTTCAGAGCCTGCAACCCGGTGCAGAAACTTCAATGAGTGTTCGACGTGTTCAGGCAGGACCCAGCTGGTACCGACATGTTTGGTTGTGCCGCTGACGGAAGCGTAAAGTGTGTTGAAATCAAGATCTTCAGGTTCCACCATATCGCGGGCCACAATGGGTCGCTGGAAGTAGTGGATATGGTCCATTTGGTCAACGATGCGCGCAATGTTATAGAGATCCTGCAAGGTGGAATCGCGGTATTCTCGATTTTCAACATCAACGATATGGACTGCTGCACCCGCGGTACCAAAATAAAGTTTCGAGCTGCTGATATCAATATCGTGTTCGGGAGACTGACCATGCAAAACGAAGTTGCGAGCACAATTAGCGATTGTATCTTCGACCAGTGCACGTGGGAAATGCAGGCGTCCGTCTTTGTAGCTGGCGCCAGCTTTGACTGCGGCGTCAACACAGCTTGGTATCGCCTGAGAAAGCCCGATATTTTCGAGAACATCCATCACGGCTTCATTGATTTTAATGATGTCAGTTGGACTGAGCGGCGCAAAACGACCGCTGAGCATACCGGGATTAACAGCACGCTCCTCAGCACTCAGGGGGGTATTACGCTCTGCGAGTTTCGCTGCACGCGCGCCGCGTCTGGATCTTTTTTTCTTTACAGTCATCGGTATACCCGCCGGTTAACACATTGGGTATTAATAGCACGCAATCGGCTGGATCCGTGTGACAATTAGCGACACTTTTTGCAGCGGTCGGAGGCTGATCAAAGGTGAGGGCGTGGTGGTTTGATCCAGTAGCCTCCAGGGGCACATCTGATACAGCGAACGCGCCCTGATGGCGCGTTTATCGAGTATTTTCGTTACAGCTGGTCACTATGCGACCTAAATGATCGTGCCCTCATTCAGTAAGGTGGTGATCAGTGTTATTTTATTTCCAGTAATTCAACTTCAAATACCAGCGTCTCACCCGGGCCAATGTCACCGCCGGCACCGCGCTCACCGTAGCCAAGGTCTGAAGGAATGACAAATCGGTAGGTACTGCCAACATTCATCAATTGTAGTCCTTCGGTCCAGCCCGGAATCACGCCTGTCAAACCAAATTCTGCAGGTGTACCACGCTCCCGTGAGCTATCGAATACCTTGCCGTCCATCAGAGTACCTACGTAGTGAACGCTGACGTTATCCGAAGCCACTGGCTTGGGTCCGTCCCCCTCAGTCAATACTTCGTACTGGAGACCGGATTCGGTGACTATCACTCCGTCTCGTGCTTTATTCTCTGCCAGGAAGGCATCGCCTTCAGCTTTTGCTTTAGACGCTCTTTCGGCAGCGGCTTTTTGATCGTATTCTTGTAAGATTGTCTGAGCTTGTTGCAGGTCAATCGAAGTTTCTGCGCCTTCGTGTTGTTGTTTGATTCCTTCCAGCAATGCTTCGAAATCTAATTCTCCGTAACGCTGGGTGACACGATCGCCAATCATCAAGCCCAGGCTATAACTGAGCTTTTCGGTTTCATTGTCGAGATCGACTTCCGCCATCGCAGCGCCTGAACAGATGCCAGCGACCGCTAGTGTCAATAGTAATTTTTTCATGAATATCCTGATTACAGAGTGAGAAATGAGAGATGTGTCTGGTGGCGTTATTCGGACGAGTTGCAGCAAAATTAGTTCATCAACGGTAGGATTGTAGCAAATAAACCTGAATTTTCGGTGAGAACAATGAAACTTTACGACTGTGCAACTGCACCGAGTCCGCGACGCGTGCGTATTTTCATTGCAGAGAAAAACCTGCAAATACCGGTAGAACAAGTTGATCTGGCTAACCGTCAACAGCACTCCGATGCTTTTGCAGAAATCAATCCGCATCGCACTGTGCCGGTACTCGAGCTTGATGATGGCAGCAGGCTTACGAGTACCCACGGTATTCAGCATTATCTTGAGCTAATTTGTCCACAACCACCGTTGATAGGGCGCGATGCAGCAGAGCGCGGCAAAGTTATCGATCTGGATTCACGCATTGAGCAGGAAGGTTTCATGGCAGTTGGTGAAGCATTTCGTAACCGCTCCAAAGCGTTCGCCAATAATGTATTTACGGGTAAACACCCTCATGAGCAAATTCCAGCGCTGGTGGATCGCGGCCACAAAAGGACACAGGAATTCTTTGACTGGCTTGACGATCACTTGCAGCATCATCAGTTTGTTGCAGGTGATTGTTTTTCTATTGCTGATATCACCGCAGTTGTGACGCTCGATTTTGCGCGCTGGATAAAGCGACAGCCGGGGACTGCACATACGCGTTTGTTGCGATGGTATGCGGACGTGTCTGATCGACCGAGTGTTAAAAACAGTATCGCCTGACTTACTGCTTGAGTATGCGTCTGTTTAAAATAAATTGTGACTTCACTTCGTCTTTGATCCCGCTTGACCGAGTACTGCATAAGTTGCAGTGCCAGTTGATATCGGCCGGGGGTCGCCAGCCGCATTCAGAATCACCTCGCCAAAGACCAGGGTTCTTCCAGCCTTAACTACCCGACCAGTGGCGATGATATCTTTTCCGACGGCCGGTCGTAGAAAGCTTGAGTTTTGTGTCACTGTGGCGCAGTCGGTAAATTTTTTTAATCCAATAAAACATACAAAAACCATACACGTGTCGATTAAAGCCATTTGCGACTGCCCGCAAACTATGCCGCCAATGCGGCATAACTTGTTATCGAAGGGCATTCGCATGATGACCTGTTTGCTGTCCAAAGACTCAATGGTGATATTTAAATCCTGAATCCACGGAGCAAATATTTCACCATAGTATTGTCTGGCTGAGTCCAGCGTAAAGGGCAGGGTGGTATCGGTCATAGTTGCTCCGTTGCAAACCAGTGCTTTAACCCGGATTATTCACGAAATTGACGGCATCTCACTTGATCTTTGATTCCACAGCGAATTTTTTCTTTTGTAAATATCAATAAGTATTCAACGCAAGAAGAAAATAGGCTGTGAAAACAAATTTCTGCGCGATATGCTCGCCATTTCATGAATTATCCGGGTTAGGTGAATTGGTAGTTGATATCGCCGCAGCCTGTGAAGCTGATTTCAACGGTTGACTGTGGCTCGGCTTTGATAACACCGAGGCAAGTACCGGTGCTTACCCAGTCTCCTGCTTTAAGACCACCGCCGGTTGCAACAAGCGAATGGTGCAACCACAACAGTGAGTTAAGCGGGTGGCCCATTACCGCGGCACCTGTACCTGCGTTGGTTTCTTCACCGTTGGTCCTTGCAGTGACTGCGACTTGCGCCAGATCGACAGATCTCCAATTGTCGATAGGAGGCCCTTCAATGAAGGCCACATTGGCACCGAAATCAGCGATAGCTGCGTGTAAGGTTGGCAATCCATCCCCACGTGTCCTTCGGCCAACCAGTTCGACCGCGATATTTGCACTGTCGATCAACTCAGGGAGTGCATCGACATTGAGGGATCGGTCAGTTGGAAAATCACTGCCTATCTTGAAGGCGAATTCGGCCTCACCGCCTAACAAGCCAGTGACCAGCTCAACCTGAGCGCCGGTTGTATGGTGTTCTGCTTCAAACATAGGGCCATAGAAAGGCGAATTACAACCAAATAACTTTTGTGCCCCTTCGTTGGTAGCACCCACTTTGTAGCCAATTTGCACTGATGGGTATGCTGTGCACGCCTGTGCTTGCATTGCGTAGGCTTCATCTAGTGAGGCAATCGCTTCAAACGGGGCGGCGTCTGTTTGATTCCGCTGCGCGCGGGCGTTAGCTAATTTGAGTGCGAGTGTCGGTTCAGACATTTTTGTATTGCCTCTTGCTTTGTTTGTGTGACTCAATGCATCGTAGGCGCTTGGACTGATGTCGGCAAGTTTTGAAAACGGGGGTGATTGTTGGATTCTGTAACACAGATGGCATTGGGTGCAGCGGTGGGTGAGTTGGTCCTTGGGCGGCGGATCGGAAATAAAGCGCTACTGCTTGGTGCCATGGTTGGCAGTTTGCCTGATCTTGATGTTCTAGTGCCTTTTGAAGGAGCGATAGAGTCCTTCACCTATCACCGAAGCTTCAGCCATAGTTTAATTGTTTTGTCGCTTGTGTCTCCGCTGATTGCCTGGGTATTGCTGAAGCTTGTAAGAAATACTGAAATTCCTTTCAAGCATTGGTGGCTCATGACCTGGCTTGCGTTGGTCACCCATCCCCTGCTGGATGGTTTCACGGTCTACGGTACTCAGCTGTTCTGGCCATTGAGTGAATACCCGGTCTCTGGTTCAAGTGTTTTTATAATTGATCCCGCATTTACATTGATACTGATTGCAGGATTGTTGTTTGCCTTCCGGCGTGGTGCCAAAGGCCATTTAATTAATAGTGTAGCGTTGCTATTGGCGTGTAGTTATCTGGCGTGGTCGATGGTGGCGAAAAAAACCGCACACAAGTTCATAGAAAACGCACTGGCGGAACAGGGTATTACCTATCGACAACTGATGACAACACCGATGCCCTTTAACACGCTCGGCTGGCGGTTTGTGGCAATGCAGGACAATGCGTATCGCACGGGATACTACTCGTTGCTTGATCCCCCGAACAATCAAATAAAAACATTTGCCTATGCAAGCGATGAATCATTGCTGGATTCGATTGAAGACCATTGGCCGGTGGAACGCCTGCGATTTTTCACGCATGGATTTTACAAAGTGCAGCGCATAGAGAATGAGGTGCAAATGGTTGATTTACGCATGGGGATAGAAAAATCCTATATATTTTCATTCACCGTTGGAGAGGTAACAACAGAAGGCAGGGTGATTGCTGTAAAAAACAGAGAAGCAAACAGTGAGCGGGATTTCTCGGCGCTGAAGGATGTTATGCGAAGGGTTATCGATCCCACCGTTGACTTGCAACAACGGTAATTTTTTCTAACTTGTCTAATTCTATGCGCCTACAGCCAATAGATGGTACGGCTCGCCAGGGTGTAATCTGATGCGGCGCATAGTAATTCTGGCGACACGAGAATGATCGGTAAACGCGCACTTTCAGGGTGCGTACTCAATAGTACAGTGGCTTATCCGATCAGTCTGTCCAGGCGCCGATCAGGCCATGCGGAAAAAGTATTTTGTGGAATGTCAAACCATTGATTCAGTACCCGATTGTATAAAGCTCGATAGTCCATGGTGTAGTGCGGATCACCGGTGGCATCCAGTTTGGCCAAATCAGTCGGGTTGCCGAACAAGCCGCCATTTATCTTACCCCCTAGAATCATATGGGGGGCGGCAGTGCCGTGGTCAGTTCCACCCGAGCGGTTTTCTTTGGCACGTCTGCCAAATTCAGAGTAAGTCATAATCAGTGTGTTGTTCCACTCACCATCTTTTTGTAGTTCTGTTGCAAAGGCAGCAAGGGCTTTGCCGAGCTGGTCCAGTAAATTGCGATGTCGGTAAGGTTGGTTCTCGTGTGTGTCAAAGCCATCCAGCTGAACTCTAAAAACGGGAGTGTCGATTTTTGCTCTGATCATTCTAAGTACTTGTTGTAACTGTGCGCCCAATGTGCCGCCGGGCAGGCGCCGAGTGCCTGGAGAGTTCTCCAGCTTTGAGGATAGCCCGTAGAGTGATTCTTCAAGTTCTGCCATTCGTTGGGTGACCAGCGTCAATGAACGATTGACGTTGCTTGTTTTCATTGAAACTGGTTGACGTTCATCTAGAAACTGCTCTGGCGATGACATGCTGAGCCATCGACCGCTATCGCTTCTGAACAGATTCATATCGCCCACCATGCTTATGCCGTGAGCGTCATTGATACTGCGACCCAGCCTGTGTTCTATATCGTGGGTTACCCAGCCCTGTTTGCCATCCCGGTTACCATCACCACCAGTCTCCCATAGTGAGATTGATTTAAAATGGGATCTATTCGGGGCCGGGTAGCCCAGGCCATGTACCCATGCCATCGAACCTTGTTCCCAATATTTCATGAGTGGATTCAATGACTGATGCATGGAGAACTGATCATCCAGATTGGTCACCTCGTTTTTGGACAGTGCGATACCGGGGCGGTATTGGAAATAGAAATCGTTTTTCATTGGCACCAGAGTATTGAGGCCATCATTAGCGCCTGCCAGTTCAATTAAAATCAGCTTTCTACTGGATAATGACGTGCTATCTGCTAGTGCCTGATTCATCAGTGAAAGGCCGAGCGGTGCAGATGCGCCTAAGGCTAATAGTTGAAGTAGTTGTCTTCGCTTCATGTGAATACCATTTCTTTACCTGGCGTTGATGACTGTGTGAATCTATCGTTTAATTGTAGGTTTGGAGCTTAATAAAGAGGTTTTCCTTCAAAATCAATCGTAGCCTCGGGGATAGTATGACCTAGTGCAACTGAAATGACGGAGAGTTGATGAGAGTGACTAATTGCTTGTCAATTGGCTTCTCAGTCAGAGCATTTGCACCGGGCAGTACACTCGCATCGATACCAGGCAACAGTAAATCAGCCAGTGTATATTTGTGATCGGTAAGCTTCTGATCCAGCATCTTCAGGTCATAAATGCCAGGTCGCAGCGTATCCGTGTGATGATGACGTGGCCGCTTGCGATGCCAGTCTGGATGAATATCTATAGCCGGATTCGCGTTAGTGAAGGCGGCAGCGTTAAAATGGTTATTGTATTGGTTAAACAAATTAATCCATCGGCTAATTGATTTTTTTTGCTGCATCGAAAATTCACGGTGTGTCGCTGCTGCAACTCGCAATAGAGATGGGGCATTGTTCAGCAATTGTCTGACTAACAACCTTTCGGATTCGCTGATGGAATTAAAATGGCACTGGTAGTCGGTGTTTGCTGCTGCGCCTGACAGCGGGAAAACAAGAGTCTGGCGTGAGGGATCGATATGATTTTTCCAGCTACACTCGGGCCATAGTTGTATGCAGTCCGGCCAGCACGAGTAAGTACTCAATTCAAGTTGTGGTTCAGCACCGTTAATTGATTTTAAATGGAACGAAAACACAGGAAAAAAACGATGCGCGGTGTGCAGGTTTTGAAATGTCAGCCTAAGATCCAGGTTGTCTTGTGCTTCGTCCCAGCGTGTCCACTGTAAATGAACTGATGATGCTCGAAGTTCGGCGGCAAGGTTGTTTTTTGTCTCTTCTATAGACCGCTCTGCCAGCGACAGCTGCAAACTGCCACTGCAATAGAGGTTGCCTGCGTCCGCAGCAGAACCGGGAACACATGTACTCTGTTGTTCACCTGTTGAGCTATCGACCCACTGATTGCCGAGTGATGCGCCATTGATATACATATTACGATCACCGTCTTCGCCAGCATCATCGTTTAGAAAATAAACTTTTAGAAACTGTGCTTCTGCTGCGGTGGTTTTCTCCACCGCAAACTCTACTGTTTGCCAGGGCAGTGTACTGGTATCACGCACCCGGCCGTGTTTGCGTGTGTCATGTCCACCGGCTAGCTTCTGATGTCCACTTTCCCACAACTGGTTTTGCTCTGAGTTAAGAAGCTCTACACGAAATGCAACCGGCCCCCGGTAGTCTTCACCAGCCATTTGAATCTTCAGCGTCTGCAGGTTGTCATTGAGTGTCTCTTGTAGCATACCGAGCAATGGCTTTGTCGCCTGATCGGGCATCATCATGTTAGTTGTAATGGTCGAATCGTTACCCATGTTGTTGGCATTATCAGTCGACATGCCGTGGGTTTCGGTATTCACGGATTGCATTGCAGCGAATCCTGATTCTGCGAGTACTTCGATTGATTGATATCTGCTTAATAGTCGACCCGTGGTAATCCATGCAGGTCCTTCGGTCCAGCCAGCCACATTGGGTGGCGCGAATAAGTCCATACCGCTCCGAGCCAATAGTGCAGGGACTTGCTGATTGATTGCCATTGGGTATTCGGTCGAACGTGTGAAGCCAATAATTAGTTGCACCGGTGACTTCACCAGACTGGCACGATTTTCCTCGGACCAGAATGCTCCACTTTGCAGGGTGGCGCGGTACAGTGCTGTGATGCTGAAATTACTGTTGGAGAAAGTTTCCGCAAGTTGTTTGATGTCTTTTTCTGCTGGTGGATAGTCAGAAACAAACGCATGCCAGAACTTTCTCGCTATAAACACAGGGAGTTCGGGTTGTTTAAAAATCTCATCGACCAAGCCATCACCATCGAAGTTGGCTGTTTTACCGAAAAGTGTTTTATCGTTGGTATCGTGGCTCCATGTTTGATATTCGAACGACAGGTTATTATTTTGCGAAACGTTAAACCCGGTTAATGCTCTGGCAGCTTCACGAACAGTATTTTCATCGTAGTGTCCTTCGCCAAGTGTGAATAGCTCCATGAGTTCCCGGGCCAGATTTTCATTAGGAGACCCTTTGCGATTGCTTAAATTATCCAGATAATTGAGCAGGGCAGGGTCCCGAATCATTGCTTTGACCAGCGTTTTAAAACTGCCCATTCCGTATTGTCGGAATAACTGGTTCTGTCTGGCCATAGCAATGGATTGTCGATTAATACTGTGGTAACTGGTCGCAAAGTGATCGTGCCAGAACAACACCATGCGTTCCGTTTGTGGTGAAGGTGTTGTCAGCATGGTGTCGACCCACCATTGCCGCAGATCCGCAAGTTCTGAATCCCTTTTGCGATCAAACCTTCTTCTGTTTTCGCGACTGAGATCCTGTCGGGTCCAATACAGCGGGGCGGTATCAAGTGTCCAGGCTGGCATAGGTTTATGTGGTTTGGTGTCGAAACCGTTGACGATATAATTGATACCCTCGTTTCGAGTCAGGCCTTTTAACGCGTCCAGTTCGGCGATTGAGATTCCCAAACCCGTGCGGGACAGCAGATGACGTGCATCGGCGTTAGAAAGGGGTTGTTGTAATAGTGTGGCGGGTGCTGCGGCAAAGGCAGGGATTGAAAAAAAGCAAGTCAGAAGCCATAGGAATAGCCAGTTTCCGGTAGATTTCGGCAGGGCGTATTTCATGGCGGCAGTCTCTTTGATCTCAGTTCAAGCCTGTTGCTTTTATACAGTGTTTGATGTTGCTGGCGGGTTTTAGAGCCTGGGGTAAATGATGGTTCTCTGCAGTTACTTTAGCAAAGATACTGCACCGTTGAGTAGTTTGGCTAATGCCCGCCACAATATCCGTTTTGAGCGGCTTGATTTTTCCGCTAAAAACGCTGTGAAACAACATTCAGAAATGGATAAATGATCGCTGCGGGCCCGAGGCCTGTTACAATGCGAGTGGCTCAGAGTTGGAGAATCAAATCATGGCAGAAGACTGGGGATTCCAGACAGACCTCGAGGTACTGGAGCGGCTTGTGGACGTGAAAAACCGTTTTATTGTCGACGCCGGATGTGGCGCCGGGAAACTGTGTTACTCCCTGGCAGAGCGCGGCGCGCGAGTGCTTGGTGTAGAACCTGATCCTGTACAGGCTAAAAAAAATAGCCAGGCAGCCGTCGTTGAGAATGTGGGCTTTCACGAGGGCGGGGCCGGCGAGATTCCCGTAGAACCACTTTCGGTTGATGGCGTAATTTTTGGTAATTCAATGCATCATGTGCCAGCGGCACATTATCCGCAGGTGTTTAGTGAGATGCTGAGGATTCTCAGGGCTGATGGTTTTTTATATGTGATGGAGCCCGTTGCAAATGGTACGTATCAGCACGTCATTGAGCTTTTCCACAATGAAACACAGGTTCGTCTGAACGCTTATAACGCTCTGGTTGAGCATGCAATGCCGAACTACCAGTCAATGCGCGAGATTTACTATGATATTGATCGCACCTTCAATGACTTTGATGAGTTTGCAAACCACTATACTGATCTCAGTTATAACCATTACGCTGCAGCGGATGTGCGTAGTGATCAAGTGAAAGAGCGGTTTGAAAGTTGTGCCAATAGTCATGGCACATTCACACTGACTCAACCAATGCGAGTTAACTTGTACACTGGTCCCAAACAGTAAGTGGCAGATGATCGATATCGCTCCCTGATCCTGTTTGTCTGAAATTTAAAGTTCAACACATAGCTTATAATGAAAATTGTACTCACAGGTGATATCGGTGGCACCAACGCGCGCTTTGTTCAGTTCAAAGACGGCGTGTATCAAGCGGATACTTTCCGCGTGATCCCTGTGATTAACCATCGGGATTTGGGCGATATCGTTGACGAGTATCTGCAGTCAGTGGGTAACCCTGATCTGGATCAGGCGTCATTTTCATTTGCCAGTACGCATGAATATCAGGACAACATGGAGCTGACCAACAGTGAACTCAGTCTGTCAGTGTCGAGCATATTAAAACGATTTGCACTTAAGCGCTGCCGGGTGGTGAACGATTTTACAGCTGCCGCCGTCGGAATTATGAGCCTGCCTGCCGACTGTTTAACCGAGATCAATACCGGTATCACTGACGCTCGTGGTCCTCGAGCTGTGATTGGGCCCGGTACTGGTCTGGGGGTTTCCGGGCTGGTTTATGCGGGGTCTTACTGGCATCCGCTACAAAGTCAGGGCGGGCATGTATCGATGGGCGCACATACTGAAAGAGAGCTTGCTGTCTATCAATTGCTGCTGAAGAAATACTCGCATGTTTCTGCGGAGCGTTATTTGTCGGGGATCGGCACGGTCGAAGTTTATCGTGCGCTCTGTGAGTTAGAGAAAAGTCCGGCGGTTTTCGAGAAAGCAGCGGAAATCAGCACTGCCGGAATTAGTGGCCAGTGTCCGGTCTGTAGCGAAGTGATGGAAATGTTCTGTAAGTGGCTGGGGGTGATCGCCGGTGATCTTGCGGTGACACTGGGGTCGACCGGTGGAATCTACATTGCCGGTGGCATTGTGCCGCGATTAGGAGAATACTTCCTGGAGTCGAAATTCAAGTACTGGCTGCACAATAAAGGGCGGTTTAGCGAGTTCGTACAAGATATGCCTGTGTGGCTGGTCAATGGTGGTGAGCCCGCTCTGTATGGAAGTTACACCTGTTTACAAAAAGATTATGATGGTTTTGGTTTTACAGTTAGTGTGTAACATAACTCCGAAGCACCGGTAATTGCTACCGGTGCTTGTGGTGAATGTCGATTAAATCCGCGATCCTACTTCGCTTCAGTCAAAACAATCTCTACACGACGGTTGGCGAGGCGGCCATCTTCTGTATCGTTTGAAGCGATAGGGTAAGTATCGCCCACTCCTGATACGGACAAACGATCCGCGGGTACACCAATAGAAGTCATATAGGTTAAAGCAGAGGTTGCTCTGGCCAGAGATAGCTCATTGTTACTCGCAAACCGGCTTGCGCTTCCAGTCGGGATATTATCCGTGTGGCCAACGATTTTTATGTTGGAATCACCACGCTGGGCGATTGTAGTGCCGATTTGGCCCAGCAGATCTTTACCAGCCCCGCTTAGCGCGAAGCCGCCCGGGCTGAAAAGACCCGTGTTACCGACTTTAATCGCGACGCTGTTGTCTCCCAGTGAAGTCACTTCAGTGCCCTGCAGATTGCTGAACGACTCAGCGAGTTCAGCACTTAACGTGTCTGCCCATTCAGTGCTGTTTGATACAGCTTTGGCTGCATCTCGCTCGGCTATAGCGCTGTTGATTTGTGCGAAAGAAACTTCGGTAATCTGCTCGAGTTCTGTCTCAAGAGAGTCAACTTTTTCAGAGAGATAAGCGCGTCCACGCAGAGCTCTTTCGAGAGCAAGAGACTGTCTGGCGTTAGCCTTGTCGTTGTTACTGGCAGCTTGCTCAAGCACGTCGACTTTTTCAGAGAGATAAGCGCGTCCACGCAGAGCTCTTTCGAGAGCAAGAGATTGTCTGGCGTTGGCTTTTTCGTTGTCACTGGCAGCTTGCTCAAGCATGTCGACTTTTTCAGAAAGGTATGCGCGCCCACGCAGAGCTCTTTCTAGAGCAAGAGACTGTCTGGCGTTGG
>CAZNOB010000030.1:0-37852 GCA_964574535.1 uncultured Granulosicoccaceae bacterium | reverse complement strand
GACACCTGTGCCTGCAGCAGACCCGACACCTGTACCAGAATCAGCACCTGGGCCGGAGCTGACATCGGTACCCGCAACTGAAGCAGATCCCGGATCCGAGCCAGTCAACGACGCTGAAACACAATCAGAAGTTTCAACAACGGTGCCCCCTGTATGCTCGGCATCCATCGTTGATGATAATTCCGACGGTTATGGCTGGGAGAACAATCAGAGTTGCACTATCGATCCGTCACTGGCAAACATTCTTCCAGCAGCACCGGAGCCAATCGCGTTCCCCATATGTTCCGCCGACATTTCGGATCCAGATGGTGACGGCTATGGATGGGAAAATAATCAGACTTGCACCATCACATCGATTGCAGCAACCGTTGAAGAGAGGCCTCTCGGGCCACCACAGTTTGCAGAGTGTTCTGCAGTAGTCGAAGACATTGACGGCGATGGCTATGGCTGGGAGAACAACCAAACGTGCATAATATCGACATCTCAAGCAACTGTGGCTGAGACGACCTTACCTGATTCAAGCGATGCCTCGGCAGAGGACGCTGATGCATTAGCAGATTCAGCCGACACCATCCCGACAACAGAAACGCCGAACCCGCTAACCTTTCCTGCCTGCTCTGCCGCAGTCACAGACGACAACAACGATGGATTTGGATGGGAGAACGGGCAGTCTTGCACCATCGTTAGTCAAATCGCCGCTGACACCGCAACAGAACATGCAGCCCTGCTATTTCCACTTTGCTCAGCCACGTTACTCGACGCAGATGGCGACGGCTACGGTTGGGAAAATAACCAGACCTGTCAGGTAAACCCCCAACAGTTAAATGACCAAACACCCACCGAAGGGCCGGTGTTCCCGACATGCTCCGCTGCAGTGGCAGACACTGACGGCGACGGCTATGGCTGGGAAAACAATCAGACCTGCCAATTCGAGGCTGGCCCGGCCAGCATCGGCGACAGCAGCTCAGACGGTAACGTTCAGGCGACCGTCACTCTAGTGAACTTTCCTGCATGCTCTGCCAATGTGATTGACGAAGACGCAGACGGCTACGGATGGGAAAATCAGCAGACTTGCGAAATTATCCCTTCACAGGCAACTTCACCTGACCAGGCGCAACTGGCGCAAATAAATTTCCCTGTCTGTTCATCAGCTATCACTGACGACAATGGTGACGGTTATGGCTGGGAAAATAATCAGTCCTGTTATTTCGGGCAAACCACCGGCTCTGAGACATCAAATCCTTTAAATGAGTCCACGATCTCGCTTATAAATTTCCCGGTCTGCTCCGCTGCAGTAGTCGATCATAATAATGATGGCTATGGCTGGGAGAATAATCAGTCCTGCACCATACCAGACCAGACTAGTCCGACAGATCAGCCTCCCTTAGTGCTGGTGAGTTTTCCGGCGTGCTCAAGCCCGCTGGTCGACCACGACGGTGACGGTTACGGCTGGGAGAATAATCAAACCTGCATGATCGTGCCGAGCGGTGTTGACGACAATAGTATCGCTGGAGCCTCAATTACCGGCGTCATCCACCGAATTTGCAGCGTCAATGCGGTGGACGACAACAATGACGGCTTTGCGTGGGAAAACAACGCCACCTGTGTGATTGCATCGAGCGTCCCTACTTTGCTGCAGTCGGGGGAGTTCCCTGATTGCTCAAGCGCTTTAGTTGACGAAAATCTGGATGGATACGGCTGGGAAAACAACCAAAGCTGCCGATTCGTCAATTGAATCACAAAGCAATATCAGGCACTGATTGCGAGCTCTCCCAGGGGCACGCAATCGGTTAAGGCGTAAGCACTTTATTCTTTAAATTCTGCCAATTGTGGTACGCACTTTGCGACCACTGCTCATCTTTACTTGCATACCCGCGGGCTGCGGTGTTTGGCAGCGCCCCAATACAAGAGTAAGTGTTTAGATGACACAAAAGACAATCTACCTTCATATTGGCAGGCACAAGACCGGGACCAGCTCTATCCAGCACTTTGTGAATGGCTGTCCAGAGATGCTGGCCGATCTGAACCTTTATTACCCGCAAGTTGGTAAAAGCACGATTGCACATCATGATCTGGCGGGACTTCTGGCTATCCAGTCAAATAAAACAGCAGAAGCCCAACAACAAACCCTGCAATCCCCTGATTTGGCTGCTTTACTGGAAGAAATAAATAATCAGCCCTGCAATGTATTACTCAGCTCAGAAAGCTTTCAAAACTCACACCCTACTGTCATTCAACAAGCATTCGCAAATTACGATCTGCGAGTTTTAGTGTATATCAGAAATCAAATTGACTATCTGGCGTCATCTTATGCGCAAAGAGTCTGGGCAACGCCATACTGCGAATCAATGGAACACTATTACGACAATGTGTTCAGCGTGGACTATTTCGGGTTTCTAAATCGCTGGCAAGACGCATGTAGTGGAAAAATAACTGTACGCAAGTTTGAACGCCAGTCACTCAGTGAAAACGATATTGTTGTCGATTTTTTTGAGAATATGTTGAACATCAGTGACAACAGTGTCAAACAACAAATCATCAACCGGGAACTGGAAGATGCCAATCCAAGCCTGACCTCGGACTTGCTTGCCTACAAGCTGCGGTATAATGAATCGGCACCAGATTGCAGCGAAGCGCAACAAAGAATCGTGCGCCAGGCACTGGCGCAGTTGAGCCTCAAAAAAGAGAGCCCGCCAGTGCGAGTGACCAGTGAACTAAAGGACCGCTGTGTTCAAAGCAGCACCCCGATTAACGAAAAAGTTTCAAAGCACTATTTTGATAGTGAGGAATTATTCTCTCTGGACAGACCCACGGGCAACCCATCTGTATTGAGCAGAGAGAATTTTATCGACATTTCTGAAAAACTGATCGCACTCGACTCGAGAATTTCATCGCAGATTCTGGAATTCACCGAAGCAACATACCCAACCAGGAAAGTCAGTTAGCATGCAGGACAGGGATGATCCAGCTTCACAGCAATGCAGCAAGCGAATTGCTTACAGCTGCTTTGTAGATAACCAGCCACGCTATATCAAACAATCATTCAGATTTCTGTTCTCCTTAATTAGAAGCGGAAAAAATCTGGACGATATATTTTTTGGAATCAATGAAGATGTTGATTCTTCTTTTACCGATGTGTTGACGCATCATTGTGGGTTAAAAAATATAACGCGACATACCACTTTCACTTCCACAAGCAAACCCGCCAATAAGTGGCTACAGCTGTGCAACGAAAAGTTATCAACCTATTCACATGTCATTATCAATGACTGCGATAAGGTATACCTCGACTTCGATGAACGGTGGGCAGATAATTCTGTCAGGGCATGCAAGTTTGTACCACGACCGACCTTTACCGCGTTTGAAAATCTATTCGATCATTTTGGACTGGGCAATCCCAGATTCTATCTTGACCACCCCGATCCTAAAGATCCAAGAAAAGATCCACGCAACTATGTGAACAACCACAATGGCGGGTTGATCATCATTCCAGGAGCTTTGCTCGGCACTGTCACCAGCACCTGGAAAAAATACATTGATGAGCTTCATCAGCACATCACTTTATTAGGGCAAAATAGCAGAAACCTGGACCAGGTGGCCTTTGCATTAACCATGGCAGAAATAGGCCAGGATATTAACTTCCTTCCTAAGTCACTAGACATTGGCCTGGGTGTGAAAAACCTGTCTCCATGGCTCAATACCGGCAACTCCGGTCAACTTATTCTCCATATTCACGGCGACGAAGATGAAAACGGACTGATAGTCACCCGCGACACTACCCACGATGACCTCAAGGCGATCTCGGATCAGTTCAACAACGACTATCAAGACTGGCTTAAGTCAGTGAACGCTTTTGACACTGTATTCGACACCGCTAAAGCCGCCTGACATAGCGATACCGAATCAAAGTCCAGACTCTCAGACAGGCATACACCAATCAAAGCTGTAAGTGTCTAATTTTCGCGTTTAAGAATTCTCAGACACATAGAAAGCCCGCCCACGGTCATTAATCCCCAGGATAAAGACTCCGATCAATATCACACTCACCAATATTTTCATGAGTGAGTGGCCCGCCACAGCCCCCATCTAAAGAATCTTGGCAATACACCGTTACCAAATTGGTGTAATTGCACATTTGAAACCGTGCGCCAGTCACAGAAAACGCGACCCAGATCACGCTGTGGTTCGTTTATAGAAGAATAAAAAAGCGGCACAAGAGCATGATTCGAAATACAAAACATTTCCTCAAGAGTACCCCGCTGCTTGCCTTTGCAGTTCTTGTTCTAAATGGGTGCAACTCTAATTCTGTACCTGACAATGAACAATCCGAGCCTCTTGCAATAGGCGCCGCAACCAGCGCCGACTTCGTCGCGGTTCGAGTAGAAGCAGAAAACTACAACGATCTCACCGGCGGCTGGACACTCACTAGTCAGGACAACATCCCTGCGATCACACCCGACCCCGACCCACCTCACCATTCCAGCGCTAGTAATGGCGCCTACGTCGAATTGTTGCCCGATACCCGGGTAACCCACGATGACGTGTTGAGAAACGGAGAGAATTTCTGGGGAACACCTGGCGATGGCCCAAGACTGGAATACAATGTCAACATCCCCGAAGCGGGCAAATACTTTGTCTATGTAAAAGCCTACTCTACCGGCCCTGAGGACAATGGAATTCACGTCGGTATCAATGACAACACTCCATTATCGGGTTATCGGATACAGCTTTGTTCTGGAAAAAATAAGTGGACATGGTCAAGTGCACAGCGTGTAGACACGAATCACTGTGGAGTAACCAAGACTATCTTTCTGGATATCGAGACGGCCGGTTCTCACAAGATCACATTCTACGCACGCGAAGACGGATTCGAACTGGATCAATTCCTATTACTCAAAGACGTTAATCCTGAAACGCGTGATTGCTTCCCGATAACCAGTGATAAAATTCGCTGTGTTGATGTTGCTACTGGTGACACAATTGGCAACTATATTCTGGACACTACCCCGACGGACGATGGCAACGAAGTAACTCCAGCACCCGCACCAACGACAGCGGTGGTGGATTTGCAACTTAGACTATCTGCAAACAAGGAATCAGTGGTAGTCACAGATGAAATTGAATATACGCTAACGATAGACAACACCGATGATGCTGACACTGCTACCAATGTGGTTGCGTTGGTAAGCCTGCCTTCAGGATTGGATTTCGTTTCCAGTGACCTCTGCACATCAGACGATGCCCAGGTGATATGCGATTTCTCTGAAGTAACAGCGGACGAGCGCGTTACTGCCAGCTTCACGGTAGTGGCGACTGCCGCCTCAACTCTGCGTATTGATGCACAAGTCAGTACCGATATAAAAGAGACTGAGCAAGGTAACAACACTGACTCAGAGCAGTTAACTATCAGCGAAAGAATTCCCGACTACGATGGCGCATTGACACTACTTCAAGGGCCAAATGCGCTGGGCCTGAATAGCAGTACAACACATCTGATATCAATTACAAACAAGGGTCAGCTGGAAATCAACGATGCGACCCTGAGTATCAACAGAAATGCCGCAATCTCTGTAGCCTCTGATCATCCGGGTTGCATTGTGGATACCGCTGTAACTTGTTCGCTTAGCGGTGTATTGCCAGGCGATAGTCTCTCTATTCCACTCACCATCGATGGCGTAACTCCTGGCCAGGGCAATATTTCAGTTCAGCTTGTCGTTCCCTCAGATGAGGACACTGACAACAACGCATTGAATACCTCGGTGTTTGTTATAGACAACACGATCTCTACGGATACAAACGGTATAGTTACGATTGAAGCCGAAAACTATACAGAGCAAGCAACGCCAAACTCTGCCCCCTTGGAAAATGCTTATAATTCCGCCTGGTTTGTGGTATCCGAAGCCATGAATCCAGCAATTTCACCCGACTTCGACAGTGTCACTGCAGCATCTACCAGCAACAGTTCATACATAGAATTTTTACCGGACACACGGGTTGGAAATGATGACCCTGTTGTATTGAATGTGTCGAACTACACTGCTGGTGGCGAAAGTTCGGTTGTCACCTACCGAGCATTTTTCAATGAACCGGGTAGATACTTCGTTGCAGGGCTACTGCGCGCCAACAATGCCCAGGATGCATCAATCCACGTTGGGTTTAACAACACCTGGCCCGCCTCAGCAGCTGACCTGACCGTGTGTGCACCGAATGGACAGTGGCAATGGAGTCACTCGGTTCAGTGCGGCACCGACAACAACGCCTACATTGATGTCACAAACCCTGGTATCCATTCGATTCATGTTAGCGCAGCCACTGACGGGGTCGAATTGGACAAAATCTCATTGTCACTTGAAGACACCACCCTGCCAGATGGTCTTGGGGAAGAGTCCGTCGCTTATATTGAGCCCGATATAGACCTTAGTATTTCGAATCAAATCTCCTCGGGAAGCTATAGGGTTTCCGTGTTAAACCCGGACACAACAGCTGCGGCTGTAGATATCACAGTTCAACTGAGTGGTATAGATGTAACACTGGCAAGCGACATCACTGGGTTTGACGGCTGCGAAGCAAATGCGGACCGTATTGACTGCACGGTCAACTTTGTTGCTGCCAACAGCGAAAGAACAGCGAGCATTAATGTCAACAGTGAAACCACAATCACAGCCACATTGATTTCGGACAGCGATAGCAATTCAGAAAATAATTTCGTCAGCACTGTTGTAGAAAGTGGCGGCGGATTACTGGATCTGAAATTAATTATCGCCCTGCTCGGCTTAGCCTATCTCAGGTTACAAACGTTGACCCGCTGTATTCGCCAATCCTGAGATATTACCAATACACCAATAGGTTCTGATAATGAATGGTTATTTAAGCCGAGCTTTTTTTCTACTGGTACTTGTCAGTGCAAGCTTGTTCGCAAACAACGCATATGCACAGAGTTGGACAACCGTCATCACCAGTGACGGCAGTGGACCAGTGGGCCGTCATGAGTCAAACGCCGTTGTATACAATGGCATGATATATCTGATTGGTGGTCGTGGTGAGCGACCTGTTGACCGATATAACCCTGTATCAAATACCTGGGAAACTATTGCGACCGCCCCGGAAGAAATGCATCACTTCCAGCTTGTCATCCACGATGACAAATTCTATATTATCGGTGCTTTCCGTTGCTGTTTTCCCAATGAAACAACCATCGCGGAAATCCATGTTTTCGATCCCGCCGATAATAGCTGGAGTATAGCCGGAACAATGCCTGCCAGCCGCCTCAGAGGCTCCACAGGGGCAGTCTCTTACAATGACAAAATCTACGTCATTGGCGGCAATACTCTGGGTCACAACGGTGGTGCAGTCCCATGGTTTGATGAATATGATCCCGCGACAGATACCTGGACAACTCTGCCAGACGCTCCCACAGCACGCGATCACTTTGGTGCAGTGATTATCAATAATCAACTCATCGCAACTGGTGGACGCCAATCTGCCAATAGTTTTGATTTCACAGTTGCGACGACAGACATCTACGATTTTTCCACTAATCAGTGGACAAGCGGTAGAAACATTCCTACTGAAAGAGCCGGCACGACCACCGTTGTTTACGACGATCAGGCTATTATTATCGGTGGTGAATCTGTCGTTGATGCGCATCGCGACGTAGAAGCTTATAACCCGCGCCGCGATGAATGGCGCAACCTGCCTAATATGATTAATCCGCGGCATGCTGGCGGCGCGGCATTGATTGGCAACGACCTCCATGTATTCACAGGCAGTACAACGCAAGGTGGAACAGGCGAGTCAAACTTTCATGAGGTGATTGATCTTTCCCGCGCCCAAACCACCGCGATTGATGAACCCCCTCCGGCGCCAGATAACGATGACGACGGCCTCAGTGATGAAGATGAACTAAATATCTACTTTACAAATCCGGAGGACGCTGACAGCGATAACGATGGACTGAGTGATTTTCACGAAGTTTTCTCATCAGGGACAGATCCGAATAACGCAGACTCTGATAATGATCAGATCAACGATAACGATGAATTAGATCAGAACCTCGATCCTAACAATACAGATACCGATGGCGACGGACTCTCAGACGGGGATGAATTGATCATCCACTCAACAGATGCCACCAGTGCAGATTCCGACGGTGACGGTCTCGTGGACGGGGATGAAGTCAATTCACATAATACTGATCCACAGAGCAATGATAGCGATGGTGACGGTATCACTGATGGCGTTGAAATAAACGAACTGGCATCAAACCCCTTGTCTACAGATTCTGACGTTGACGGGTTATCCGATTTTGATGAGTACAATGAACACGGTACCAGTCTGATCAGCAACGACACAGACTCCGACGGACTTACCGATCTGTCTGAAATCGAGGAATATGCAACCAACCCGTTGTCGGTTGATACGGATAACGATGCAGTATCAGATGGTGACGAAATCCTTATCTATCAAAGCAACCCCGTTTCAACTGACACTGACGGTGATGGTATCAGCGACGGTCAGGAAATCGCATCTGGCACCAGCCTGAATAATATTGACGACGATAACGACGGAATAATCAACCAACGTGACGGTACCGAAGATTCCGACGGAGACGGATTACCAAACTATGCTGATCGAGACAGCGACAACGATGGTATACCCGACCTGGTTGAAGTCGGCTTTACCGATGTCAATCACGACGGCCAGCTCGACACAGCAGCACAATGGAATGCTGCAAATCCAGACTCGATCGGAGTCTTCACCGCCCCTGTCCCCACAGGTATCGCGAAAGACAGCGACGGAGACGGAGTCGCGGACTATCTGGACCTGGACTCCGACCAGGATGGAATTCCCGATTTATCAGAGGCGAGCTCGGACTATACGACGTCCAACACAAGACACAGCGATCAACCTGATGACAACCGGGATGGACTGACAGATCTATATAGCAATGATCCGGCAGACGATGATCAGGACACTATTCCAAATCATCTTGATCTGGATAGTGACGACGATGGCATCAGTGACCTGTTGGAGTCCGGTATATTAGACGCAGATGACAATGGACTGATCGATGACTTCATCGACAATGATGGAGATGGCTTGTCAGACTTTGGACGCCCGGAGCTTGGCCAGGCCTTACCCGATGGGGATAGCGATTCGCTGCCGGATTTGGTTGACGCGATATTTAACACCGACGGAAGATTCGGCTGCACACTGAGCAACAATCAGAATGTTGATCTATTGTTTCTCGGAATGCTGTTACTATCGATTGGAAGTCTATTTAGACGGCGCAGAATCTGAACCGATTTACTACTGAAGACAAACAAGTGACAGCCGCTGATTTTTCTCTGGCGGCTGTCCCTAATTTTAATATCTACTACAAAGAATCCATTGAATGGAGTAACGCTTCGGTGACATCAATCGACTTATTCAAACGATTCACCATCCCGCGGCCACTATTGGTTACCTCAGCCTGACTAATCTCGCTGCAGTTATAATTATAATATTTCAGTCCCAATGTACTGGCGATTGACCAAAAACATGGATGAATATGTTCACCATAGAATTCATGTACCACCGTTCCCGGTCTGCAATAAGCCAATAGCGCCAACGCCGCACCATGAGGTGCTACCACGTGACTGGCATTCTGGAACATTTTGACTTGCTCTGCATACGAGTACTTTTCGGGCATGAAGGGTTTATAGCCTTTCTTTTCCAGAAAATCGATCACCAGCTGTGAATCAGTGTAGCCGCGGCGATCTCGCACAATTGCAAGCTTAATACTGTTTTTATCATCAAATTTTTCAGTGCAACTTTCAAGATATTTGAACCTCAACCAGTCAATATGTTTTCTGGGTTGCCGCATGCCCATGTTGCATCGAATAGTGGGGAGTAACAATTTCTCACACCGCACCACATCATAGCCCGGTTTGATTATTTTTAATTGCCTGTCACAAACACCGAGCCTTTTGAGCATCGGCAAATGAAAAGAGTTCTCTTTTTCGGTCAGGATAATGTTATCTATTTGCGATATCGCTATTCCACATTCTTCAACTAACCCCAACACTGGTAAAATATCAAAATGCCAGTGATAAAAATTACCGGAATTTCTGGCGGCCAACATAATCGACAACCCTTCCAGTACATTTTCAGACTGATTGATATCACCCGCTAAACGGTGAGCTAAATATGAGTTCACATCGGAATGATTGCTAATTCGTGTATTCAACGGGTCAATAAATAACCTGTTCATTCCGTCGTAAACCAATGCACCATCGTGCAGGATATTCAGCACTTCGTGTGGACACTCTTTTACCGAGCGCTCAAAGACTGAATTTCGATTGGAATCAGTGTTCAGGGGTTTTATTAATTTTTCTGAATGAGCCGGATACCATGCAAGCGAATCACAAGATGCCAACCGACCAGATGCTTCAGAAGGATATTTTTCCAGTTGATATTTATCAACCAGCCAGGCAGGCACCACGCCATTGTGCAGGGACGACGCGGTTTCTTCCTGTCCGACGATGTCAAAATATTCCGCTGCAGCAACGAATGCACTTCGTTGACATGGTGCAGCAGAAATTGCGGCGATCAAGTCACTTTCTTTACCAGGCGACACGAGGTTATCTTGAATAGCTGCGTCTGACATAAACCCTTTTCTTTAGTCATCGGAAATATGCGTTAATTCGGAACGTCATATTCAGGTTGGAATTTCCGAACGCACTCACCTGACACTATACGTCCGGCACACCGAATTACTAGCTCGCTATTTTCACATCGGCAGGTTGAAATCGAGCGTTATACAAGGATTCCAAACACTGGCGCCCGTGCTGATACAACGCTTCATCCAGTATATTCCTGGAAACAATCATTTCAAACATCTCAGCACCAAGCTCGTTCTTGATTCGTTCCCGCTTCACTTCTTGTGAAAGCGAAAGATCCTGCAAAACATTTGCCTTAACTTCGCTTACCTCAAATTCAGTGAAACCTTCTCGCAGATAGGCAGCAAGCATTTCATTCGAACGTTCAAAATCATCGACAATCCCGACAAAGTCCAAACTGCTGATAAAATCACATGCCTTACCTAGCATCTCTTCGTCAGTGATTTCCGTCCCCTGAAACACAGAACGACTGTCGTTAGAGAGACGAATAGTCTGGAATTCCTCAATTGAGCTTTTACGTCTATAGGTAAACTTCTCTTTCACGAATTCAACAAACGAACCTTTTGGTGCATCGAGCCCTAACTGCTTTTTCCATTCGAACAGGTAAGCTGATTTAATCCGATCAATCGGATCACGGAGAAATACAATTGGGTACACATTGGCGTCAACCTGAGGCATTGGCGGGACAATCTGGTGAGACGAAAAAGCGATTTTCTCTGGCGAGTTGACAATTCGATCCTCAAGCGCATTTGCAGTAATTACGCTACCTGGCTTGTCACCATCGAAGCCGACCCACTGATCACCAAAGTTTTTCTTCAGCAATTGATCAACTGAGCTACCCGCATTCTTAAATATATGATAATGAACAATTATATTACGTTGAGCCATGTTACTTTATATATCCTTTAAACTTACCTACTTCTGCATCACTGGAATAAATATCTACTGCCTCGAGTATCTTCTTCATTCGTTTCATTCCCTCGACAGGTGAGTACAGGGAATTACTAATGCTTAACGAATTTTCAGACATTTTTTGCCACAATGACTCATCAGAATAGAGCTGCTCAATATAGTCGCACCAATCTGTCACGCTATCTGAAATAAATGTACTTTGTGAGTGCACCAAACCAGTACCTTCCGCTGTTATCGGGCTGATCACTGCGGGCAGACCTGAAGCCATACACTCAATGATCTTACCTTTCAGACCAGCTCCGGAGAGTAACGGCGAGACGAACAAACGAACGTTGTCGTAGATATCTGCAACATCTTCGACAAACCCGTGCATCTCAATATTTCCGGATGCGTACTGCGAGAAGTGCTCGGGTATACTACTACCGTACACTTTAAAGACCAATTCCGGCATTCTCTGGCTCAACACCGGCATTACTTTCTCACAGAAAAACTCAACGGCTTCCACATTTGGTTTATGACGATATCCACCCAGAAACGCGATATCCTTTCGATCACTGAATGGCTTTACACTGGTCTGGGTTTTGACCACCCAGGGACAACGCATGATGTTTTCTTCTTTTAAAACATGCGATGTAATAACCGCTCGTTCTGCTTCGGTATAGCAAATTGCCACATCGACTTCATCTATAACCGCCAGTTCATCTTCTTTAGTAGCCAATGGACCGGAGAAATCGATAGATTTATTTTGCAGGCTTTCGCGCAACTCCCGCAGAAAATGTAAATCAGCATTGTTAAAAATAATTTGCGCATCTGTCATTGAGCGAATAGCCTCAATACTGTTTGCAGCGACCTGGTACCGAGTGATATAAACCGCATCGAACTCTTCCCCACGCAGCTCCAGCATCTGCTCTACCGATTGATAAAACGGATAGTAGAGACATTCAACACCAAGCTTCTGCAGATACTCAGTATGAACCCCCATGTGTGCCAGATTGGCTGGTATAAAAGTCAGTTTGCAACCAAGCTCCATCATCAGCTTCATTTCCTGAAACGCAGCATAGCTTCCCGCATCACTGTTTCGACGCGGAGTAGAAGCATCAATGACCAACACACGGAAGTGACTGGCTCTGTCGACCTCAATATGTGGTGTCTGCCCTTCCACACCATGACTCTTATAGTCAGCAAACCATTTTGCACGAAACTTCTTACTATTAAGCACCTGGTATTTCTTTATACCACTGGCAGTCGAAGTTCCATTGCTTTTTCCTTCATAGTGGACCACCACTGAGGTGGGACAATATAAAGTTTTATATCCGGCTTTTCGGATTTTAAATGCTAAATCGGTATCTTCATAATAGGCTGGAGCGTATTCTTCGCTAAAGCCTCCTACCTGTGTCCATACATCACGCTTAATAAATAGTGCTGCCGCCGATAAGTAGTCTGCCTGACGTGCATAATTATAGGAAGGATGGGACGCGTTTTGATTCTTCCCGTAATTCCAGGGTGCACCCGAGCCCCAAACAATCCCTCCGGCTTCCTGTAACTTTCCATCCGGATAGACCAGTTTGCATCCAACAGCACCTACACCATTGTAGAGATCAAACATCTCAAGCGCCTGGTCAATCCAGCCAGCAGTAACCTCGGTATCATTATTAAGCAGACAAACGTACTTTCCGCGGGCCAGTGCAGCTGCTTTATTATTACTTTTTACAAACCCTAGGTTGGAATCATTCCTGACAACCACCAGATTTTCCACAACATCTTCTGCCACAGTGGTCTCATCTGAGGAGGCATCATCCACCAGAATCACCTCATACGTTGCCTTATTTTGTGCAAGTATTAACGACGCTATCGCGTGGTAGGTAATTTCAAATTTGTTCATTGCCGGAATAATCACTGTGACATCCGGATTGTCGACTTTCGGCAGACTCAGCGGTTTATACTCACGTCGATCGTGAGAACCACGAACGACCTCTGTGTGAGCACGTTGCAGGTTCATCAGTTCTTGTTTTGCAATCGTTCCGGATTCAGCAGACCGCTCAAGTAACTCAGTCAACTGACGGCTCAGGGAGTCATACCTAAAAGACGCACTGCGCGCCAAACCAATATAGCCCGGCTTGCCGTGACTATCGGTCAGGTGTTCCGCGGGCGTAATCAGCGGCTGTAGAACATCGATATACGCGGTGCTGGTACAATTTAAATCATTCGCGATCAGCTCATAAGTATGCGGCATCGCGTCAAATAACTCATCGGGCAATCTGGCTTCGTAGCTCAACTTTCCAGCAGCACTATTGGTCAGGGCACAAGGTAGTCGCTTAACACCGTCCACCAGAATCTCGACACTTTCAGGCTGTTCGCTTTTGCCTGTCGGGTGAATTTGCGCGTGAATTTCTCGGATACCCAACCCAATGATTTCCCCAACACAATCCGCTTTAGTTTGTACTGGAAACTTATTTGCAGATATCAGTGCTCCCGACTCTTTTTCACGCAGTGTCAGTTCATGCGCTCCCTGGGTAAATATCTGACTGCTTAAACCGACGAGGAAGCCATGCCTGCCATTGCCAAATCCGATATTCTTTAAGTCTTCCCGAAAGTTATCAGCAACGCCTTCACCTACTTTCGTATTATCGAAAAACACCTCAAAAGCAATAGCTCGGTCAAGATCTTCTTCATCGACCACCCATCCGGAAAGTGTTCTGTTATTCAAGGTATCAAGGTTACCCTTGATTTTAGATAGTGATGGCTGTTCAGCCGGCCTATCTGAAAACAGGGATTCGAAAAGTTCTTTCGCCTTTGATTCTGTAACTTTTATATTCTTTTTATTTATCACGCAGGGAATCCAATGAAATGAATGTCGTCAGGCAGCGGTGCTGCAAGCTACGCAGCTTTAACGCAGGCAACCTTTTGCGACATCGAGTTTCTTTCATCGATAAGTGATTGTAGATAGATCCCATAGGTACTTTTACCGTAACGGGCCGCACTTTCTTGCATATTCTCAGTTGAAATCCAGCCTTTGTTCCAGGAGATCTCTTCGGGAACACACACCTTCAAACCCTGCCTGGCTTCAATGGTCTCAACATAGGCGCTGGCCTCATGCAATGAAGCATGGGTGCCTGTATCAAGCCATGCGTGACCTCGGCCAAGCAGCTCAACCTTTAAGCGTTGATCGCGCAGATAGATATTATTTAAATCGGTGATCTCATATTCACCGCGAGCAGACGGTTTCAAGGCCCTGGCTTTTTCAACCACTGAGTTATCGTAAATGTAGAGGCCGGTAACCGCATAGTGCGACTTTGGCTTCAGAGGTTTTTCTTCGAGTGACAACACTCGGTTCATATTGTCGAATTCGACTACACCATACCGCTCAGGGTCGGCAACCCTATAGGCAAAGACAGTTGCACCATCGAGTGACAGCGCAGCATTCTCCAGAATACCTTCCAGACCGGCACCATAGAAAATATTATCGCCAAGAATCAGACAGCAACTATCGTCTCCAATGAATTCCTCACCCAATACAAAAGCCTGCGCCAGTCCATCCGGACTCTCCTGCACAATGTATTCGAGCTCAATGCCAAATTGGCTGCCATCACCAAGCAGTTGCTCAAAACGGCCAATATCGGCGGGCGTCGAGATAATAGCGATCTGCCGAATCCCCATCAGCATCAATGTTGACAGCGGATAGAAAATCATCGGCTTATCGTAAACCGGCAGAAGCTGCTTAGAGACCACCTCTGTAATCGGATACAACCGTGTTCCCGAACCGCCCGCCAGTATTAAACCCTTCATTAATCGTCTTCCATCGCACGTGGTGTTTGTCGAAGACCCCATTAGTGCAAGGAATATTCCATACAATGTGTCTCAATCGTACTTTTTGAAGGTGAGTTATCCTGGTAAAAGCTCGGGAGTATTTAATAACGCTGAGCTGCTGGCAGCGCCACGATAAACACACAAACGCAACGCGTTGGTACCTGTTCTTTTGTTCTTGCTCTACCCGCGTTTAATCAGTTAATGCCGCAGGGCACCCGAAGGGATGTTTGGCCGCAAAAAGACTTTTTGCTTCCGTTTTTGGTCTTTCAAAAATGAAGGCCCCCGGCAGGGAACGCCCACGCGGCCAATCCCCCCAAAAATCAGCCTATTAGCTACGCAACAGATCCGCGCCCGCCGAGGCAACCCGCTAGAGTAACGCAGCATCCAGTGCAAAGTGCTCTGGACTCACCTGACTCAATGCCAGATGGTGACTGACCGCACGAGGGGCAATGCTGTCAAAATAAAAGCGGCAAACCGTGAGTTTTGCCTTGACGAAGTCGGGGTCTTCCAATCCCTGTACGGCAAGCACCGAGCGAGCCATCGCCCAACAACCAGTGCCATACCCCATGAGCATGAGATAGTCGCCAGCAACTGCTGCATTCAACGCTGCATCCTCACGGGCCAGTATTTGTTGGCTCGAATCGCTGATCATATCGATACTTGTACGCAACGCTGCCGCCGCATACTGACAGTTGTCATCGCTAACTGCCTTCAGCGCAGAGTAAGTCGTTTCCATATCTGCCAATAAATCCTCAATTCCCTGCCCTCCATCATAGACGGTTTTGCGTCCCATCAGATCATTTGCCTGTATTCCGGTAGTCCCTTCATAGATAGGCGTAATTCGAACGTCCCGCAGATACTGTGCGGCGCCTGTCTCTTCCACAAACCCCATACCACCATGGATTTGAACGCCCAGAGAACACATCTCGACACCGACTTCGGTTGACCAGCCTTTGACAATCGGCGTTAGCAATGCGCCGCGGCGATTAAATTTTGTGCGAACATCTTCATCCGGGTGGTGCGTGGCAAAATCAAAAGCGCCAGCACAGTCATACGCCAGTACCCGTGCAGCTTCAACCTGCGACCGGATTGTCATCAGCATTCGGCGAACATCAGGGTGATTGATAATTCCCCCGTCGCCTTCCAGCAACACAGGTCCCTGTTTACGATCTTTGGCAAACGCCGCCGCACGTTGGTATGCCATTTCTCCCATGGCATAGCCCTCAATACCAACCGCCAACCGCGCCTCGTTCATCATGGTGAACATATACATCAGACCGCGATTTTCTTCTCCCACCAGATACCCGACAGCACCACCATCATCACCAAATGCCATGACACAGGTAGGGCTAGCGTGAATTCCAAGCTTATGTTCGATTGACACACAGCGTGCATCATTTCGTTTGCCTGGTGTCCCGTCGTCATTGAGGATAAATTTGGGACAAACGAATAGTGATATGCCTTTAACCCCGGCTGGCGCATCCGGGGTGCGTGCCAGCACCAGGTGTATGACGTTTTCGGTAAGATCGTGATCACCGTAGGTGATGAAAATCTTTTGCCCCTTAATCAGGTAATGATCCCCTGACGGTTCCGCCTGCGCCCGGACCGCCGCGAGATCCGAACCGGCCTGTGGCTCTGTCAGGTTCATGCTGCCAGTCCATTCGCCAGATATCATTTTTTCGAGATATTTTTGCTTAAGATCAACGCTGGCATGCGACGCAATGGCATGCACCGCACCCTGAGTGAGCAGCGGACACAATCCAAAAGCCATATTCGAGCTATGCCACATCTCTTGCACGGCAGCTGATAGCATCCCTGGCATGCCCTGCCCGCCAAATTCAGGATCGAACGCCAGACTATTCCAGCCGGCCTCGGTAAACTGTGAGTATGCCTCTTTCCATCCCTCTGGCGTGGTCACACCTTCTTCCGACCAATGTGCTCCTTCCTGATCGCCAGTCGTGTTCAGTGGCGACAATACTTCACCAGCAAATCTGGCGGCTTCGTCAAGAATGGCAGACACGATATCCGGCGTGGCATCTTCGTATCCCGGCAACGCTGCCACATCCTCCATTCCCACAACACGCTCAAGGACAAATCGCATATCTTTTACAGGGGCGTTGTAACTCATAAATCAATCTCCGGGCAAAAGTTCAGTGTCAGTGGGTCTGGTCAGTACTGCTGATTTTATAGCAATTTGCGGCTCAAACGAACATTGCGTCTTCATCAAGATACTAACGCATCTCTGAAAATCAACAGCAACGCATACACTCATAACAAAAAAGCACCGCAAGTGCGGTGCTTTTTCAGGATCGACGTTCAGCCTTTAAGGCTGGAGTTAACTTTTCACTAGTCAGCAGCAAGTGCTGTATCAAGTTCCGGAATGGCATCAAACAAATCAGCAACCAAGCCATAATCAGCCACTTGAAATATAGGGGCTTCTTCGTCCTTATTGATTGCCACAATCACTTTGCTGTCTTTCATCCCGGCCAGATGCTGAATTGCGCCGGAAATACCCACAGCAATATACAGATCAGGCGCGACCACTTTGCCGGTTTGACCGACCTGGTAATCGTTCGGAACGAACCCCGCATCCACTGCGGCACGGGATGCACCAACCGCCGCATTAAGTTTTTCGGCAATAGAGTCAAGCATGGCGAAGTTTTCACCGTTTTGCATGCCACGACCACCAGACACAACAACGGAAGCACTTGTTAGTTCCGGACGATCAGACTTGGTCAATTCCTGACCAACCCAGGTTACCTTACCGTTTGTCTCTGCAGCCGCAATCGAATCTATCGATGCCGAGCCACCTTCAGAGGCGACTCCCTCGAAAGCGGTGGTACGAACGGTAATCAGCTTACAGCTGTCTTTGCTTTGAACCGTCAGCATCGCATTACCGGCATAGATTGGCCGTACAAATGTATCTTCACTGATAACATCGGTGATATCAGAGATACCAGCGACATCCATCTTAGCGGCAACGCGCGGCATTATATTTTTACCGCTGGCGGTGTTTGAAAACATCAGGTGTGAATAGTCACCGGCAATGCTCTGAATCAGCGGCGTTACATTTTCGGCCAATTGATTTGCATAGGCTGCATCATCACAGACCAGTACTTTACCAACACCGGCTACCTTTGCTGCCTGTTCACCAACCGCTGCACATCCTTGCCCTGCAACCAGCACTGCGATGTCTCCACCGACTGCCTGTGCCGCTGCAACCACACTCAAAGTAGACGCCTTGAGCTCATTGTTATCGTGATCTGCAATCACTAATGTTGTCATGATAATTCCTGTCTATTTCGGTGGCTTAAATGACTTTCGCTTCGTTTTTAAGCTTGTCAACGAGTTCGGCAACGCTACCCACAATTTCACCTGCCTTGCGTTGCGGCGGTTCTTCAACTTTCAGTGGGATCAGACGAGGTGAAATATCGACCTCGAGTTCAGCCGGAGTCAATACATCAAGAGGCTTTTTCTTAGCCTTCATAATATTTGGCAGTTTCGCGTAGCGGGGTTCATTCAGACGTAAATCGGAGGTGACCACAGCTGGCAGAGACACTTGTATCGACTCTAGACCGCCGTCGACTTCGCGGGTGACTTTCATGCTTTCCCCATCGATATCAACCTCGGAGGCAAATGTCCCCTGTGGCCAGTCCAGCAACGCGGCCAGCATTTGGCCGGTTTGATTGCTGTCGTCATCAATGGCCTGCTTACCCACAATAACCACTCCGGGCTCTTCTCGCGCAACAATTGCTGCCAGAAGTTTAGCCACACCCAATGGCTGCACTTCCTCATCTGACTCAATCAGGATACCGCGATCAGCACCCATCGCAAGTGCGGTACGGATGGTCTCCTGTGATTGGCTGACGCCAATTGACACAGCGATAACCTCTTCCGCTTTGCCTGCTTCCTTGATACGCAATGCTTCTTCAACAGCAATTTCGTCGAACGGGTTCATCGACATCTTGACGTTGGCAAGGTCGATTCCTGTACCGTCCGCGTTCACGCGCGCTTTGACGTTGTAGTCGAGCACCCGTTTAACAGCGACCAGTATTTTCATACTCTACTTCCTCAAATTTTGTAATAGTAAACAGGCTTCAATGTAGACTAACAGTCCCAAATTAGCCATAGCTGCAACGACCAAGGTTGCCTGACAGACGACTCACCAGTGGTCAATATCCAACCTTACAGTTGCGAGTCCGGTTTATCGAAACTGAGCAAAGGAAACGCCTTACCTCGCCACGACAAACCTGATTCATGAAATTTCTCCCTAAAACTTAACGCTCCAGTATAGCGGTGAGACCCATACCACCAGCAGTACAAACCGAGATTAACCCGCGGCCGCCATTATTTTCATCTATTATTTTGCCCAGTGTTGCCATAATTCTGGCTCCTGTCGCGGCAAACGGATGTCCGACTGCCAGGCTGCTGCCTTTCACGTTAAGCTTCGCACGATCAATGCTGCCCATCGCCGATGATCTCCCCAACCGTTCACGACAGTACTCTTCTGATTCCCAGGCAGCCAGAGTGCACAGGACCTGCGCCGCAAATGCCTCGTGAATTTCGTAGAAGTCAAAATCCTGCAGCGTTATACCAGCGCGATCCAGCATTTTGCTTACGGCCACCGCAGGCGCTATGAGCAAACCTTCGCCGTCGACAAAGTCCACTGCGGAAGTTTGGCTGTGGGTAAGATAGGCCAAAATCGGCAAACCACGCTCTTTAGCCCACTCTTCACTGGCCAGTAAGACACTTGATGCTCCGTCAGTCAGTGGCGTGCTGTTGCCGGCTGTCAACGTACCCTTGTCAGATTTTTCATAAGCTTTGCGTAATCCCGCCAGCTTATCAACAGAGGTATTCGGCCGCATATTGTTATCGCGCAGCACCTGCTCGCAAGGAGTAATCAAATCATCAAAGAAGCCTTCTTCATAGGCCGCTGCCGCTTTCTTGTGGCTTTGAAAAGCCAGTTCATCCTGCGCCTCGCGGGTGATACCCCATTGCTGCGCCATTAGCTCACAGTGCTGCCCCATAGACAGCAGAGTGCGCGGCTCATTCACCGATGGAGGCAGAGGTTTTAGCTCACCGGGTCCGAAGCCCTTGAGCATTTTCAATTTTTCCATCACAGATTTTGCTCGCCCCAACTGCACCAGTCGACGAGAAAACTTTCTACCATAAACAATCGGTACGTCACTGACGGTATCTGAGCCTGCTGCAATCGCGCAGTCAATCTGGCCGGTGGCTATCTTGGCGGATGAAGTCATTGCAGCCTGCAAACTTGTCCCACAAGCTTGCTGCATCGTGAGGCCTGGTGACAGCGGTGACAATCGGGTCCCCAGTACGGCTTCGCGTGCCAGATTCCAGTCTCTTGTATGAGTGATCACGGCACCGGCGATAACCTCGTCGATTTGTTCACCGGCAAGATTATATTTTTCAACCAAACCAGTTAAGACTGTCGTTAACATATCCTGGTTCGATACCGTGGAATATGCTGTATTGGATCGGCAAAACGGTATTCGCATACCACCTACAACGGCCACGGGTCTTAGTGTATTGGACATAGTGTTTTCCTGTGGTCAGTTGGAGTTACGATTGGCTGGCCAAATAATTCATCGGGCCGCCATGAAACGGTGCGAAGCCGGTTCCGAAAATAATTCCCGCATCCAGTAGTTCATTATCTTCAACAATGCCGTCAGCACTACATGCTTTGCATTCGTCAAGGAAGGGTTTGATCAAACGTTGAGCACGCGCGTCAATTTCTGAATCAGCTGTATAGTCTTCTTTAGTCGGTTTACCTTTTTCCCATACGTAAAAACCCTTACCGGACTTTTTACCAAGCTCACCGTTGTCGATCATCTTTTGCAAATGCTCGATCGCAGCCTGGCTGTCGCCGCCGCCTAACTTTTGCACCACACTTAAACCAACGTCCAGACCAACAGTGTCTGCAAGTTCAATCGGGCCCATCGGCATACCAAAATGCAGAGCGGCAGCATCGATCGCTTCTTTGCTCATTCCCTCGTTAAACATGCGCATGGCTTCAAGCATGTATGGCGCAAGCACCCGATTAACAAGAAAGCCGGGGCTGCTTTTCACGGGTAGCGGGAATCGATTGATTTGCCCGCAAAATGCGTTACCACGCGACACCATTGTGGCATCAGTGTTTGGTGCATGAACGACTTCAACCAACGGCATTTTGGCCACTGGATTAAAAAAGTGCAAACCGATTAGTCGTTCCGGTTTGGTTAAAACGGTAGACAATGTTTCCAGCGGAATAGCAGACGTATTAGTAGCCAGCACTGCATGATCTTTCATTCGAGGTTCGATCGACTGATACAAGGCCTGCTTTGCTTCCGTATTTTCGAAAATCGCTTCAATGATTACATCGGCACGCGGTACTCCTGCGCCTTCAACATCCGGAATAAAACGCGCCATGGTGGCAGCCGCTGCATGCTTGCTGCGAGTTTTCTTTTTAAATAGTTTTTTCGCCCGCGCAACAGCCGGCTCAATATATTTCAGTTCGCGATCCTGCACAGTCACTTCCATCCCCTGCAGTGCACACCATGCGGCTATATCTCCCCCCATGACCCCGGCTCCGATGACATGGACTCGGCGACAAGTGAAGTCTTCACTTTTACCCAGCCCTTTAAGACGTTCCATCAGATGAAACACTCGCTGTAAGCCACCCGCTGCAGGAGTCACCATTAGTTTGCCAATTTGTTCGGCCTCAGCTTTCAACATGGCATTGCGATCCCCACCATGCTCGCGCCACAACTCAATTAATTTAAACGGGGCGGGATAATGATCCGGATTAGCTTTAGAGGCGGTTTTTTTCACCATCTGATCGGCTAGTTTGTCACGAGCGAATGAGGTGTTAGTTATTTTTGCAGCAATCCCGGTACCGCTGGCTTTGCGTTTTTGTTTCACTGCGCGTCGGGCAGCCCAATGCAAATCACTGTGAGGGCTGACTAACTCGTCAATCATGCCCAGACCACGCGCCTGACGAGCACGGTATAGCTTACCAGTCAGCATAGCCGTCATTCCCTTCATACCACCAACTCTTTCAGTCAGACGTACAGTACCGCCAAGGCCGGGAATTATGCCCAGCTTCACCTCCGGTAAACCAATGCGCGTGTCATCTGAATCAAGCGCCAGGATATAGTTACAACACAGGGCAAGCTCATAGCCACCGCCGAGGCAAAAACCACGCACCGCCGCCACCGTATGGCAGGAAAGGTTCTGCAGCTTGGCAAAAACCGCATGGCCTTTTTTTACCTGCTCGGTCACAGCAGCAGCATCCGTAAAGGATTCAAATTCACGGATATCAGCACCAGCAATGAAGCCGGACTCCTTGGCAGAATAAATCACCAGACCAGCGGGCAGACTGGACGTAAGTGTATCGAGTATCTGATCTAGCTCCTGGATAACCTCAGCACCCAGCGTGTTGGTCTTTTCACCCTGCCGATCAATCGCAAGCCAGGCGATATCTTCCTTGTGAGTGAGCTGCCAATGCTTGTATTCGTTTGCTTGCATGATGGGTAACCGCTGGTTTTTTTTAAAGAGAATAATGCAGGTATACAGGCTCGGACATTATCCGAGCCTTTAAATTCACCGCCCGAGACCGTGCGGATTTCCACGTAAATGATTTCAGATTAGCAGGAATACAGCAAGCTGTGGTATTACGGAAACAAATGGTTGATTTCACCGCCACGTCGCAGCAACCGGCCCTCCCGAATTGACTGCAGAGCAGCCAGGTCTATCGGATTGGACTCGATCTAACAGTCGAGCACTGTTCTTATTGTCTCACTGTATCAATACTAATAGCCAATGGTGCAGATTGCTGTGACTGCACATCACCCACTTCGCTGTAAAGATCGCCACTTTGTGCAATGGCGTTACCGGTTAACGATACACGGGCCCCCACGATAAGTTTGTCGAAAGAGCTGAGCTTCATTGCCGGAAGCATCGCATCTTCGTCGCTGAGCTCCACAGTCACTGGCAAATCACCCAGAGTCTTTCGCACCACAGCCAAAGGCATTGGCGGACCTTGTGCTGCTTTCGCATAAATGAAGACTGCGGTATCACCGGGTAAATCCTCAGTGAGCCCGGCCTTCACAGAGACTTCTACCGACAGTTTGGCAGTGGCCAGTGGCTGTGCCTCGGCTGCAGGGGCTGAAGGCGCCGAGTCATCAGCGGTGTTTAACACTTTGGCTCTGGCAATCAACTGATTTACCTCTGACACCGATCTTTCATCACCCTGCAGCAGCGGCAGGAGTGTTTGCCAGGTACGGATTGCCGAAGAGTGATCGCCGCGTTCATCTTGTGCCATACCCAACAACCACAAACCTTGCGGATTATTTGGTTGCAACTCAAGTGCACGGGTCAATAAAGGTTCGGGTTCACCCGCCATGCTGCCGCCCTGACTCATGGCCAGCGCATCTGCCAGGCGAATCATGACCTCCGGATTTTCGCCACCCAAATCATATGATTTGCGAATTGCCACAACTGCCGAATCGAACTCACCTAAAGCCATGTGCGCGCGACCCAGCATAAACCATCCGGTATTGTCGTCGGGTTCTTGCACCAACCGCTCTTTAATCCGTGTCACTACCTCGCGTAAGTCAGGCGTCGGCTGCGCCGGTGCTGATGGTGATTGATTCTGATCCTGCTGATTCTGAACAAGCTGATTCTGACTTTGTTGCCCCGGGGTTGACGGCAGGTTTATCGCAGCCGGCGTGCCGACCCACAGGTACAGGCAACCGGCCAGAATCGGTATACTTGCAGCGACAGGCCAAAGCATCCAGTCTCCACCAGACGTGTTTTCCGACCTGGACACAGAATCCAGATCTGCAGCGAGATCTTTTTCTATTCGCAAGCGCTCAGCCTGAAATTCGCTGTTGGGAAGATCCCCGTCGGTTACTTTTTGCTCAAGTTCGGCAAGCTGCGCCCGGGCAATGGTGATATTGATATCTCGCCTGCTGACCTGCTCGCTGCGGCGTCTGTCACGTGCCAACGATGGCAGTAACAACGCCAATACCACCACCACCAACAAAGCTGCTAACAGAAAAAAAAGAGACACAGGAGTTCCGATGATAGGGCCCGATCAGGGCGTGTTGGATTTGTTATCTTCAGCTGACAACAATTCACGGGCTTCAGCCAGCGCGGTTTCGTCAGGTTCAAATGCAGGAGATTTTGGCTTACGCGCTAAACGCCAGACCACCGCGAGTCCGACTATAAAAAACAGCAATGGCCCAAGCCATAGAAATATGGTCTTGGCAGTAAATCGCGGTCGGTACAAAATAAACTCACCATAGCGTTCAACCATGAATTCCAGGATTTGTGTTTTCGTGTCACCACGAGCAAGCATGGTGTGAATCTCACGCCGTAGATCCTGTGCCAGTGGTGCATTGGAGTCGGCGATATTTTGGTTCTGACAAACAAGACAGCGCAATTCAGCAGCGAGCTCTCTAAAAATTTGCGCCTGCTCTGGTGAGGAAAATTCGCGTTCCGCAAAAACAGACTGCGCCTGCACTGACAACGTTAGTGGCAACACCAGCAAAAAAAGCAGAACTGGCGGCCATATCAACAAGCGGATATTCAACTTGCTTCCGCCCGTAACTCCGCGACCAGCGGCATAATGGTGTTGTTGAGATCATCCGGACCAACGGGTCCAATATGTTTGTGTCTCACCAAGCCTTTTTTATCAATGACAAAAGTCTCCGGCGCACCGTAAAAACCCCAGTCAATGCCAATGCGACCATCTTTATCCACGGGAGTGGTGATATACGGGTTACCAAGCTCGTTGAGCCATTGAATCGCGCTCTGATCTTCGTCTTTATAATTCAATCCAACGATATCGACCTCTCCGCTTCTGGCCAACTGCACTAAATAAGGATGCTCCACCCGGCACGATGCACACCACGTAGCCCAGATATTAAAAAGCCATACCTTGCCGGCCATCTGCTCCGGGGAGAATTCAGCTGCACTATCGTGCAAGGTAGGCAGTGAAAAAGCCGGTGCCGGCTTACCGATAAGTGGGGAAGGCACATAGCGCGGATCTCGATCCAGCCCACTGTATAAAAAAACTCCAATCACCCCGAATATAGCCAGCGGCAGAACAAATCTCATGAGCTTGCAACCGCTGGTTTGCCGTCAGGAGTTGCCGCAGAGTCGTTTTCAACCTGCTTTGTCGCAACGACCTGCACTTTACGATAGCGACGATCACAGACAGCCAACACACCACCCAGCCCCATCAACAGAGACCCCAGCCATATCCATCGTACAAAAGGCTTGTAGTAAATACGCATACTCCACGCGCCACTGTCATCAAGTGACTCACCAAGTGCAAAATAAAGATCGCGCGTAAATCCGGCATCAATCGCCGCTTCCGTCATCACGCCCATTTGGCTGTTATAGTCGCGTTTTTGTGCAGCCAAAGTGGCGATTTGTGTACCACCTTTGTGCACCTGCAACACACCCTCTTCAGCAACGTAGTTCGGGCCATTGACATCTTTTACTCCGTTAAAGGTAAAAGTATAGTTGGACAACTCATAAGTTTGACCTGGTGCCAGACGCAAATCTTTTTCAATACTGTACAAGGAAGTTAACGCCACACCGATACTGAAAACGGCGATTCCAATATGAGCAAGGGACATACCCCAAAAGCCAGCAGGGGTGGAGAAAAGGGCTGCAATTTTATTTTCACGTTTCTTTATTCGCTCCCACACGCCTTGCATGGTGGATAAAAACACCCACAATCCCAACGCGATACCAAGAGCAGCGCCGATCTTGAATTCACCCATCGCAAAAGGCAGCAGGATGCCAGCAGCCAAGCTGATAATCATCGCCCACCGAAGGCTTTTTAAAATATTACCGAGCGTATCTTTTTTCCATCTTGCCAACGCTCCAACCCCAACCAACAGACAGGTCACCCCGAAAAGCGGCAGGAATATCCAGTTAAAGTAGGGAGCACCAACTGATATTTTTCCTATACCCAGTGAGTCAAGCGCCAGCGGGTAGAGGGTTCCCAACAGCACACTGGCACAGATCACGATCATCACCACGTTATTAAACAGAAGGCCCGATTCACGTGACTGAATACTAAATTCGGTATTACTCCTGAGTTGCGGAGCACGCCATGCATACAGCACCAGGGATACACCAACAACAACGCCTAAAAAGACCAGTATAAAGAGACCCCGTTCCGGATCATTGGCAAACGCATGCACCGAGGTCAAAACTCCGGAGCGTACTAAAAACGTACCAAGCAGGCTTAAAGAAAAAGCAGTAACCGCAAGCAATACAGTCCAGGCTTTAAACGCACCTCGTTTTTCAGTTGCAGCGAGTGAATGAATAAGCGCGGTACCAACCAGCCAGGGCATAAACGACGCATTCTCAACGGGATCCCAAAACCACCAGCCACCCCAGCCGAGTTCATAATATGCCCACCAGCTCCCAAGGCCAATTCCGATAGTCAGAAAAGCCCATGCTATGTTGGTCCATGGTCGCATCCAGCGGGCCCAGGCCATATCGAGGCGGCCGCCAATTAATGCAGCAATAGCGAAAGCAAATGCTACCGAAAAGCCCACATAGCCCATATATAACATCGGTGGGTGAACAGCCAGTCCAAAATCCTGTAACAACGGATTGAGAGATTCACCATTAGCCGGTGCGGGTAACAAACGATCAAACGGATTGGAAGTCATCAAAATGAAGAGCAAAAATCCCACGCTTATCATGCCGAGTACTGAAAGCACCCGGGCGACCATTTGCAATGGCATCGCACGACTGTAGATGCTCACAGCTGCAGCCCAAATCGCAAGGATAAACATCCATAAAAGCAACGATCCTTCGTGAGATCCCCAAACACCGGAGATTCGATAGATCAGTGGTAAATCAAGATTAGATGTGTTGGCGACATACTTAACGGAGAAGTCATGTACCAAAAACGCATAGGTCAGAACCGCATAGGAAATCCCAACCAACAGTGCCTGAACTCGCGCTGCCGGGCGGGCAAGTGCCATCCAGGATTGCATCCCGGTGAAACTGCCGATCATGGGGACAATCGACATTATGATAGCGACACACAGCGCCAGTATAAGTGAAAAGTGGCCTAGTTCTGCAATCATTGCATTAACACCGAATCTGCTCCGTAGCTCTTGGCTTTACTGGCTTTTTCTAAAGCTTCCGCCACTTCCGGCGGCATATAATTTTCGTCGTGTTTAGCCAGTACTTTGTTGGCAACAAAAACCCCGTTTGCATCCAGCTTCCCAACCGATACAGTACCCTGCCCTTCACGAAACAAATCAGGCAGTATTCCGGTATACCGCACCGGCACTGTTTCAGCGTTATCAGTTAAATGAAACTCGACGGTCAGGCCGTCACCTTCGCGTTTCACCGTATTTGCTACCACCATTCCGCCAATCTTGAATTCTGCGCCATCCGGCACCTTGCCTTCGACGACTTCAGTCGGTGTATAGAACAATTGTATATTGTTTTTAAACACATTCAGAAACAGCGCCAGCGCCACACCGACACCGGCAACCATGGCACAGACCAGAATCAGTTTTTGTTTTCGTTTAGGGTTCACTTAAGCAAAAATTCCGCGTTTAATGATCAGTTTTGTTTTCATCAATCTGTGACTTTCTTTTAACCATGTCGACAGCACGGCTACGTTGCAGGCGAGACCCTAAAACGATTAGCGCCATCACAATGAACGTTAGCCCGAATGAAGGCCACACATAAACTGCATACCCCCCCATTGCTAAAAATTCTTTCATAACCGATTTCCTTCCAGCCGAGAACGTACCCAGGAAGTGCTGGCTTCCCGCTCAAGAATCACACTGCGAGCACGACTGAGCATATTCACTACATAAAACAGCGTAAATCCCAGGGCCATTAATAAGAGAGGTATCAACATACTTATATGAATTGAAGGTTTATCGAATTTTGTGATAGAAGCGGGCTGATGCAAGGTATTCCACCACTCTACCGAGTAATGAATAATCGGAATATTGACTACCCCGACCAAGGCCAGAATCGCTGCCGCCTTAGCGGCAGTATTGCGGTTATCAATGCCTGCACGCAGCGCCATATAACCTATATACAAAAAAAGCAAAATCAACTCTGAAGTGAGTCGCGCATCCCATTCCCACCACGTACCCCACATGGGTTTACCCCACAGAGAACCGGTACTCAGCGCCAGAAATGTAAATGCCGCCCCCATGGGTGCAGATACTTCGGCGACAATATCGGCCAGCTTCATCTTCCAGACTAAAAACAACCCGCTGCAAAACGCCATCACCACGTAGACAAACATAGACATCCAGGCTGATGGCACATGCACATAAATAATACGATAGCTTTCGCCTTGCTCATAATCGGTTGGCGCGACAAACAGTCCTCGATACAATCCGACAGCCAACAAAATTACGCACAAGCCGGTCAGCCAGGGCAGTAAAATTTCCGCAAGTCGGTAAAAATTCTTCAACGATGCGAGTTTGTGAAACCAACGAAACACCAGCGACAGCTCTCCGTAAAGTGTATTTTCGCCACCCAAAAGCAGGCAACGATTATCTAGACAGTTTTATTCCGTACTAATTCGCAAGGCAGCTGCCACTGCGACCGGCGCTAACACCAGCGCCAGCATGAACAATGCGCCAAGCAATGACAATTGCGCTTCTATTGCAAAACCCGACACAGCGGCCAGGACGCTACTGCTGCCAAAGATAAGCACAGGGATAAATAGTGGCAGAACCAGCAAAGCAAGCAACACTCCGCCGCGACGCAGACTGACCGTCAATGCTGCGCCAATCGCACCAATCAAACTTAGCGTGAGTGTACCTAGCATCAGGGAAGCCAACAAGGCAGGTAATGCCCTCATTGGCAGCTGCATCACTACCGCCAAAAGCGGTGATAAACATATAAGCGGCAAACCGGAAACCAGCCAGTGCGCCAGTACTTTCGCCAATACCAACACCGATAATGGCTGAGGACTGAGTATTAATTGCTCCAGTGAGCCGTCTTCGAAGTCTGCTTTGAACAACCCATCAAGCGCAAGCAGCGTGGCCAGTAGTGCCGCCACCCAAATGACACCGGGCGCTATCTCTCGCAACAGATCATTGTCTGGCCCCACTCCCAGCGGAAACAGGGTCACCACGATAACGAAAAAAGCCAGCGGGTTTAACCAGTCACCCCGTCGCCGCATGGCAAGCAGCAGATCACGCTTTAGCAGCGCCATGAAAGCCGCCCCCATCAGGAACGGAGTTCCAGTGATTTTACCTCACACCCATCCAGCTTTAGCGGCTGGTGGGTGGTAAAGACTACCGCACCGCCAGATTCGGCATGCCGGACAATCAATCTTTCAACCAATGCACGGCCATGGACATCCAGTGAGGTCAGCGGTTCATCAAGAATCCAGAGCGACGCAGCGGTCATTTGCAGCCGGGCAAGCGTAACGCGCCTGCGCTGACCGGCTGACAGAGATCGGCATGGCAAATCTGCTCTTGATTCGAGTCCGACATCCGCCAGTACCTCATCGATGTTTGGTGTGGTGCCGCGCAGTGCTGCGACAAAACGCAGGTTTTCACGCGCTGACAAATCACCTTTGATGGCTTCGGTGTGGCCCGCATAGGTCATCTCGCTGAAATATTGGTCCCGTGAAGCCGGCAACGCCACTCCACGCCAGCTAATGGTGCCCTGTTCAAGCGGCAACAGCGTACACAAGGCTCTGATTAGTGACGTTTTTCCAGATCCATTGTCGCCATGCAACTGCATTACTTCACCTGCGCTGACAGTGAATCCCAGACCTGAAAACAAACAGTGTTCGCCACGAAATACGGCAATATCCTGTGCTTGCAAAAGCAGCTCGGTCAAAATAATGGCCGGCGTTGCTGAATGATTCTGGGGTTGTGTGTCAAGTTTTCGTCTTATAGCGTCGGGAGTGGATCAGCTGCAGAATTCTTAGAATCCTTGTTGCGGTGATCAATAGAGCTCTTAAGCGTAGCGTATATTTGAGGGAGAGACACTTCGCCATGCTGCTCACTGTAAAGCGACGCATCAAGTTCACGAAGTTGAGCTTCGAGGGAATTCTGACCAAGCCGACGACCGATTTCAGCCGGATTAACCGGTGGATCGTCAGGCCAGTAACTTTCCGCCCAATCCAGCAATGTAGCACGGAAAACCCTCACATCACCGCTGTTGCTGACATGATTTAACTGGCTTAGATTGTGTTGCGACGTACCGACGACAGGTTCTATAGCCTCATCTGACGTCGTTGATGTACGACGTGCTCGAAACCACCAACTGAAAAGCGTCAGTACCCATCCGGCCAGCGCAATTACAGCGATCCACTTCCAGAACTCCGAACGATCAGGCAATGCAGAGACGGAGGTGGCAGAATCAGGGGTTTCGTCGGCTACGGTGGCTTGTGCGTTGTCCTCAGATGTCGCGATTGCAGCGGATTGAACCTCGGTAACCGGTTGACCGGAATTTGCCACTGCGCCACCGCCCGCAGCGGCCACCACTAGTTGCTGGGCTGGCAAAACTTCGGTTTGTTCGGTATCTGTATTGACGTCCCACCATTTTATGGTGACCGATGGTATCTCGATCACACCCTCACGCAAGGGGATGACGGACCACTTTTCTCTGCGTCGACTAATCAGGCCAACATCGTCGGGTTGTGATAACAGCTCCGGCACATCGGGATAAATTTTTAGTCCGTCAATCTTCGGCGGCAATATTTCCGGCAACTGGTTTGATGTTGCACCCTGAGTTGTCACCGACAAAGTCAGTGTCAGCGGCTCACCGACTTTGGCTTTAGCGATATCCGCTGACCATTGTCGATCAAGTTCGAGTTGTTCAATCGGCAGCCACCAGGCTGAAGTCGCCTGCGCGGGTTTCTGTTTGACATTCAATTTTGCAGAGTCGGTACTTATAGAAATCCTGCGGGTTGCAATATTTCGCAATATAAGGTTGCCACCATAGCCAGGGTCTTTAACGCTTCCGGCAATACGCATTCTTGGGATTTCAATTTCACCATGCCGTTGCGGAAATAAAGCATAGCGCCAGGTGTGCACACGATACTCAATACCATTGCGCTCCTCGATTCTCTGCTCTCCCACTGGCAACCGTTCGACTTGTACATCCGGTATCACCGGAGGCTGCGGATCGACGGTAGCAAGACTACCGTCATCGAGTATACGCAAAGACATAATCACCTGTGACTGCACATAAGGCGATTCAGTATCAAATGAAATTTCGGTAAAAACTTTATCACGCGGTGTCACCCCTGCTGTACCACGTTCAACTACATCAACCCGAATCGCCTGGCTGCTATGACCGTCTGCGGTAAACACTGGTATCTCCACCTGTCCCAGATTCTTTGGCAACAGCTCAAGACGCATCGTGAATTTTGAACGAATTTCCCCGCGATCAAACACCTGGCTATTTGATTGCCTGGAATCAAGGATGTCAAAGCTGCGATTCAACGCAGAAACATCCGGCAGTGACTTAAGGTTTTCACCTTCGATATACAGCAAGACCGACTCACCATCGATCACCGTTTGTCGTTCAACGTTGGCAACCAGTGACTGTGCCCAACTCGCAGTTGAAACGAGCGACATCCATATCACACCAATAATTATCGTTAGTTTGGCTGAATTTCTGATCACCATGGCTCCCGCATATCCCGAACATCAGCATGTTCAATCATATGGTTTAATTTAATCTTGTTACGCAATAGCTGTGACGGATCATCAGGAATACGACGCAACCATTGCTCAGTTGCTTGCTCGCTCTCAGAAGGCGCGGTACTGGCAGGGACGGTATTATCTGCATTCCGCGATTCATCCGCATCGATCTCGGCCTGCTCTGCCGCGGTTTGTTCTGCCGCGGCTTGTTCATCCTGCGACGACTCTTGTTCTTCAGTTTGCTCCGCATTTGCTTGTGACTGCTGTTGCGCCGCATCCTCCGGATTGGTCGTCAGATCACCTCCGCTTTGCGTATCATTACTTTCTGCCTGACTGTTCTCATCACTGTCTGATTCGCTGTCAGAGGAGGAACCCTCACCTTCTGACTGGCTTTCCTGTTCCTGCTCTTGCTGCTCTTGCTCTTGCTGCTCTTCGGATTGTTGCTGCTGATCGCTATTTTGTTGTTCCTGCTGTTGTTGTCGGGCAAGCTCTCTGGTGATTTCAAGATTGTGTTGAGCGTCTTTGTGATCGGCGTTTTGGCTAAGCAGCGATTCAAATTTTTCAATCGCATTTTCATACTCACCTTGCTGCACCGCGGTAACTGCCTGGTTATAGAGCGCCGTCTCACCATCGAGCGTTGAAAATTCTTTTTGCGCTTCTTCGAATTCTCCGGCTCGATAACGACTCACACCCCGCCACTGCGGGTCATCGAAAATTTCTGCAGCTGCTGTGGAATCTCCGCTTTGCAGCTTTTCATAGGCAACCTGATCCGGTCGCTGCCACAACGCCTGCCAATCAAGCGCATAAACCGGACCGCCAGTGCATACCAGCACAATCATGCCAGACAGGATCTGAAGCTTTAACCTTGTCATAACCACCCTCTGCGAAAGACCAGAGCGCTAAAAGGGGTCAGCAACAATAAAATCCACGGACCACGCTCCAGCCAGACTTCCGCCTGACGTTGCTGTTCACCAGCCTGCAGCCGGGCGTCTTCAACACGAGCATCAGCTCCCAGCATCTGTGTTAAGTCACGATCACTATTACTAACCGTGGTGAAGACACCCCCGCCTGCTTGCGCGAGAGACCGCAGCGGTGAGTGATTAAGTTTAACCACCACAATATTTCCGTTGCGATCTTTAAGAAAACCACCCTCCGCAACAGGAATGGGAGCCCCCTCTTCACTGCCCACGCCCATTACCGAGATTCGATATCCCGCCTGCCGGGCTTCCTTTGCCAGAGTCACAGCAGAGTCGTCCAGGTCACTATCGGTAAAGAGCCAGATACTGCCGTTTCTACTCTTACTACTATTTAACAGGTCAATGGCCTCTTGCAGAGCGAGTGTGGTCTGACTGCCTTGTGCCGGAACGATATCTGTGTTGATCGCTGGCAACAATGAACGGATGGTTTGCACATCATCAGTCAAAGGCGATACCACATACGGAACCGCAGAATAGACAATCAAAGCAGTCTGGGAATCAGCAGACAGATCAAGCACATCATTAAGCTTTTGTATAACACGATCCATTCGCGACGGTTTCACATCAGTGGCATTCATCGATTGCGATACATCCACCACAAGCACACGTTCCTGCAGGCCTTGATACACCGGCGTTAGCATGCGCTCCCAACTCGGGCCGGCAAGTGCAACTACAGCGAGCAGCCATAACAGCCCTATTGCGAAAACCGGCGCTCGGCTCTCCACTGATGGCTGTCCTTCCAGTAAATACGGAAGTAACTCAGCGTCTACCTCCTGTTGCCAGCGATTATCACTCGTCAGATTATTAAACATTCTGAATAGCAGCCACGCCAGTGGGAGCAGGCCCAATAGCCACCATGGTCGAATAAAATGAAAATCAGCCATCATATACGCCCCCTGAATCCCACCAGAAGAGCACTGAGTAACAATCCAAAAGCCAGTGGCCACATAAAAAGTTCATTTAAGGGTCGATGCTGAACCCCTTCAATGGCCGTCGGTTCAAGTTCGTTGATCTCTGCATAGATTTCCACCATCTCTTTGGTATTGCGCGCTCGGAAATACCGCCCGCCAGTGACCGTGGCAATTTCTTGCAGGGATATTTCATCAAGCGCTCTTGACGGGTTAACCACCTGAGTACCAAACATGGTATTCACGGTTACCTGCTCTGCTCCCACGCCTATCGTGTGCACGCGAATATTATTTTCTGCCGCCATCCTTGCGGCATCAGAGGGGGTCACTGCCCCCGCGGTGTTGGCACCATCGGTCAATAAAATAAACACACGAGACTCGGCGGGGCGCTGGCGTAATCTTTTAACCGCCAGGCCTATCGCATCACCAACGGCTGTGGACGAACCGATTAACCCGACAATGGATTCATTCAGAAAATGCTGAACGGTTTTCAGATCATACGTCAGGGGAGTTTGTACCTGGGCGTTATCTCCAAACAATATTAACCCGATGCGATCACCATCGCGCTTACCGATAAATTCCGAGGCGACGACCTTGGCCGCGTCAAGGCGTTCAACAGAACGATTGTTTATTTGAAAATCTCGCTCACGCATACTGCCAGAGATATCCAGACCCAACATGATATCCCGTCCGGTCAGCGGTATATCTATGGGTTCGCCCAGCCACTGTGGCCGCATACTGGCAAGCACCAAAGCAAACCACATCAGTCCGCTCAGCCACCATTGTGAACGATTAGCAGTACTCGACCCAGCCCCTCTCGAGAGTTCACTCAGTGAGTTGTAAAAAGGTACTTTCAACGCAGCTTCCTGCCGCACCGGTGCTGCAGGTATCAACCAGCGCACCAGTATTGGCAACGGCAATAAAGCTACCATCCACCACCAATCAAAAGTAAGCAACGCCCGTCCTCCGGCTCACCGTCGTTTCCTGATGACTATTGTTAGCAAACAACGTGTTTGGCGCACAATCAATAGTAGTTTTTAATAACTTCAACAAGGCATCAAGCTCACTGCGGTCAATGTCCTGGGGTCGCATATAGGGATGCCGGGTGAGAAGCCGTCCGGCCCCCTGGCTGTATTCGTTGGTCTGGCCGATTTCATCCAGCACAGCAAGCCACTGATCATCGGTGAGTGATGCGGTTTGTTCTCGCGGCAATTGCGTTAACGATACCCGACGCATCAACACAGACGCCTCTGCAATTACCGATGTAGCTGGTACGTTACCGGCCCGCGCCAGATCACACAGTTGTAAGTGTTGCTGAATGGCAGTTTTTTTCCAGTTGTTTTCTCGTCGAAACCTCCGCTTGCGGCGAATCCATTGAATACATACCACCAACATTGCCACGAATAGAAGCAACGCAATCCACCAACCGGGCGCCGGTGGCCACCATGCCGGTGCCGCAGGCGAATAAACATCCTTAAGTTCGGCGAGTAACTGCTCTTTACTTTTACCAGCATGTACAGACTGATTGGCAGGAACTGTAGACGCAGACGATTCGACTGGTGCATGCTGAGATGCAATTGCTTCATCTGATGCGACAAGCTGCGCCATCACAGACGCAGAGACAAGCCCCGAACTTACCGCCATCAACGCGATAATTATATGTCGCCACCAAACCATTACATACTACCTGGCAGACTACGGATCATTCGATTGGCCACCTCGCCCAGGGAATCACTCACAAGACACTGAAAAAAAGAATTACCCTGACCCGAAAACAGCTGGCTGATATTTTCTGTACGCTCATTGAAGGCGCTGGAATAACTGGCACGATACTCAGCAGATGAAGTATCCAGCGTTGTGCGTTGAGCACCATCGCTGATGGTATAACGCGCCGGTGACGGAAGCCTGGCCTCTAACGGATCGTATATCTGGCAGGCCGCTACATGGTTATGTCTGAGTAACTGGTTGACCGCGCCTCCTTTGATGGTGTCGAAACCAGAAAAATCAGTTAATACACAAACTGAGCTTCCGGTATGGGCGCTGCGACGTAAATGTTGAAACGCATCATCAAGTTGAGATCGATGTTGTTCGGGCGTTGCCGAGGTTCCCTTTACCCGACTGTGCATAGTCACAATCTCATTGAGTAGTCTTGTCACTCCGCGACTGCCCGCCACTGGTTTTAGTTCTTTCATGCCTTGATCGCTAAACACCAGACCACCGACGCGATCTCGATTAGAGGCTGCCGCCCAGGCCAGCATTGCAGCAAGTCGTGCTGCGCACACAGACTTAAAGGCAACACGCGTGGCAAAAAACATCGTTGAACGTAAGTCCACCGCCAGCAGAAACGGCCGCTCGCGCTCTTCGTTGTAAATTTTGGTGTGCGGCTTACCACTGCGTGCCGTCACTTTCCAGTCTATCGTGCGAACATCGTCACCAGCCGCGTACTCGCGTACTTCCGAAAAGTCCAGGCCACGTCCAAGTGCGCGCGACTGGTTGCCACCGATTGCCGGTGCTTTGACTTGTCGGCCTGTGGGCCGCTTAACCGCGCGCACACTACCACGCAGCCGCACCAGCTCAGACAGAGTGACCGAAGTGGCACTGCCCGAGTTTGCGTTTTCTCGTGAAACTGTGTTTGCTGCGCTACCGAACATGGCGAGGTTCTATCTATAAATGCCTGATCAGGGAACCGCGATGGTCGACAGTAACTGATCAATAACCAGATCGGCCGTGACGCCTTCAGCTTCCGCCTCATAGCTCAAAAGAATTCGATGGCGCAAAGTATCGTGAGCAACTGCATGGATATCTGCCGGTGACACATAGTCTTGTCCCTGCAGCCAGGCATGCGCTCTGGCACACGCATCAAGGGCTATGGTGCCACGCGGGGATGCCCCGAAAGCAATCCAGCGTGACATAGTTTCATCATCTTTTTGTCGACTTGCAGTGATAATCCTGACTAAATATTCCTCTATCGCTTCTGACATATAGACTGTGGCAACTTCACTGCGAGCCGCGTAAATGTCGGTTGTCAGGAGCTGCTGTGCTGCCGATTTTTCAACCACAGTGGTCGCAGGATCATTTTCAGCGCGTACCAAACGCAGGATATCGATCTCTTTGTCTGCTTGTGGATAGTCCACCAGTACATGCATTAGAAAACGGTCAAGCTGTGCTTCCGGTAAACTATATGTACCTTCCTGTTCGATCGGGTTTTGTGTTGCCATGACCAAAAAAAGGTCTGACAACGGATAGGTCTCCTGCCCAACAGAAATCTGCCGTTCTGCCATTGCCTCCAGCAACGCAGATTGCACCTTGGCCGGCGCACGATTGATTTCGTCAGCCAGCACTATCTGGTTGAACAGAGGGCCCGGCTGAAATTTGAACTCACCACTGGTGGGCAGGTAGATCTCGGTACCCGTAATATCAGCTGGCAGCAGATCAGGGGTAAACTGTATTCTTTTGTAGTCACCCTCTACATGATTCGCCAGATCTTTAATGGCCCGGGTTTTCGCCAATCCCGGCGCGCCTTCAACCAGCAAATGGCCGTTGGCCAGCAATGCCATCAATAGTCGGTCGACCAGTTTTTCCTGCCCGATGACAGAGGCGGCCAAATGTTCTTTTACATCACAGAATTTTTCAAATACGCTCATGTAATTAACAATTTTCAAACATCATTTAATAAAGGTCAGATGGCCCTGCGTTGTCACTGCAAGATGGCGCCAATCCAACTGATTACAAGCACTGTTTTTATACCGTCCACCCAGCTAGTGCCCATCCAGAAACAAGCGCTACTGCGAACCACTGACTGAACGCGAGCTTTCACCGACTACATGGTGTTATTTAGAATGACTAAACGCCCACATGTAGTCGGTAAAATCTCACGTACCTCAGTGATTCTCGCTACGCCCCTGTTT
>CAZNOB010000029.1:17313-38522 GCA_964574535.1 uncultured Granulosicoccaceae bacterium | reverse complement strand
GACCAGCGCAGTGCCACCTGGAATATGAATTTTTTTATGCATAACAACGTAACGGGTCACAGAGGAAATTTTTAATCACATCAGCGTAACGGAAAAAAAGCGGTAAATGCAATATCACATGGTCTCTATCCCTGCCGCAAACTGGATTACCCCAACAAGCACAGAACTTACTGGTGATGATAACAGCCGCCATTTGTACAACGATTAAGTCTCAAAGGATCAAAATACTCGCCCCGGCATATTCATACTCCCGAAGCTGAAACAATTCTACCTGGCGGGCGCCTGGCGACTCTGCTCACGTAGTGCAACCCTTCTGATCTTACCGGTAGTTGTCATTGGTAATTGTTTGATAAATTCAACGTGACGGGGGTATTCATGTTTTGCCAATCGATTTTTCACTGAATTTTGAATCTCGGTGGCCAGTTCATCTGATGCAACAATCCCTTCTGCCAGAACTATGTAGGCTTTAATAGCCTGGCCACGCAAGGCATCATCAATACCGATTACTGCGCACTGTGCTACCGCGGGGTGCTTAATCAGGCTGTCTTCCACCTCCCCCGGCCCTACCCGGTAACCGGCAGTCGTTATAACATCATCATCCCTGCCAAGAAACCATAAATAACCATCTTCATCACGATAGCAAAGATCCCCGAGACCCCAGTACTCGCCGCGATATTTACCCTCAGTGGCTTCTTGATTGTTCCAGTAACCCAGGAACATCACCGGGTCATCGCGATGCGCTGCCAACTCACCGGTTTCTCCAACCGGCATAATATTTCCTTCTGCATCTACCGGTTCAACCCGATGCCCCGGATACGCCTTACCCATAGACCCCGGCTTGACAGGAAAAAGTGCCGAGCAATTACCGACGATGTAATTGAACTCCGTCTGACCACACATTTCATTAATCTGAACATCAAACGTTTCTTCCGACCAATGATATATTTCAGCACCAACCGTTTCTCCAGCAGACATAATGCTTCGAAAATGAAAATCAAATTGATCAATCATGTCACTTTGACGCAACATTTTTAATGCGGTGGGAGGAATAAAACCATTTGTCACACGGTATTTTTGCAGCAAGCGACAAACACGTTCCGGGTCAAACTTTGTAGTCTCATAACCAAGTACCGGAATACCGTAGTACCAGGAAGGCAACAGCGCATCCAGCAGGCCTCCAGTCCACGCCCAGTCAGCAGGCGTCCAGAAGACATCATTTTCAAGCGGAAAAAAGTTTTGCGATAATTCAAACCCGGTGAGGTTGCCTATTAAACAACGATGCGCACCCAGTGCCCCCTTGGGTGGTCCGGTAGTGCCGGAAGTGTAAATGAGAAATGCAGGATCATCACAACAGGTATCCACAGCGGTATATTTATCACGCGCTTTAACCAGCAAGGATTCAAGGCCCACTGCGTTAGTATGATCATCACAATCAATCACTAACTGCAATTCCGGCAGTTCATGCTTAAGAGATTCAAGCAAATCACGATGTAATGCATCAGTGATCACCACTTTTGCACCACTATCTTCCAGACGGTACTTGAGAGCATCTTCACCAAACATCACTGATAGCGGTAGCGACACAGCGCCAATTTTATAGGTGGCTACATGAGCCATGCCGGCCTCGTACCGTTGCGGTAAAACAATTCCTACACGGTCACCACGATTCACACCTAAAGACACCAGGGCGTTCGATAGTGAATTAGAGTCGCGGTGTAACTGCCCGAAACTGACCTGCCGTGTACCGCCAGAATCATTTTCGTAATACAGAGCTATACGTTCCGGATCAAGAAGTCCGAATTGACTGACCGCTACACCAATATTAAATTGTTCAGCGATATTCCATCGGAACTGACGACACAGATCATCGTAGTTATATTGTCCGGCCTTGAAGAGAGACATTTAGCTGGCCAGCAGCATGAGCAATAGAGGCGAGTAATGGTTAAACGAGATCGAACGAAACAACTGACTTAAGTATCGCTTCCGCAGCAGATCATTCATTCTCGGACAGCCACCTATGGCCTGGTATTTTGCGGATCGGCAATACTGGTGTCCCAGTTAGGCGTAAAGCCTAACACATGAACTTTTGCCGGCAATGTGGCGTTAAACATATAGTTGTGCCAGTAGGTAGCCTGATACAGAAGACTACCTTCAGGTAGTTCTGCGACCTTACAATTCAATCGGAAAGTCTGCTGATATTGCTCGAAAACCAATTCGCACTCTTGTTGCTCTATCAGGAGCGAGGCGAGTTCTGAACCTAGAATAAAAGTCGCAGTTAATGTTTCATCAAAGTCTTTGGGGTACTGATAATAAGCTGAGCTGAGAATTTTAAGTGCAGACTCACGACGAATTTTAGGATCGTGAGTTTTCTTCACCACATGCCTGAACTCCGCGGTGATCTCTTCGGGATCTTTTTGTACAATATTAATATTCAACGGCCCCAGATCGCGATCACTTATTTTTACAAACAACCCCGCCTTCATACCGGAACCGGGCCGACCCTCTTCCTTCCGCACTGCATGCTGTCTAAGCCGACATTGCCAACCGACAAAATATTCTTTTAGTGGATGGTTGCTTTCGCCCATCATCTTGACCCCTGCTGATGTTAATCAGCGCTTTAATCGGTATTACCAACAGCCGGCGTATTCAACCTTCCGACTCATTCAGGTGTATCACTAACGCTCTTTGGCAGACCTTGACTCACCGTCCGGCTACTTCTGGGATCTCCGCTGGCATTGCCGCTATGAGTATCGGGTCTTTCCAACTCAAGGTTCTTTAAGTACACAAGCTATTGCGTAAGAATGCGGTTTTTTCAACTTGTCAAAATAAAAAAGGCCCCAGCTAATGCTGAGGCCTCGGCAACGTTTCTCAGAAGTTAGTATCGATTACGACGACGAGCGACTTTTGATCCCACTCTGATTTCATGAATGATGCTAGATACCACCACTACCACTAACACCGCACACATGGCCCAAAATATACCTTGGACTATGCCGGGTTTGTCGGCAAAAGTGAATATGGCCGCAGCACCTTCCATAGCTTCAACAGGACTTGAGTTCATTTAAGATCTCCTGGTTGGTGGTTGAGGCCGATCCAGATTGTCTGGTCGGTCGCGCATAACTGGTCGGTCACGTGGGTAACCCTCGTCACGGCGAGGCGGAGGGGGCGGTGGCGCATCTCTGTGTGAACGCTCGTAACGACCCGGGCCACGCGGCGCTGGCTCTGATCTGGCTTCTTCCCAAACGGCAAACTCAGGGTAAGCCTGTGACGGAATTTCAGCAGGATCAAGTCCGAGAATTTCAACTTCGTTTCTTACCCGAAGTAAACCGAACAATCGCAGAATGTAACCCAATATTATGGCTGGTACAAATCCTAACAGCGCCATTGTAGCGGCACCTTTAGCCTGACCGATAAAGCTGATCGCGGGAATATCACCAACAGCAGGATATCCTGCGCAGAAGATACCCACTGCCAATACACCCCAGACACCACAAACACCGTGGACCGCAACAGCGCCAACGGCGTCATCGATACCCATCTTCTCGATGGCTTTAGCAGCAATCGGAATTAGACAACCACCAATAAAACCTAATAGAAAAGCAAGCGGCGGATAAAAAAGATCAAGACCTGCTGCTACAGAGAAAATGCCGCCCAGAGCGCCAGACATCATCCAGAAAGGGTCGCGGGTCAGAAAGTAAGCGCCGATAATACCGCCAGCCATACCCATCAAGGTATTAAAGGCAAACGCAGACAGATTAGACGGGACGCCGTAGATGTTCACCCACTGCCCGGCCGGATCGTAAATTAGACAAGCGCCAAGAAAACCAAAGAAACCAATGATAATCATCATTAGACCAGTGACAGTCAGCGGCATATTGTGGCCACGCAGATCATTGGCTGAGCCATCAGCATTATATTTTCCGATTCGAGGTCCCAGCGGAATCAAAATACCGAGTGCAAAAAAGCCTGCAATGGTATGCACCACACCAGCCGCTGCAACATCCCGATAACCCCATTCCGTTACCATCCAGCCTGCCGGATGCCAGCCCCATGCTGCCCCGAGGATCCATACCACTGATCCCAGAAATACCGCTGTGATGATAAACGCACTGAGCTTGATTCTTTCGATCACCGCGCCTGAGTAAATAGAGGCTGTGGTACAGGCAAATAGAGTAAATGCCGCCCAGAAGACCCCTGTGGCCTGGTCCTGCAGGTTTGGACCCATCGCGTGGCTCCAGGGAATTCCGCCCTGGCCGTCGCCTGCGACATCGAAAGAACCCAGAAGATCAATGCTACCGTCAGCTCCAAATGGCCAGGAATACCCTGCCAGATAAATAAGCCAGCCAAAAGCGAAGAAGGTGGGAATCATGAAGGCAAAGGCAAGAATATTCTTCACGCCGGAGGCAAGTGCGTTTTTACTTCTAGATGCACCCATTTCGTAGGCAAGGAAGCCTGCGTGAATAGCGATCATAAGTGCCGTACACCACCAATAATAAATCTCAAGGTTGATGGTTGTATGGCCTGCAAGCGCAGCGTCGATCGCGGCTTGCACTGATTCTTCGTTCATAGACTCCCCCTGTTGTGCGGCATACAAACACCATGCTTGCCTTTGCCGTTAAAGGCACAGATTCTCCGAGATGGCCACAAGAGCCGCCAATGGGAACGCGCCGTTCATCATGTAATTCTGCATGAGAATTACTCGTTATTTTTCGCCCGCCTAGTATTTATGACGGGGCGAAATTTATCAAGGAGTATTGTCGTCAACGCTGCGACGACATTACCTGTAAACGCCCTCACCAATCGAATTGGCAAGGACCAGACCCACTAGAACTTCGCGTAAGCCTTATTCAACTCAACCATCGGGTGTGCCGGAGACATCTGAAATTTGATCAGCAACTCCCTGGCAATCATGTCTCTGTCCTGCTGGTTGTCAGGCATTTCCATCTCTTCGGGTACGGTAACCCAGCCATTGATGTTTCTGTCAAAGACCGCCGCGCGATTTTCCTCGTACCCCATATGCACGTCTTCCAACCAATTTAGATCCTGCCAGCCCATGGTTTCCATGTACTTAGTGAGGAAAGGCGTGATGCGCGCATAGTCAGGTACCAGGTTGACGTCATAGCGGTAGCCGATATGCTGACCAATGGTTTTCTCACGCTCAGAGTCCAGCCCATCGGTGTTGATAAAGTGATCAATATCTTTAGACATGCGAATCTCCTAGTAGCGAGTCATGTCGGGACGACCGACGGTATGTTGTGAACCAGCCAATGGCACCTGAGCAAGCGCGGATGCTTCCATTGTCAGTGCGGCCAGATCTTCGGGCTCCAGTGAGTGCATGTAGGTCTTGCCGCACGCACGGGCCAGCAACTGGGCTTCGATCGTCAGCGTGTGCAGGAAGTTGTATACGCGTTCGGCCGCCGCATCCGGGTCGAGCCTTTGACGCAACTTGGGATCCTGAGTAGCAACGCCTACCGGGCAACGTCCGGTATGACAGTGATAACAGTGGCCGGCTTCCACACCCATTTCATTGGGGTAGTCTGCCTCGGGGATATCCTTGTTGCAGTTCAGAGCCATCAGTGACGAATGACCGATTGCCACGGCATCTGCACCCAGTGCAATCGCCTTGGCAAGGTCACCACCGTTACGAATACCGCCCGCATAAACCAGAGATATTTCACCGGATTTGCCGACATCGTCCAGTGCCTTGCGCGCTTGTCTGATTGCAGCGATACCAGGAACGCCGGTTTCTTCCGTAGCGATGTGCGGACCCGCACCCGTGCCCCCTTCCATTCCGTCGATATAGATCATGTCGGGGTCGCATTTAGCCGCCATTCGAACATCGTCGTATACCCGGGCCGCACCCAGCTTCAGCTGAATGGGAATTTCCCAGTTGGTGGCTTCGCGCACTTCCTGAATTTTAAGAGCCAGATCATCCGGTCCCAGCCAGTCAGGATGTCGCGCTGGAGAACGCTGATCGATGCCGGCGGGCAATGAACGCATCTCGGCTACCTGATCAGTTACTTTCTGACCCATTAAGTGCCCACCCAAACCGACCTTACAGCCCTGCCCGATAAAAAACTCACAGGCATCCGCCAGACGCAAATGATGCGGGTTAAAACCATAGCGTGACTGAATACACTGGTAAAACCATTTCTCGGAAAAACGGCGTTCATCAGGAATCATTCCACCTTCACCCGAACAAGTAGCTGTACCGGCCATGGTCGCACCGCGTGCCAGTGCAGTCTTTGCCTCAAAGCTCAGAGCACCAAAGCTCATACCGGTGATATACACTGGAATATCAAGCTCCAGTGGCCGCTTGGCGCGTGGGCCGAGAACTGTTTTTGTAATACACTTTTCACGGTAGCCTTCGATTACAAATCGAGTCAGCGTGCCGGGCATAAAGGTTAAGTCGTCCCAGGTTGGAATCTTTTTAAACAGCGAGAACCCTCGCATCCGATACCGACCGAGTTCCGCCTTGATATGAATGTCATCGATCACTTCCGGCGGGAACATGAAACTCTGACCGATAACTTCTTTATTTCTTTTAGTCATTTGAAATCCTCTGCTGTTGCTTGCTTAAAGCACCAGCTTCTTTTCTGAAGGCTCTAGATTGTCGTAGTTCCACAACTGCTTACCAGCCACGATCTTGGTCAGGTTTTTCACACCATTAGGTGCTTCCATACCATAAAGTGATAACTTGGCTTCAAGCCAGCTTGCTTCAGTATCAGTCATTTCACCTTCAACCGCGTCAACCCCGAGATCTTCGATTTTGCCACCGACAAAGATCGTTCCGTCGTACATTGAATCGCCCAGGTTTTTACCTGCATCTCCAAGAATAATCATGCGTCCGCGCTGCATCATAAACCCACTAAAAGCACCTGCACGACCACCGACAATAATAGTGCCGCCCTTTTGGTCAATACCGGTTCGCGAACCGACATCGCCCTTGCAAACCAGATCACCACCACGGATGGCAGCACCAAAAGTTGATCCTGCATTTTTCTCAACCACTATGGTGCCTGCCATCATGTTCTCTGCGCATGACCATCCGACTCGACCACTGATGCGGATATTCGGGCCGTCACATAAACCACAACCGAAGTAGCCAAGACTGCCTTCAAAATTGAGATTTAGGCGATTAAGTATGCCCACCCCGAGAGAGTGCTTTGCACCGGGGTTCTTAATAGTGATTGTGCCGTAGCCTTCTTTCATGAGTTCGCGAATTTTTAAATTAACATCGCGAATTTCCATGGGTCCTGCATCGAACTCGGTTGCCTTGGCAAAATCGACATCGATGCCATCAGGGTAGATGAAGTTTTCTTCAGCCGATGGTGAGAAAAAAACTTGTTGTGTACGACCTGACAATTGCTCGGTATGCATACCGAGCTTATGTGATTCGTGATCTGAATTTAGCTCTGCCATACCCGAACCTCCCCCTCGTAAGGATCAAATGTATCTATTTCATGTGGAAAAATGCTGCGAATAGCTACTTCTTCTGAAGCCAGCGCGATCAGTGTGTCGCTCTCGTAAAGCACCATGGGTTTGGCAGCCATCACATCCTTCGCCATACCCAGCGAGTCTGCTGTGGCAACCAGATAGGTAAAAACGCCATCAAGCTCATCGACAGATCGGCTCATGGCAGTGTGCAAATCATCGCCAGCGTCAATTCGATGCGCCAGATAAACTGCAATGAGCTCAGAGTCACAATCAGACATGAATCGATGCCCCTCACGCTCAAGCGCACGACGGCCTGTCCAGTAGTTGGTCAGTTGTCCGTTGTGAACCACAGAAACATCACTAAACGGATACGCCCAGTACGGGTGCGCCGAACGGATGTCTACGTCCGATTCCGTGGCCATGCGAGTGTGTCCGATAGCATGCGTCCCGTTGAAGGAACTCAATTTGTATTGATCGCTAACAACCGTCGCATCCCCCAGATCTTTTATCAACTCCAGCGCATGTCCGATTGAAAGTATTTCAACACCTTCTATATCTTCCACAAAATCAATAACGCGTTTTAGATCACCATCAAAACCAAAGGTATATCGGAACGCGTACTCAGTGACGTCTTGTTGATCCTTCATTGTGACACCCAGCTCTTTCAGGCGCTCATCTACGATTGTTTTGCGATCAACAATCTCCTGATGAATATCAAAGCCTGAGGCCAGATCTTCCTGCTCTGCAACTTTAAAACGCATTACATGATCTTTGCTGGCCCCGTCACCGTACAGTGCAAAACCCGTTGAGTCTGGACCACGGTGTTTCAGCGCTTGTAACATCGAGGTCATTTGAGACCCGATATTAGCGCTGCTGCCGCGGTGAATTAATCCGGCGATGCCGCACATGGCATACCCTCCACTTAAATTTATGGCAAAAAAACTGGCAATAGAAGATGCCGCCGAAAAAGCGGCATCTCTGACGTGTTGTAACTGGTGTTAAGTGATTAAGGCAGACAATCCATGTAGGTATCTGTGTCCCAGTCCGTCACAGTAGCCATGAAGGTCTCCCATTCATCAGATTTATACTCCGAGAAAACCTTGTACATCTCATCTGGCATTGAATCGCGGATGACCTTGTCATCACGTAGTGCAATCAGCGCTTCACCCAATGACATAGGTAACTTCTTAACCTCTTTACCCGCTTCCATCGCCTCGTAAATATTACGTTCTTCAGGGTCACCAGGATCAATCTTGTTAACGATACCGTCTTCGAAAGCGGCCAGTATCGCAGACCCCATCAGATACGGATTTACCATCGAATCGACAGAGCGAAACTCGAATCGACCCGGTGCGGAAACGCGCATTCCAGTGGTACGATTCTGATAACCCCAATCTGCAAACACAGGTGCCCAGAAACCGGTATCCCACAATCTTCTGTATGAATTAACCGTAGAACAACCAATGGCTGTCATGGCATTAATGTGCTTCATGGTGCCGCCGATAGCGTGCAAGCCGACCTTGCCTGGCTTTTGCAAATCTTTTTTACCATCTGGCATAAAGGTGTTGGTACCGCCTTCACGATAGGTAAAGACATCAGGCAAGCCCGGCAGATCAGCCGTCTTATCGTATATAATTTTATTGACGACATCCTTACCGCCTTTCCACAGAGAGGTATTATGGTGACACCCGGAGGCAGACACACCCATAAACGGCTTTGTCATAAAGCAGGCGATTAAATTAAATTCACGCGCCACCTGAGCACAGATTTGCCGGTAAGTGGATAGCCGATCTGCGTTTCTAAGGACATCATCGAACTGCCAGTTCATTTCTAACTGGCCCGGCGCATCCTCGTGATCGCCCTGGATCATATCGAGACCCATCGCCTGAGAATACTCAAGCACCTTCATAAACACGGGACGAAGTGATTCAAACTGATCAATGTGATAACAGTATGGGTTTGAAAACCCACCATCAGGCTTGCCGTCTTCGCCTTTTTTCAACCACATCATCTCAGGCTCTGTGCCACAGCGCAGATCCATCTTGTGTTTCTTTTTAAACGCTTCGTGTTGAAAGATAAGGTTACCGCGACAATCAGAAGTCAGATGCCCGCCAGGGTTAACTTTCTCCTCCCGATTACGGAAACAGACACAGTAAACCCGCGCCACCTTTTTGTCCCACGGCAGCTGAACGAAAGTTTCAGGATCGGGAATACCCACCATTTCGGATGACTCCGGGCCATAGCCGATGTAATCACCTGCACGGTTGGTAAACAAATTAGCCGTGGCACCATAGACCAGCTGGAACCCTTTTTCAGCAGTACGTTCCCAGTGATTCGCAGGAATACCTTTACCAACGATACGACCGGTTACCGATATAAACTGGTAGTAAATATAGGTAATACCAAGTTCATTAATCTTTTTACGAACGTCTTTGATCCGCTTTTCACGACCTGGTGCACTGACGTACTTTTCGAGTTCTGTCATCTGGCTCCCCCAATAGTATTTTATTTAGTCACGCCGACGTGATGGATTGAACACCACTTCACGGCAAGCATTGAAAAATGAACTCAATCGGTATTGGCTAATCAATTTAACCCAATTGTGTACCTTTCCAGTCTAATACTATAACCCTGTTTCAACCCGATTTTCCAGTACCTCAAACCTCAATCGTTGGAGTTGTAATAAAAATCACTATTAATTAAGCGGTAAGTTGTAAATTGAATAATAAACGAGTAGCTTAATAAACAGCTAAATTGCGTAACCATTTTTGAACCAATACCACCCAATAATGAACCACTAGTGCGGGGCAATTGTGGTTTAGGCGCAAACTCAACAGCAACACACATCGCTTTTCGGGGAGGAAAGCCGTGTCAAATGATCCGGAATCAGAAACTCGCCATGACTGAACCCGCGACCAGTTTCAACATTGACGCCGGTAGCCTGTCTGCCGAGCTACGCCGTAAAATCCTGGCCGGCGAATACCGTCACGATGAACGCCTCCCTGCCGAGCGTTCACTGGCTGAACAGTTCGGTTGCTCGCGCGGCACTGTGCGCTCGGCTATGGAGAAACTGGAAGAGCTCAAGCTGATTGAGCGTCGCGTAGGTAGCGGTACTTTTGTCAATCATCACGCCACAGCCGATGAAACTGAAATCGCAAATATAACCAGCCCGCTTGAACTGATTGATGTTCGTTTGGGGATGGAACCACAAATTGCACGACTCGCGGTGATAAACGCCACCGCTATCGCTCTGGGCAAGCTTGAAAGCGAACTACTGGAACTAGAGAAACTAACCCATCAATGCAGCCCTGAGTCCTTTACCAAAGCAGATCAGTCCTATCACCTGGCATTGGCAGAGTGCACCGGCAATGCCCTGATGATATGGCTTTGCCAGCACATACATGATGTCAGATCGCATCGACAGTGGAGCTCGATGAAGGATAAAATTTTAAAACCCGCACAGATTGAAATTTATAATCACCAACATCGTCAGATCTTCGAGGCAATAGTCAGTCGCGATATCGAATCCGCAGAAAAACATACCATTGACCATCTTGATACAGCTCGCAGTGATCTTATAGGGGCAACCCGTTGAACATCCTAAAAGCGTCACGAGAGCCGATGGGGCAGCAGTATCTCATCGATCCACTGATGGCGGCGGGTACGTCGGGAATAATTCACCCCGGTATAAACAGCTTGCCAAAGGGTCAGGAACGTTACCCCTTGAAAGCCGGTGGAATGCTGGTGGTGGACTTGCGACCAGGTGACGAACTGAACATTGTAGACCCCGAGGGACTTCAACCCTGCGAGGTCGCCGTCTTCGACGAAAGCGGAAAATGCCAACCCGACGCATTGCAACACAACTGCGCGACCGTCAGTGACGGTAAAATATCGGCATTGTTATCAGCAAACACTGAGAATATCCGCGCTATAAATTCCGCACTGAAAAAGCGACATATAGACGCCACGAACATTACTGCTATTCGTTTTCTTGACGGTGAAACAGCCGCCGGATATAGCCAATCTACGGTGGCTGATAGTCAGCTGACATGCCTTATCATCGCACCCGCAAACGACATGCTGGTGCATGAACAAAACCCGCCAACAGATCTGCTGATTTATATTACGCGAGCCAACCCTGAAGATAATCCTGAGCCTGAACTACCGGAACCTCTGGGCGATATGTCACTCGACCTTCGCGTTGAGCGCTGCACCGCCCGCACCTTCACCGTTAAAGCCGGTGACTACATTCAAATTATTGATGTCGAAGGACGCGAGTGCAGTGATTTCCAATGCTTCGATCTACAACAACTTGAACAGGGTATTGAACGCTGCCTGGACGCCACCACCAGTCGTACACTCATGGCAAACGCTTACCCGCAACCGGGCCTGCATGCCAAGTTCTATGATCAGGACATGAGCGCAATGGTCGAGGTAATCCGCGACACCTGTGGCAGACATGACTCCTTTGGCCTGGCCTGCACGGCAAAGTACTACGACGATGCGGGCTACCCTGGCCATATCAATTGCAGTGAAAATTTTAACCACGCACTGTCAGCTCATGAAATAGCGTCGCGTCCAGGCTGGATGGCAATGAATTTTTTTTTTAATACCGGCTACGACGATCACAATCAGCTGTTTTCAGATGAGCCCTGGTCACGCCCCGGTGACTACGTATTGTTGCGGGCACTGAAGGATCTGGTTTGTGTTTCATCCGCCTGCCCTGACGATATCGATCCCGCGAACGGCTGGAACCCGACTGACATCCACGTGCGGGTATATCCTGCATACAACGAATTCTCGACCGCAGTGGCCTATCGAATGACTCCAGATGCTGACCCCCAACTCACCAAAGAAACTGCTTTTCATTCAAGAACCTCAAAACTCACCAGCAATTACATTGAGTACAACGGATATTGGCTTGCCAATCGATTTAACAATCATGGCCCGATTGACGAATACTGGGCTTGCCGCGAAGGCGTGATAGCTACTGATTTGTCACCACTTAGGAAATATGAAGTACTGGGCCCGGATGCAGAAAAGTTACTGCAGGCTTGTGTCACCAGAGATGTACGAAAACTCTCCCCTGGACAAGTCGTCTACACTGCCATGTGTTACGAAAACGGTGGAATGATTGATGACGGCACCGTGTTTAGAATGTGTGAAACAAATTTTCGCTGGGTAGGCGGCTCAGACTATAGCGGTATCTGGTTAAGGCAGCAGGCGCAGATTCGCAACTTAAACTGCTGGGTCAAGTCATCAACTGATCAATTGCATAACCTTCAGGTTCAGGGTCCAAAGAGTCGTGATGTACTAAAAAAAATTATCTGGACACGGCCTGACCAGACACCACTGGAAGACCTGGCGTGGTTCCGATTTTCTGTCGCAAGACTCGACCATGCTGAAGGCACTCCGCTGTTGGTTTCACGAACCGGCTATACCGGTGAACTGGGCTATGAAGTCTGGTGTCATCCGAAAGATGGTTCGCAGGTGTGGGATGCCATCATGGAAGCGGGCGCTTCAGATAAAATAACCCCGCTGGGGCTTGAAGCTTTAGATATGCTGCGTATTGAGGCAGGTTTAATTTTCGCGAACTACGAATTCAACGACGAAACCGATCCGTTTGAAGCAGGCATTTCTTTTACCGTACCGCTTAAAAGTAAAACCGAAGATTTCATCGGTCGGGATGCCCTGCTAAAACGTAAAGAAAACCCGCAAAGAAAACTGGTGGGCCTTGAACTTGATGGCGATGAAGTCGCCGCACACGGTGATTGTGTTCATGTGGGCAGACAACAAGTTGGCATTGTAACCAGTGCTGTCAGATCACCAAAGCTGGCTAAAAATATCGCCCTTTGCAGATTAACTGTGGAACATTCAGAACCGGGTACAGAGGTAGAAATAGGTAAACTGGACGGCCATCAAAAACGTTTGCCAGCAACCGTCGTGAGTTATCCGTTTTACGATCCAACCAAGTCACGGGTGCGGATGTGAGCCTGCAACCATCACGCCGATAATAGTCTTCCCGGTTTTTTGCACTAAAAACCGGACGCAATCACTGCACCGTTGCCATGATCGATCAACGCCGGAACTCTTTTTGAGAATCCGGCCAATCGCTCGCAAAGCCACCAATCGGCTTTACGCTATTTTACACACGCACACCAGGTGCTACTCCATACCCAGCGCTTGCTTGCGCTGATTGGCCCATGTTCGCAAAATTTGATCAATCGCAAGCCCGATAAACGCAACACAGAAACCCAGTATCAAACCATTACCAACGCCTTGCCGGTCGGACAATGATTTTATGATCAACTGCCCCAGATCATCGGTCCCGATCAATGCACCAATGATCACCATCGACAATGCAAACACCACCGTTTGATTGATCCCCAGCGCCACATGGGGAAACGACATAGGCAATTCAATCGACAACAGACGCTGTAAACGATTTACTCCGGACATCGAACCGGCGTCGTGCAGGGACTCTGGAACGCTTCGCAATCCTTCAACGGTATATCGTGTGGCAGGAATCGTGGCGTAAACCACAATCGCAATCAGTACCGACGTATCTGTCACTCCAAACAACATCATGACCGGAATCAGGTAGATAAACGAGGGAAAGGTCTGGAAGGTATCGCAGACTCCCAGAATGAATCTCGACGTGGTGGCATTCTGCGCGCACAGCGTACCAACCACCACTCCGATCAAACTTGAGATAACCACTGCCACAGACATCAGGTAAGCCGTAATCAGAGCTCTGTCCCACCATTCTGTCAATGCGATACACAACAGAAAGCCGCCTACGATGAGTGCGGATCGAATGCCACCCACTATAAAACCGGTGCCCATCGCCAGTGTAAAAGTGGCAACTACAGGCATGCCCAGATAGGCATTTTTAATAGGAATAAGGACGTCGACGATCAGCCATTCATTAAATCCCTTCAGAGTATAGAAAAAAGTATCCCACACCCAGTCCACACCAGCTTGCCAGAACGCTTCGGTTGTGATGCCCTTGTTATGAGGGATCAGGTACAGATAGTTAAATCCTTCCTTGAATATAAATGAACCGATCCAGGCAACGACAATACCGACAATAAAAACCACTCCGAACTTCAGAGAATATTTATGCCTTTCCTTAAATGACTGATCTGCAAAATAATCTGTCTGCTTGTTAGCCCACGCCAGCGACATTCGGTCAAGTACAATGGCGATCAGAACAATACAAATACCGATTTCGAGCGCCAGACCAATTCGCAAGCGATTAAGCGCAATTAACAAATCGTTGCCCAGTCCCTTGGCACCAATTAATGAGGCAATAACAACCATCGCCAAACATTGCATAATGACTTGATTCACACCAATCAGGATGTCCCGCCGCGCAGTTGGAATAAGCACCTGCCGAAGCAGTTGCCAGCGACCGCAACCGCTCATCAGACCGGCCTCAGCCACCTCCGGCGGCACCTTTTTAAGCCCCAAAATAGTCAGGCGCACCATTGGCGGAGTCGCAAATATGATGGTTGCAATCGCGCCCGCGTGATCACCGATGCCAAAAAACACCATCACCGGAATTAAGTACGAAAAGTGCGGTACGATCTGCGCGACGTTCAATATCGGATTAAGAATGGCCTCGACTCTTTTGCTTTTGTATCCCCATACTCCAAGTAACAAGCCCAAAAAAATAGCCACCGGTGCTGCAATCAATACAAATGACAGTGTTTGCATTGAAGGCTCCCACTGCCCGAACACAGCAATATAAACCAAAGAAAGACCCGCAAACGCAGCAAGGCCAATTCCGCTCAGAGCGTAGCCCAGTATCGCTGCGCCACCGGCCACGACTGTCCACGGCAAGGCGGGCCATCGAGCCCATTGGTTTTCGGTTGCCCAGTCCCAGCCACTGAAGGTAACGATCGTTTTAACGCCTCCCAGCAGTACTTCACGTACGAACTCAATCAGGAACAACACGACACCCGAGACTCCGCGAGTTATTTCTCTTAGCAGGGGTTTTTGTTCGTACTCTTCAATCTCCGCGTCGTACACTTCAATCGGCCACCATTCAAACATCATAAAGTCAACAGCATTGTTGATGATGAGTGGCAGCTCTTTCAGCAGCGGTGGCAAACGCCAAAGCCAGTTGGTTTCTGACGGACCAATGATGGTACAGAGAAATAAAAAAACAAAGATCAACAAAATAAACTGCAAGTATTTTCTTGCACGTATCGCATCAATCATGATGCGTGTTCCTGAATAGACTTGCTGCCGAATAACAGCTTTACCACTTTTGATTGGTGCACCGTACCCACAACCTCCCCGGCTTCGTCTATAACAGAGACAGGTGTATTGGCATTGAGCACGGACTCGGCGACAGATTCAATTAATGCATCCCGCGGTACCTTTATATCGCTTACAATGTCGGTCGGGCTGTAGGCATCCATCACAGACTCAATTTTGAGTACCTTTTCACGTGGCACTTCCTGTGTAAACTTACGTACGTATTCTGTTGCCGGGTTTAACACAATATTAGCAGGCGTATCGAGCTGTTCAATGACGCCATCCTTCATGATGGCTATACGGTCAGCCAGCCGCAATGCTTCATCAAAGTCATGTGTTACAAATAAAATTGTCTTGCTTAACACACCTTGTAAACGAAGAAATTCATCCTGCATTTCCTTTCTAATAAGTGGATCAAGTGCCGAGAATGGCTCATCGAGAAACCAAATATCCGGCTCAATGGCTAACGACCGGGCGATCCCTACGCGCTGCTGCTGCCCCCCCGACAACTCTCTGGGAAAATAATTCTCACGACCGCTAAGGCTGACCAGATCAATCATTTCCGTAGCCCGTTGAATGCTATCTTTAGTACTCACTCCCTTTACCTGTAACGGGAAAGCAATATTCTCCAATACCGTTTTATGTGGTAACAGCGCGAAACTCTGAAAGACCATACCCATCTTGCTGCGTCGCAGGTTGATAAGCTGCCGGTTACTCATTTTCAGAATATCGTCGCCTTCAATGTAAATATTGCCGCTTGTTGCATCGGTTAGCCTTGAGATACAACGAAGCAAGGTTGACTTCCCTGATCCGGACAAGCCCATGATGATCAATAATTCCCCCGGATAAACTTCAAAAGAAGCATTGTTTACTCCGACAATACAACCTGCCTCCTGGAATTTATCCGCATCAACCACACCATTAGATTCGCGCAACATGCGTTTTGCATTGCCACCGAATATTTTATAAACGGAATCACAACGGATCACGGGCTTAATTGAATTTGAAGATGATTCGGTCATAGGTTCTATTGGTTGGTTCTAACTCGGTATAGTCCACAAAAAAACCCCCTGTTGTTTGCACAACGGGGGGTTCTTCGGTACTTCAACGCCGCAGTAAAACTGCCACCTGTTGCAATATAGCACTAGACAAGTATGTTCAGGCTAAGCGCAGCCCGACGCACTACTTGGTCCATGGCATCCAGACGTCTTCGTTGTCAGCAAGCCATTTTTTAGCGGCATCTTTATGGTCCAACTTGTCGGTATCGACCAATGCAGCCATCTGACCAATTTGCGTGGTAGAGAAATCCAGTTTGGTAAATGCTGTATAGGCAGCAGGATGTGTTTTTGGAAAACGGTAGTTAGCCGCTTTTTTCAACCAGCCTTTTGGTGATCCGCAAGTTCCATCGCCGCCATCAGCAATACGACAGCCTTCTTTATACTCCGGGAACTCGATAAAGGTGAATCCATCTGCATCAGTGAAGTTTGGTGTCCAGTTAAAGACAACCGTACCGCGTCCTTCTTTTTTCGCAGAAGCCAACTCAGTCCACAGCGCATCAGCACCACCCGCAAACTTAACGGTCCACTTATCAGCCAGCCCCAGTGCTTCAAGACGCTCCGGCATTAAGTCGCCGTGCCAGCTTTGAGGCCCCTCGAGCCAGCGGCCTTTACCACCCGAATCAGGAGTTGTGAAGTTCTCGTGGCAATCTTTAAGCGCCTCCCAGTTAGGCAGCCCTGGACAAAGGTCTTGTTCAATCACCCAGTTCGGCACGCCCATTTCTTCCAATGTGGTTGCTGAATGTGTACCAGCATCGATCACACCGCCTTTGGCCATCGCGTTGTAAAAAGACTTACCAAAAGTTGACTGCCAAACTTCATGGGAAATAGTGACATCACCATTGCGAATTGATTCATAGACCGCTTGCGCGTCAGCCGGCACATATTCAACGTTGCTTCCCATGCTTTCGAACATGCCACCGATGACATAGGCCATCACGATCTGGCTGGACCAGTTGTGAATCGGAATAACAATTGGTTGAGTGCTATCGGCAGCCCTGGCGACCCCGCCGGTGACAGATAACAATGCCACGCTGCTCGCTACCACAAGTGCTTTAAGAGCCTTTGGAGTTTGTAGTTTCATTAATTCCCCCTTAAATTTAGGATTTAAAATGCCTGCAGAATCAACGAACCGTGTTAGTCGCCGATGCTGTCACCATTGTACAATTCGTGCCTTGTAAAAGTACCACTAGAACGTACCATTATTGTCAGTGACAGACAATTTTTTCCGCTGAAAATATAGATATCCAATGATTCAGCCTTTATCGGTACAGTATTGGTACATAAGCATTTTTCGCATAACATCGGTACAAATTTGGACACACGGTAAGTACTGGTGACTGCTTGCGCCAAACAGAAATACTCGCAGCCTACTTTGAATCCAAACGAGCACAGGTGTCAACAAAACCCGGGGGTATTTCCATTGAACTTAATCAAGTGAATGACCGCAAGCAAATATCTAATTCAGCACTGAAGAACCCGACATGCCCTCGCGAATCCGGCTTATTCAAAACAGAGATTTTTGCTCTGCAAGCTGCTCGACAGCCCATTGCCGAAAATCACATCCTGCCGGTGATAACGGCTGATTAGCCGGCCACACAAAATAGTATCCAAAGTCTGTTCGTACCGAGTTGTTCAGTAGTTTTATCAGAGCGCCGCTGGCTAAGTCATCATCAATAAGATAACGCCAGCCCAGTGCGACACCCTGTCCGTTTTTTGCCGCATCTATCACCAAGGGGTAGCTGTTTATTTGAAACCCTCGATGACTGGTCGGCAAATCTGTACCACTGGCACTGAGCCACCCGCGCCAGTTCATCCAGTTCCATCGATTATCTTCTAACTCCAGTAACACCTGATCAACCAGGTCTTCGGGACAAGCGATTTGCGTATAAGTCAGTGGGTTGTTGTTTGATAAAAAGGCCGGACTGCAAACGACGAATACCTCTTCATCAAACAGCTTTTCAGAATCAAAATTCCGCCAACTTCCATCGCCATGAATAATGGCTAACTGTATATCACTATCCAGACAATCCTGCTCGTCATCGGAAGCGATCAGACGGATGCTAATTTCAGGAAACTGCTGCTGGAAACCGGGCAGGCGCGACATCAGCCACATCGATGCGATGGACTGATCAGCAGCTACAGTGAGCCGCGTTCGACTCTGTGGGGCGCGAAGATCGGCGGCAGCACTGGCCAACTGCCGGAGCGTGGTTGAAACGGTGTGTTGAAACTCACGTCCGGCCGACGACAGATGTACCGACTTGTGTTTCCGCACGAACAACGCTGTACCCAGTGAATTTTCCAGATTCCTGATCCGCTGACTCACCGCCGCCTGTGACAAATTCAGCTCTTCGGCAGCCATTGTAAAGCTCAACAAGCGTGCAGCAGCCTCAAATGCGACCAAAGGCTCGAGCGGAGGAAGCTTGCTACTCAGTTGACTCATCATTTTTTGCATTAGTAAATCTTATCCAATTGCACTGGATAATATCATTTGTGCAGGACTTTGAATCACTTTAGCCTATGCGAGCTCCCCGTAAATTGCACTCTAAGGAATCCACTTGTCTACCGATTTACTGAAACTCCAGACCGACGACTCGCCGTTTTTAACTGATCCGACACGCTCTTTTACGCTGCCAGCGCGTTTTTACCTGGATGAACAGATCCATCAACTGGAAAACAAGGCGATCTTTCAAAGCAGTTGGTATTACGCGGGTCATAGCAGCCAATTGCCAGAGAATGGCGACTATCTGACCTTTGCCATCAATGATCAAAGTATTTTCGTATTACGTGATCGCGCGGGTGAGCTCAAGGCTTTTTACAATGTATGTCAACATCGAGGGCACGAACTGCTGGCAGGCAGAGGTCGCACGAACGTGATTGTATGTCCCTACCACGCCTGGTCATACGACCTGGATGGCAGCCTTATCGGTGCGCGTAATTCAGCCAAAATGGCAGGCTTTGCAAAGTGTGATTATTCGTTGAAACCCGTGCAGGTAGAAATTTTTTGCGGACTGATTTTTGTCAACCTTGATCTCAAGGCAGAACCGCTGGTCCTACAAGCAGGTGAACTGGAAAAAGAAATTCGCCAATACGTTCCCGCAGTTGATGAGCTCAAGTTTGCACAAAGAGATACTTATGCCGTTGCCTGCAACTGGAAAGTCATGATGGATAACTTTCTGGAGTGCTACCATTGCCACACAGCACACCGGGACTTTGTAGATCTTGTTGATATGGACAGTTATCGTTCAACGCCCCGCGGGATTTACTCAAGTCATATTTCGAATGCTGCAAAATCTACCGACAATTCAGCATATAAATTTGAAAAAGGTGAAGTAGATTTTGGCTACGCCGGCTGGTTTCTTTGGCCGAACCTGTCGCTCTGGGCCTACCCGGGAGAACCAAACCTGTCGGTACTGCAAATGATACCTAATGGTGTCGGCCACACGATAGAGTATCAGGACTGGTTTGTACCGGACGGGAAGCAAAGCCCACAGTTACAAGAAGCAATGGACTATCAAAAAAATGTACTTCAGCCAGAGGATATCGGGCTGTGCGAAAGTGTCCAGCGTGGCTTGAAATCAAATGGCTACAACCAGGGGCGATTTGTCGTAGACCCCGAACGCAGTGAACTCTCGGAACACGCTGTACACCATTTTCAACAGATGGTCGTTGCTGCACTGGGTGCGCAACTTGATGCAAAGTAAAATATACATCGGTACAACAATGGTTGTAATTATCGCTGTAAAACAACATTGAACCGTGTCGCCAAACTGTGGCAGAGTAGCAGCGTAAAATTAAACTAGGTTGTCTAAATACTACTTGAAGCAACGGAGCTATTAATGTCAAAGCGTGTAGCAATCATCGGGGCCGGACCATGCGGCACTGCAGCCCTGCGGGCATTCCAATCTGCAAAGCAGAATGGTGAAGATATTCCCGAAGTAGTTTGTTTTGAAAAACAAGAGGACTGGGGCGGCCTGTGGAACTATACCTGGCGTACGGGTCTTGATGAATACGGCGAACCTGTACATGGCTCTATGTACCGTTATTTGTGGTCCAACGGCCCGAAAGAATGTCTCGAGTTTGCAGATTACTCTTTCGACGAGCACTTTGGCAAACCGATCGCAAGTTTTCCCCCGCGGGAAGTTCTTGCAGACTATATAAAGGGACGTGTTGAAAAAGCCGGTGTACGTGAATGGTGCCGGTTTCGTCACCCGGTCAGAAACGTTCACTATCATCAGGACGAGGACAAATTCACCGTAACGGCACATGACCTCGTCAACGACAAACAAGTTAAAGAAACTTTTGATTACGTGATCGTCGCTAACGGTCACTTCTCTACACCGAATGTACCTTTCTTTGAAGGAATGGACAAATTCGAAGGCCGCGTCCTGCACGCCCATGATTTTCGCGATGCGCTTGAATTTAAGGACAAAGATGTGATGGTGATTGGTG